>CAZURN010000015.1:0-32001 GCA_964623165.1 uncultured Syntrophobacteraceae bacterium
CCACCCGGGAGTTTCTCCAATTCAGCACAAGACTGCTCTTGGGCTTTGGAATTGTATTTGAGCTCCCGATTTTCGCGTTCTTCCTGGCCAAGCTCGGACTCATCACGGCCGCCTTCATGAGGCGTATGCGAAAGGTGTCCATTGTCCTCATATTCATTATCGCCGCAGCACTCACTCCCGGTCCAGACGTCTTTTCACAGCTCATGATGGCGGGACCGCTCCTGATTCTCTACGAAATCAGCGTCTGGGTCGTGCACATTTTTGGCAAGAAACCGAAGGCCCAGGAAGTCAGCGAGGAGAAAGAACCCGCACCGCATGAGTCTGCGTGATCCCCATGGAGAGATTCATTCCAATGGAAAGCATCACCATTGTCGTTGCCACGAGAAATCGCGGGAAGTCCCAGGAGATAAGAGAATTTCTGAGTGATTTTCCTGTGGATGTCAGGGACCTCAATGACTTTGGGCCTATCCCCGAGGTGAAGGAAGACGGAGCCACGTTCGAGGAAAACGCATACAAAAAGGCCTATTTCACTGCCAGAGTCCTTGGACTCCCTGCCCTGGCTGATGATTCGGGACTGGAGGTTGAGGCCCTCGGGGGAGCCCCAGGCGTCCATTCCGCCCGCTATGCAGGCTCCAACGCCACCGACGAAAAGAACAACCTGAAACTTCTCGATGCCCTGAAGGGGGTCACAAATCGAAAAGCACGGTTTTGCTGCGTTCTCTCCCTAGCTGTCCCAACAGGGCCGGCCCTCACTTACGAGGCGAGCTGCGAGGGAGTCATCGCGGAGGAACCGAGGGGAACCAATGGGTTCGGCTACGATCCGGTGTTCTTTTACCCTCCAGCGGGAAAGACCTTTGGAGAGATGGACCTTCAGGAGAAGTCCCTGGTGAGCCATCGGGGCCGAGCCCTGAAAGAGATGAAGGACGAATTCTCCAAGGTGCTTCTGTGGATTGGGAAAAGGCTTGAAGAGGAAAGAATGATCCGTGGGCTAACCGACATGTGCTGCCACTGAGCAGCTCCAGTGGGCACTGGTTCAGCAGCGACCTCTTTTGTCCGCCTTTCGGCACCATTTCCATCCCAACTGTGGCGTGCCCATCCCTACAGTGTCGGTTCCGGACTCAGAGCATCACTTCCGTGGATAGAATTTCTTCCAGGGCTGCCTTTCCACCTCCCTGTTGTCCGTCAGCGCTGCACGGAGGGCCCGAACGGCCAGAGCGGCGCAGTGGAATTCCTTTTCGGGGAGGGTTTCCAGATAATTTGCAATGTCCTGCGGACTGAGTGCCCAAGCTTCCTCAACCGGTCTCCCTTCGATGAGGTGAACCATTGCATTGGCGCAGGCCACTGAATAGATGCAGCCGTTGGTCTGGAAGGATGCCGTTCGGATTCTTCCGCCTCTAACGGTGAGATAGACCTCTATGGTGTCGCCGCACTCCCGTGTTGCTTTCCCATAACCGTCCGGCTGCTGGACGCTCTCCCGCTTGCCCGAATGAAAAACCATTTCAAGAAAACGCACCGAGTGCTGCCGCCAGAATTCCAAGCCAGTCTGATCCATCATTTCCGCCCCGCAATTCACTTTGACCAACAACCTGAATCTTCCGAACCCTCGAACCTTTAAGACGTGGGACCCGTTCCAGGCGTGCAACCCACGGACAATCCCGATGCATCGTGGTTGGCTGGAAGTTTATCGCAACCACATGGGATTTTCAAATGCCCCCTGATCTGTTCAGGACTGCACCCTCAAGGAGGAGCACGGGATGTTGCGGAATTCATTGAAGGTACCCTGAACAAGCGTGGTTCCACACCCTGCTTGTCTCCAGTCGAAGGCAAGGACGGTGCGAGCAGTCTTGGTCTCTGCGGAGATCCAGGGAAGAGCAAACCGTTGGACCTGTGAGTCTTGAAGAATGCGGGGATTTGCTCCAGGGATTCAACTACGGCAACAACCGTGTTGGTGTCTGCCCACTCGAAGAGTGCCTTTGCTGGATGCAATGGAAGATTGATGCAACCATGGGAACAATAGCCGCTGGAAATGTCTCCGGCGTGAACCCAGACGTGCTCGTATATCCTCATGGCCCAAGGCATTGGAGCCGGTTCTCCGAATGCATTCTTGTATTTCAGTGACACGGCATCAATGATCTTGTTGTCCACCCTGTAGACGCCACTCTTCGTCGATCCCCAGCTCTTGCCGATGCACACCTCGGCATCACCAACAAGATTACCGTGCTCGTACCAGCCCAGGAATGGAATGTTCTTGATGATGATGACGAACTTCAGGAGGTGCCCGACTTCAGGGAGGCGGGCAGGCATGGGTGTCCAGCTCTTGTATCGATGGAAATCGAGGGGCACTTTCAGGGCGCGCTTTGCTTTGATGTCCTCGGCAATATAGTATCGAGCTCGCACATTGAGCCTCGCCAGGATGCCTCGCGCCACGGTCGGACTCATGTCCGGGTCCCGCTGGGCGAGGCTCTCAAGCTCTTCCTCGCTAATGACTCGCTCTTCCCATGCCAAAGCGCAGTCTTCTTGCTGCAGCGGTTCCTCACCGCACGACGGGAACACCCCGGCATAAGCCTGACCCCCTCTAAAGCCCCCGGAACTGGGTGAACCATCCCTTGAATCCAAAGCAAGAGTGCAGAGCATGAAGAAACATGCTGCGAAGACTTGAACCGATCGTCTCACGGGCATACTTCGAACCTGTCCCATTCCTGTCATTCTTGCCGAGCGAGAGAAATCATCAATTCCCAGAGGAGAGGCATGTCCGGGTTCTACCAGGGGGTCCTTTTCCCTGCCAAGAGTCAATTACATTTCACAAGCCGATGCGGGAGACAACTCAACCCTCTTCAAACACCACCGACGGGCCCTGGAAGATGCACTGACCCAACTCCCGTTTCAGCTCACGTGCGCTCGTGAAAAGCACTCCCTGAACTCCAAGAGCCTCTGCGGCCCGGACGTGCTCCAAGGTGTCATCCACAAAAACAGCCGCTTCGGGTTCAACGGCGAGCCGCCGCAGTACTGTCTGAAACGTTCGGGGATCGGGTTTGACCAAGCCTTCGTCTCCGGAGCAAAACACCTCGTCGAACCAGTGGAGGATACCCCAATCAGCCAGCCAATGCGAGAGCCCGGCAGGCGCGTTGGACAGGACAGCCAGTTTGCATCTTCGCCGGAGCCCCATGATGATTTCTGCAACTTCCTGGTTGATTTTCTCGTCTCCGTGATATCTTCTCTGAAAGTCCACAATGGCAGATGGTGACCGGAGCCCGAGTGACGGGCCGATGGATTGCCAGAATTGGTCGTACGTCATTCGACCGGACAGCGTGTCTTTCCAGACTTCGCTTTCGAACATGATGGTGTTGATCGTCCCGGCTTCGAGGCCCAAATCCCGTTCGTAGGAGGCGAAAAGTGACGGTGGTTTCTGAGCGGAAATGACTCTGCCAAAGTCAAAGATGACGGCTTTCTTCACACCCTATCCCCCTCAACAAGCCATTGCAGATCATACTAATATTCATTATTAGTCCCTAAAACTGCAATTTGCCTGTAACAGGACGCATGGAATGAGTCAATTCCTTCACAATCCGAATGCTGGCGTTATTGCCCTCATGGGCTCCGGTGAGCTGACTTCGACCATGGTTGAGGTGCACAAGGGACTTCTGAGAAAGGTGAAGCTCCCGCCCACTGCAGCATTCCTCGACACACCCGCCGGGTTTCAGCTCAATGCCGATCAGCTGTCCGAGAGGGCTGTCGCTTATTTTCGTGACCATGTGAACCATCCCATGTCGATAGTGTCTTTCAAGTCGAAGGACTGTGTCCCGCCAGCCGAGACCGAGATTGTATTCCGCAATCTGAGCAACTCCGGCTTCATTCTCATGGGACCGGGCAGTCCCACCTATGCTGTTCGCCAATGGCGGCAGACCCCGATCAGGGAAATCCTAATATCCCGGATCGAAAATGGAGGCTGCCTCACGGCTGCCAGCGCCGCCGCACTTACGGTAGGGCGGTTCACGCTCCCCGTCTATGAGATCTACAAGGTCGGGGAGGATCTCCACTGGGTGGAGGGATTGGACCTCCTTGGCCATTTCGGATTCAACCTCGCGGTGATTCCTCATTGGAACAACGCCGAGGGTGGTACCCACGACACACGCTTCTGTTACATGGGCGAAACTCGTCTGCACAAACTGGAAACCATGCTTCCCGCCGATGTCTCGCTGCTCGGCATCGACGAGCACACGGCATGCATCATGGACCTCAGCGAGAACACAGCCACGGTCAAGGGCATTGGGCGCGTTGTCCTTCGCTGCCAGGGAAGGGAGTCGGTTTTCCAAAAAGGCGACCGCTTCCCCCTGGATGTTCTCCGAAGGCCGCCCTGCGACCTTTGGACCAAGGCCACCCCAATGCCATCTGGGGCACCGATGGAGCCTGAACCTCCCCGCGAGGATCCCTTCTGGGGATCTGTCCGCAAGATTGAATCAGCCTTTCATTCAGGCATCGAAAATCAGGATTCCATAAGGGCTGCCGGGGCTCTTCTCGATTTGGACCAGCTGATCTGGAAGGCGGAACAGACCTCGGAGAATCCCGAACAGATATCTCAGGCCCGGGAGATATTCAGGGAACTCCTCGTCCTCATTGGTGTTCGCTTTGCGCGATTCGCACAGCCTGCGGAAGCCTCTCTCGCACCCCTGGTGGAACAACTCCTGGAATTGCGAAACACCTTTCGGGAGAGGAGACAATGGGAGAATGCAGACGCGGTCCGGGACGCCCTGCTCAGGGTCAACATCGCCGTGGAAGACACCCGTCTGGGCACGCGGTGGAGGTTGATCGACGAACAAGGCTAGACCCGTTTCCGTTCCAAGAGGTACCATTTGTGGTCGGTATAGACGAATGAACGATTGCTGGAAGAGCCGGGTTACCCTCGAAAGTATTGAACGGGTGCTGAACCTCTGGCTTGATAAATCGAATGGGATCCAATGGGACTGCCTATTCTCAACTCCGCCTTGGATGAAGGCCTGGTGGGAAACCTTCCAGACATCGGAGTTCCCAGCGCTTCCCACAGTATGGCGAAACGAGGAGCTTATCGGCATTGCACCACTCATGTTCATGGATAGTCAAGCTGTGCTCATCGGCAATGGAGACGTGTGTGACTATTTGGATTTCGCAATTCATCCGGAACACGCAGAGGAGTTTATCGAGGTCACTGTTGATCATCTGCGGTCTCAAGGCATCAAGACTTTGCTCATGTCTCCGGTGCGCAGGGATGCCATTGCTCCCGCAGTTCTCTCGGAAATCGCACGGCGGGAGGACCTGGTCTATTGCAGCCATGACGAGGACGTTTCCCTGGAGTTGGCCCTCCCAAGGACATGGGACGAATTCCTCCTTGAGCTGTCTGCCAAAGAGCGCCATGAAACGCGGCGAAAGCTCAGGCGTTTGCAGGAAGCTGGCCAGGTGGATTTTCGCGTTGTGGAAGGAACCGATCATGTGGACGGTGAAATGGAGACATTTCTCCACCTCTTCAAACTGAGTCGCCCGGAAAAGGCCGGCTTCATGACCGAGCAAATGGGTTGCTTCTTTCGAAACCTGTCCCGTGAGATGGCCGCGTGGAGTCTCTTGAAACTCATGTTCCTGGATATCGACGGGCATCCCGCGGCATCCGCCCTCTGCTTTGACTATGATGGGGCTCTACTTCTCTATAACAACGGGTATGATCCTCACTTCGATTCTCTGAGCGTGGGGTTGATGAGCAAAGTCCTGAGCATCCGTTACGCCATTGAGAAGGGTAGAAGGAAATACAGTTTCCTGAAAGGAGCTGAGAGGTATAAGTTCCGCCTGGGAGGAAAGCCCGTTCATATTTCCAGATGCATGATGCATCTGAGCTGATTAGAATTGTGGGAAAATGTGAGTAATCCTGAGACTCGAAAGGAATCTTCCTTGGGCAGAAGAGTTTACCGTATCGCCATGGTGAGTGTCCATTCGAGCCCCATAGGGCTTCTTGGCACAAGGGATACGGGCGGCATGAGCGTCTACATTCGTGAACTCGCGAAGGAACTTGGAGCACGGGGCCATTCCGTGGATGTCTTTACCCGCGCTTTGGATTCCGGACCAGAGGATGTTGTGGAAGTATCCCATAACGTCCGCGTCATACATCTGGAAGCAGGCCCAAGAGAAGCCCTCAGCCCTTTGGCCATATTTCCCCATCTTCCCGACTTCCTGAGATCCTTGCAGCGCTTCAAGACATCCGAGGGAGTCCGCTACGACCTGATCCACAGCCATTACTGGCTTTCAGGGCGGGTTGCCAACTGGGCCGCCTCCGGTTGGAAAGTGCCTCATATCTTCATGTTTCATACAGTGGGGGCCCTGAAGAATCTCAACTGCGAAGCAGAGAAGGAACCCGACCTGCGCGTGCGCGTCGAAAAACAGGTCGGGCGGGATTCCGACCGCATCGTCGCCGCCACGGAATTCGAAAGGGGGGAACTCGTCAAGCAATACGGAATACCGGCCGGCAAGATCGATGTGGTCCCCTGCGGCGTTGACCTCAGACTCTTTCGTCCTTTGGACAAGAGAGAGTCGCGGCTTGCCCTCAATTTGGAATCCGACCCTTTCGTCGTGCTGTTCGTGGGCCGCTTCGCCAAACTTAAGCGCATTGATCGGATCATCCACTCTCTCGTTCGTGTGAAGCATTTGGACGGCATTCGACTGGTGGTTGTCGGGGGCGATGGCAACGGCGCGCCGGAAGAGGCCCGCCTGCGCCGGTTGTCCCGCCGGCTCGGTCTGGATGACCGGGTCACATTTGTGGGTAGAGTGGAACAGGACATTCTGCCCGTTTACTATAGTGCGGCAGACATTCTCGTACTGCCTTCCGAATATGAGAGCTTTGGGCTGGTGGGCCTGGAAGCCTTGGCATGCGGCCTCCCCGTTGTGGCCACACCCGTCGGCGCATACTCAACCATTCTGCAGCAAGACCTGACGGGACACATTCTGACAGACGGGAGCCCTGAATCCATTGCACGGGGAATTGAACGGTTCCTGTCCAAAGGTGAGAGATCGAGGATGTCAACTTCCGCCATCCGCAGCTCTGTGGAGGCATACTCCTGGTCTCATATTGCCACTGCCATTCTCAAAGAGTACGCCGCCGCCATCGATTACGGCCAGGGAGCCTGCACTTCCATGGCGGGCACTGGGGCCTCGGCCCTTTAGCCCTGGCTCGCGGGGAGGTACCGCCAGTACCAATAGGCGTTAGACACCATGCAGTATGAACCCAACTTGGGCAATTTCGGCGCCAATCCCTTGTCATGCCGGCGAACAAAGGCATCCAGAGGGTGGCTCCCATTTCCGGGATCCTGGTTTCACAGGAGTGACGGAAGACGAATCCCAAGTGGAAGCATGCGCCACGTTGAATCTGGCGATCTTACCTTGATGAGTCCACAGCGTCATTCGCGATCACCACGACCAGAGAAGAACGGAATCCATGAATGTGAATCAGGCTGATATCCTTGTCATCACCGCCCACCCGGACGATGCGGAGTTCGGAACCGCAGGATCGGTGGCCCGCTGGGTCAGGGAGGGTAAAGAGGCGGTATACGTGGTATGCACCAACGGGGACAAAGGAACCACGGATCGAAATGTCAAGCCCGAGGAACTGGCCCAAATCCGGATGAAGGAGCAGAGGGCTGCAGCCCGAGTCCTTGGGGTGCGCGAGGTGGTCTTCCTGGGGCATCCCGACCAATCCCTGGAGGACACCCCCGAGTTTAGAAAGGAGATTGTCAGGGTCATACGGCAGTTCCGTCCGAGGATCGTTGTCACCTCCGATCCATACCGCCGTTATCTCTGGCACCGGGACCACAGGATCACGGGGCAGGTCACCCTCGATGCGGTGTTTCCATTCGCCCGGGACCACCTCGCCTACCCGGACCTGCTCGAAGAAGGCCTGGAACCTCACAAAGTGGAAGAAATGCTCTTTTGGGCGGCCGAAGACATCAACTATCGCGTGAACATCACGGAAACTTTCGATCTCAAGGCCAAGGCTCTCCACTGCCATGCGAGCCAAGTCAGGGAGATCGGCAACCCCCACCTCATGGAGTGGCTTAGAGAACGTTGCAAGACCATGGCTGAAGGGGAGGACTTCGAACTGGCCGAGGCCTTTCACCGGGTGGTGATGCCTGCATAGGCGATGCGAGTCGGCGAACAAGACATTCCGCAATGAGCCATTGATCTCCGGTCACTCAGCAAAGACTCCAAGGTGGAGGGAATCCTCACACAAGGATCAGCAGGGCCTCCATGGGCAACATTCGTATCATCCACGACTTCTATTCCGATCCCGAGAATTCAGTGCGGACCTTGCGCATCTACACGCCTGATGCTTACGAGCCGGAAATGGAGCGCCGCTTCCCGGTGCTATACATGCTGGATGGGCAGAACGTTTTCAATCACCCGGAATCCGCGATCTACCACACCTGGTGTGCCAACACGACCATGGATCAACTCGTGCGCGAAGGATCCATTCCCCCTTGGATCATTGTGGCCGTTGACCACAGTCCTGACCGCTTCCGGGAGTATTCCCCCTGGTGGGAGACATCCGTGGGATCGGGTGGCGCCGGCTGGCAGTTCATCGAGTTCTTGGCCCATCACCTGAAACCATTCGTGGACCAAAACTACCGAACCTTGACGCAGTCCCATTGGACGGGTGTGATGGGAGCCAGCCTGGGGGGCTTGATGTGCCTGGTCATGGGCAAGTCACACCCGGAGGTTTTCGGCCGCATCGGTGCGGTCTCACCCACCGTGATGTGGGCCAACGGCGAGATCTTCCGCCTGTGGGACCGTCCCACGGGGCGTTGGTGCAAACTCTACATGGATGTGGGTTCCCTCGAACGATACTGGTTTCACGATCTCTATCTCGATTACGTGGAAGCGACCCGGCGCTTTCATGCGCACCTGAAGGGCATCGGACTCGGCGACCACGAACTGTGCTACGTGGTAGCCCCGGAGCACTTTCACAATGAGGAAGCCTGGCAGGCCCGTCTCCCAAGCATCATGCGATGGCTGCTCCAAGAGCCTCAGGGCTTGACAGACAACGCCTGAGGCCTCATGCTCGGCATGTTGACCGTTTCCCAGATGTTGAAAGGTCCTGCTTCAGTCAGTTTCTTCCACGAATTCAATGCCTTGAATCACTTCCTCCAGGTCCGGCGACCTCAAAAAGTAGGCGTAGTTCCCCATTGCATCGCTCAGAGCCCCCGGAACCTCCCGGTGGGCGACCACCAGCGGCCCCAACCGCTGCAGAAGCTCATGGTGGCTCAACCGGTATGGGATTCCGTGGCGCCGTGCAGCATGGGCCACGTGGTACTTGCGCTCGAAGGTGAATTCTCTCCGGTCCCAAACCACCAAGTCAGCCCACCAGCGAAAGACATCAACGTCACACGCATAGTTCATCATGTCCACACTGAAGCCACCAGGAGGTCGCACATTCACTTCCATGGCATGGTACGTGTTGGAATCCTTGCGGAAAAATTCAATGTGGAAAAAGCGTTCCCGAATGTTGAAAGCCGCCACGGCTTTCCTCCCCAACTCCTCCAGGCGACTGGGAATCTCCCGGAGTGAGTAGTAATGCATGGGCCTGCGTTGGGACACGATTTCCATGATCCCTTCACTGAAATGATGCGCCGTCCAGAACACGATATGCCCATGCCGGTCAGTGAGTCCATCGAAGCTCAGGAGATCGCCGCCCAAACAGGTCTCTATCAGATAGCCCTCCGGCAGACGAGCGAGGGCCTCATCGAGCTCTGCCTGGTGGGTGACCTTGAACGTCCCGGCGGCACCGACACCCTGATCGGGCTTGAAGATGACGGGAAAACTGTGTTGGGCGATGAACGCACGCACGGCCTCAGGATGCTCTGCAGGGATGCCTTCTGCACAGGGGATTTCCGCCTCTCTGAATCGCCCCTTCATGGCCAGTTTGTGACGATTGACCTCCAGGTCACCAGGCCTCTGTCCAACGATGTTGAAATCTTCCCGGAGCTGCGCATCGACGCCCAGCCAGAACTCCGTGTGGGATTCAAGCCTGTCGATCTTGCCATATCGATGAGTAAAGAACCCGCAGGCACGGAGCATGGAATCATAGTCCATCATGTTCTGCACGCGGTAGTATTCGGTCAGAGCCCCTTGGAGTTCAGAATTCAGTTCCTCGTAGGGCGTGTCTCCAAGTGCCAGGACTGTTGCGCCTGCGTCGCGCAGGGCGGTACAAAAGTTGTAATAGGTCGGCGGGAAATTCGGTGAGACAAAAACCACGTTCATCAGTTCTCTCCGTTTCGGGTCAGTTCTCAGTTGAAATGTCAAGCAGTCTCCCACAGCACGTCACCGCAGAGACCCGGATCGTGGGATCGCGCGAGGAACGCCTCAATGAGGCGCCTTTCCCTCCCCAGCACTGTCGAGGCCCCATGGCCAGGCAACACCATGGTGTCATCGGACAAAGGCAGAATCTTGCGACGGATACTCTCGAGAATCACTGAGAGATCCTTTGGCGATCGGGTTCTCCCCGGGCCACCTGGGAAGAGGGTGTCACCCGAGATCAAAACGCCTTCCACGACCAAGCAGATGCTCCCCTCCGTGTGCCCTGGCGTGTGCATGACTCCCAGCCGGAGTCCTCCACAGTCCACGTGATCCCCATCACCGATGAATCCATCGGCAGCGATGGGCAACTCCCGGGCATCCAACGGGTGAACCAGAACCGGGACCTTGAGTTCGGATTCCAATGCAGCAAGGGCTCCCGTGTGATCTGTGTGCCCGTGGGTGATTACAACGCCTTTAGGGGACGTATTCTGGAGGACCTGAACCAGCACCTTCTCCTCTGCCGGGGCATCGATGAGAACGCTTGCACGGGTCTGCGCGCACGTCACGACGTAAGCGTTGGTGCCATATGGCCCAAGTTCACACCTCATGATACACATCCTTGTAGTGGAAACTACAGTCTCCATGGTGTCACTCCTGGCTGACTTCCATGAATTTCAGCCGACCCGTGCAGACATCGAAAACAATTCATTGAAGACACGTCACTGAACAGACGATAGGTAACGGCAATCAGTTTGAAACCAGACCACCCTGGCAAATCGGAGGATTAGAATGGCCACCCTCAAATGGACCGATCAGTACAGTGTGAACATCCAGGAGATCGATTCCCAGCATCAGAGACTCATCAACCTGGTGGCGGCATTGGACGATGCCATGCGACAGGGGAAAGGGCGCGACGTCCTCGACAAAACCATGAAAGAACTCATTCACTACACCCGATCTCATTTTGCCGCGGAAGAACGGCTCATGGCGGCCAACGGCTATCCCGACTACGAAGACCACAAGAGCAGGCACCAGAAGATGACCCAAAAGGTACTCGATCTTCACGACCAGTGCCGGCAAGGCCGCAAGACCATGGCCATCGACGTGATGACCTTCCTTCAGGACTGGCTCCACAAACACATCATGGGCACGGACAAGAAGTATGCTCCATTTCTCAACGCCAAGGGCGTCCGTTGAAGCATGGGCCCACAATGGGGCCTAAAACATGGGCAGGTAACGATCGATCTCGTAGGACGTGACCTGGATCCTGTACATCTCCCACTCGATCTTCTTGTTCTCGATGAACTTGCGAAAGATGTGACCCCCTACCGCGTCTTGCACCAGCTGGCTTTTCTCGCATTCGACGATCGCTTCATACAAGCTTCCGGGAAGAGAGTCGATGCCCCGTGACGACCTCTCCTCACTGCTCATGCTGTAGATGTCTTCCTCGACAGGTTCGGGCAGTGCATACCCGTTTTCGATGCCGGCCAGCCCTGCGGCGAGCATGACGGCGAAAGCAAGGTATGGATTGCAGGCGGGATCAGGAGCTCGGAACTCGATGCGTGTGGCTTTCTCTTTCCCTGGCTTGTACATCGGCACGCGAACCATGGTCGATCTGTTTCGCCTTGCCCAGGAAATGTACACTGGCGCTTCGTACCCTGGCACCAGGCGCTTGTATGAATTCACCCACTGATTGGTGATGGCTATGATTTCGCTCGCATGCCGAAGGATTCCGGCAATGTATCGCCTCGCCACGGTGGAGAGATGGAAGGGATCGCCTGCATCAAAAAATGCGTTGCTGTCTCCGCTGAAAAGTGACTGGTGAACATGCATCCCGCTTCCATTCTGCCCGAAAAGAGGCTTGGGCATGAATGAAGCGTATACTCCATGCTGGCGGGCTGTTTCACGGACGGCGATGCGGTAGGTCTGGGTCGTGTCACCCATTCTGAGGGCTTCGTCGTACCGTAGATCGATTTCATGCTGGCTCGGGGAGACTTCATGGTGACTGTACTCCACGTCAATCCCCATCTTCTGCAGGGCGAAGATGGTCTCCCGGCGCAGGTCCCCTCCCCGGTCAAGGGGCGTCACGTCAAAATAGCCGCCCCGGTCCAATATCTCCGGATACGCGTCGGATTTGAAGTAGAAGTACTCGAGTTCCGGCCCTACGAAGAAGGTGTACCCCCGCTCCGCAGCCCTTGCCAGCATGCGCTTCAGGGCGTGGCGGGGGTCACCTTCATAGGGGGTGCCCTCCGGCGTAAAGATGTCGCAAAACATCCTTCCCGTCGGACGATCATTGGCCCTCCAAGGAAGAAGCTGAAAGGTCATCGGGTCCGGAAACGCCACCATGTCACTCTCTTCGATCCTGGCAAACCCCTCGATTGAAGAACCATCGAATCCCATTCCCTCCGCAAAAGCCACCCGAAGCTCCTGGGGAGTCACGGAAAAACTCTTCAATTGGCCAAGGACATCGGTGAACCAAAACTGAATGGAAGCCACCCCTTTTTCCCGCGTGATCTTCAAGACATCTTCAGGATCCCTGCATGAGAACATGGCGACACTCCTCTGGAATATCCATTGTGTTCGTCTGTGTTCGTCTGTGTTCGTCAAACCGCCTCCCCATCCCGTGCAGGATAACAGCATCCCTCTCCGAGCACAAAGACTTCGTTTCCAGAGCCTTCCAGGGAATTGCCCACGATACAAAGGGTTTCAAAAGACACTGTGCTTTTGTTCTCCTCTAACCGGTCAATCAGCCAATTGTCTTTTCCAGGGGACTTGAAAAGAGCAGATGAATGTGGTATTGGTTCAACCAATTTGAATAAAGACACAATTGGATGAACCAATAGAGCTGAGCAGAGCGCGTCCAGCCAGGAGGATGCATGAGCCCCGCGTCTCCCAGAAAGAGAAGGTACCGATACAATGACATCGTTGAGGAAATCCGCACCATGATTCAGAGCGGCGAACTGAAGATCGGAGACAAACTGCCTCCCGAGCGGACTCTTGCCGAGACTCTCAAGGTTTCCCGGAACAGCGTGCGGCAAGCCGTCCAGGCACTTACCGAACGAAAGCTCCTGGAAAGCCGCCAAGGGGACGGAACCTATGTCAGTGCCATCGACGAATCTCCCCTGACTGATTCCCTAGCTCTCGCCATTCAGCTTCGCAAGGAACTGATGGCGGAGGTACTTGAATTCAGGTTGCTCATGGAACCTCAGGTGGCCGCGCTGGCGGCGAAACGCATCACCCGGGGTGAACTGGACGCGCTGAAGGTGATCGTCTGCGACCAGCAGAGAAGAATGCTTGCCGGGGAGGATGATTACGCCCTGGACGCCGCCTTTCATGCCGCCTTGGCCGAAGCATCCAGGAATGGGGTGGTGCGGCAGGTGATGAAAACGGTGGGTGCGATCCTGAACGAGACCCGGACCGCAAACCTGCAAACCGACGCAAGGCGGATGGCCTCAGTGGAGGGGCACCTGAAACTCATTGATGCCTTGGAGCTCAAGGATTCAGAGATGGCGTTCAGGGCGATGAAGGACCATCTATCACGGGTGGAGGAGATTGTTCTTGGGCTTTTGGAATCGAAGGCATTGGAACAACGAAATGCTGTACGGGAGCCGGCCCCGGAAATGCCCTGGGTTTCCAGGAAATCTGAGCGCTGATGCTCGGCGAGGAAGGACTGAGAAAATGACCGCGATAATTCTGACTTATCTGGCTGTGGGGGCGGTGGCCGGCGTTCTGGCCGGGCTCCTCGGGATCGGCGGCGGCTTGGTGATCGTTCCGATGCTCGTGTTCTGCCTCACCCGGCAGGGGATCTCCAATGAGGCCATCATGCACGTGGCTCTGGGAACTTCCATGGCGAGCATCGTCTTCACCGCCGTTTCCAGCTTCTGGGCCCACCACAAGCGGGGCGCGGTCCAGTGGGTCGTCGTGCGACGTATCGTTCCAGGCATATTGGTGGGCACCTTTCTGGGGACTTGCGTGGCTTCCCGCCTGTCCACCAGTTTCCTCAAGGCCTTCTTTGTCGTCTTTCTGTACTACGTCGCACTTCAGCTCCTCACCAACAAGAAACCCAAGCCCTCCCGAGGCCTGCCCGGACAGATCGGCATGTTCGGGGTGGGAAATGCGATCGGGGCCGTATCAAGCTTTGTCGGGATAGGAGGCGGGACACTTTCAGTGCCTTTCATGATCTGGTGCAACATCGCCGTGCATCACGCCATCGGGACATCAGCAGCCATTGGCTTCCCCATCGCCATTGCGGGGACTGTGGGGTACATTATCAACGGCCTTTCCGCCAATAACCTTCCGGAACTCTCCCTGGGATACGTCTACCTGCCAGCCTTAACGGGCATCGTTGGTGCCAGTGTCCTCACGGCGCCCCTCGGGGTGCGCCTGGCTCACAGCCTGCCCGTGGACCGTTTGAAGCGGGCCTTCGCCGTACTGCTGTTTGCGGTGGGAACTCGGATGCTCATGGGATTGATCAGTACCGACGCCATTGCCGCGGCAACCGGCTTGATCCAAAGTTTCATCCGATAGCGGGCAATTCACCATGGTGCCGCAGGCATGTGGGTGTGTCACGGGGGATTTAAGACAGCGATCCCTCCACTCTCGAATGGCCTGGAGTAGATGTCTGCGGTGCCCCTCCGTGCCTCCGAGTCCCTTTCGCCCAAAGTGGAAATTGATCTCGATGAAAACAGGATCCCCTGCATCCGGAAACATGAGGTCGAAGCCGGCAATGTCTATTCTGGCCCGGCGACAGAAGTCCCGGACGGCCAAGACCCCCTTCTCCTGCAGTTCGGGCCATCCATCATGGTCCAGCATACCTCCCCGGCAGATGTTGTTGTAGAACCCCCCGTTGCCGACACGAAAGTAGCTCACTGCGTGATTCCCGTAGCTGACAACTCGCAGATCCTTGCCCCCGTGGTCCACCCATTGCTGAAGCAGCGCAGGTTCATTTTCTGGAAGCCGATTGAGCAGCTCCTGGAGGTTCTCCGCCTTTCGAACGGGAAACACCCTGCTGCCGCCACCCCCCTTGTCTCCTTTCAGGACCAGAGGGTAACCCCAGGGTGATCCCTGCCTCTTGAACTGGTCCCCTAGCTGTAACGGGTTTTCAAAAATCACTGTTTCCGGGTGTCGGACTCCGAGGCTTCGGAAGAGCAGTGTTTGCTTCGCCTTTCCGTAGGAATTGAAACGGCCTTCGAGACGGGGAAACCATGCCCTGGCATGGCGGGTGATGTTGGCGTAGCGCCACGGTGTGAGGTGCTCCGGGAGAAGCACGCCCGTTGCACCGCTCAGAAGTCCCTGGATGAACTCGTCCTCGAGTGGTACATATGGAGGCAGATTCTCTTCCATTCTTATCAGAGGGCGAAATGACACAAAATAGGGGAGCATCCAATCTCCTAGCAATGGGACCCCTTGCAACCAGTTGAAGCGCCCGGTGTCGGGAGAGGTTCCTCAACATGCCTCAATGGAACCGATTCTGATTAGTACCCGTGGATCGTGTCTCAGTCAAGACACGAATCCACGGGACCCGTCTCCTAACACTCCCCCTCCCCTCACTCCCGCGAGGAGGATCTCGCTTGATTTGATCCGCTCATTTTCCTATTGATGCGTAGGAACCTGGATTCTCGTGAAGCACGAAGTTCACGACGGACAATCACAAAACAAAGTGTATGTTTACACCTAGTTGAATTCACGTGCTTTTGCATGTCCGACATCCTGCGTCTGCTCTTGGTCGTACAGAACCTGTTGCACCAAATTCTGGCTTTCTCATGTCGTGTTGGATGGTTCGTGCGATTCGCGATGAGTGCCTGCGTGGTTTCAGTTGCAACGGATCATGTTCACCGAGTAGAAAGGCAGGAATTCACCCAGGAAGCCTTGCGATAAGGGAGCGTCACCACACAAATGAACGTCATTTTCTTCTTCATCGTCCTCGCTGCCTTCCTCACGGCAGCATGGCGGCAGATCCTGTTTGCACCGGTGGGTGACGCCATGTCCCCCATGGAAGCCCTTTCGAAGGCCATGGTGGAGTCTGCAGCAAACTCTGTTGAATTGGCAATTGGACTCATCGGGGTCATGACGCTTTTCCTTGGTTTGATGAAAGTCGCTGAGGCCGGGGGACTCCTCACCATCATTGCCAGGGTGATACGGCCTGTGATGGTGCGGCTTTTTCCCGATGTCCCCGCCGAGCATCCCGCTATGGGTGCCATGATCCTAAACCTTTCCGCCAATGTCATGGGCCTCGGGAACGCAGCCACTCCGTTCGGCATTCGCGCCATGCAGGAACTGGAAAAGCTCAATCCACATCCTGGAACCGCAACCAATGCGATGGTGCTGTTCATCGCCATCAACACCGCCAGCGTGACCCTCCTGCCTACAGGTGTGATCTCGCTTCGCGCTGCGGCAGGCTCCGCCAACCCCGCGGGGATTTTACCGACCACCCTTTTCGCCACGGTCTGTGCAACCATCTTCACCATATTTGCCACCAAGGTCTACGAACGCTTTTCACCCATTCCTTTGGTCTCACCCGCAGAAGGGACGCACAAGAAGCCGGACTCAACCGAACCCAGCGTTGCACCGGGCTCCGCTGTGGAATCCCCAGAAGCCTACTCGCCATGGGTCACCGGGCTTGCCCTCAGTGCTGTGGTAGCTGCCGTGCCCACCACCATTTTCTTTGGAAAAGCCCTTTCCCCCTGGATCATCCCTTCATTGATGGTGAGTTTTCTCGCCTTTGGAGCCGCACGGCACGTGCGCATCTACGAGGTGTTCGTGGATGGAGCCAAAGACGGTTTCCAGGTGGCGGTAAAGATCATCCCTTACCTTGTGGCCATCCTTGTGGCCATCGGCATGCTGCGGGCCAGCGGGGCCCTCGATGTCATCGTTGGGACCCTTGGTTCCTGGACCGCCCGGGTGGGACTTCCGGCCGAAGGTCTGCTCATGGCCATGATGCGGTCTCTGTCCGGATCCGGCGCCTATGGAGTTCTCGCATCCATCATCAAGAACCCCGCCGTCGGCCCCGACAGCTACACAGGAATCCTTGTGTCCACACTGCAGGGGTCCAGCGAGACGACCTTTTACGTCCTGGCGGTTTATTTCGGGTCCGTGCAGGTAAAGCGGATTCGTCACGCTCTCGCTGCCGGGGTGACAGGCGATATTGCAGCGGTGGTCGCCTCGGTAGCAATTTGTTGGCTCCTGTATGGTTGAGCCCCGTCTCACTGACGATCCTCAAATAGGGAATCACGTGTCTGGACACACACCAGTCTGGCATCGCATACCCTCTCAAGAATTGATCAACGTGCCACCTTGTCATGAGTGGAAGCCGTGGGAGAGATATGCTATGCAGTTTTCACATGGTTTTCGCCGATCGCTTCGCCCGGGCTGCCAGGAATTCGGTGACGTGGGAGACTGATTTCCACTGGGTATTTGGTTTCAGGAGACATGATGGGAAATGATGATAGACGCGCGATCTTGTGTCCCAACTGCAGGAAGCTCATCAGCATCGACCAGTCCCCCTGCCCCCACTGCGGGTTGAGCAATCCCGGATCCCGCTGGAAGCACAATCCCTGGACAAGGGGAGTCATGGACGGGGACCAGTTCGTGCGCGGGGTCATTGTGATCAGCGGGGTCATGTTTGTGCTTTCCATCGTCCTTAGCCCGGGTTCTGCCAGGTTATCCATGAATCCCCTCGACTTCCTGTCACCGGGAAATCGGACTCTTCTGCTTCTGGGTGCCACAGGGCGGGTTCCCATAGATCAGTTTCACCGCTGGTGGACTCTTCTCTCCGCCACCTTCCTCCACGGCAGTATCCTCCACCTGCTTTTCAACATGATCGCCCTCAGACAGATTGCACCCCTCGTCTATCAAGAGTACGGAGGGCACAGGACCATCTCCATCTTCGTCATGAGCGGGGTCGGAGGTTACCTGCTCTCCTACTGGGCGGGGATTGCTTTTACCCTGGGCGCATCGGCGGCTGTATGCGGCCTCATCGGCGCAGCCCTCTATTTTGGAAAGAGCCGGGGCGGCCAGCTCGGGCAGGCAGTTTACCAGCAGGTGGGAGGCTGGGCCGTGGGGATCCTGATCTTCGGATTCCTCTTTCCAGGAATAAACAACTGGGCACACGGCGGCGGATTTATTTCGGGTGTTGTGCTCGGTTATGTGTTGGGCTATCATGAACAGAAGGCAGAAAGCCTTCATCACAAGGCTGTCGCCGCCGTGTGCACCCTGGCTGCGCTGGGATCTCTCATTTGGGCGGTGAGTTCGACACTCCTCATCCTGTTTCAGCCTCGGCTTTTCTAACAAACCTTAGAAGCGTGCGTTTCCATCCGGTTCAGGACGTACTCACCATTGGATCTCTCAATGGCGGATGCTCTGTAGAGCACTTTACACGCCGCTCTTCTCAAACGGAGTTGCGCTCAAGATCGAATCGAACAGAGTTGAGGATGTAGCCTGGCTCTTTGTGGGCGCCATGAAGCGTGCGGGCCCAAGGCTTTGGGTTACACCAGCTTGACTGCAATTTCGCGTCAACCGGCGAGGAGGTTTGTCATGAACAAGCGGGAAAGGGAGGAAAGGGACGACGCAGCAGTGCACGGGATAACCCGAAGGGGATTTCTCAAGGGCCTCGGGACCGGGGCTGCCGCGGCGGCAACCACTGGAGTCCTCTCTACCCAGGCTCCGGCGGAAGAGAGGGTTTTGGAGGCAACGGGCGTGCACAGGCTGGACCTTACAGTCAACGGCCACCCCTGCAACCTCCTGGTGGAACCGAGATGGTCCCTGCTCTTCGTGCTTCGGGAGAAACTGGGCCTCACTGGAACCAAGGTGGGCTGCGAGAGAGGAGAGTGCGGGGCCTGCACTGTTCTGATCAACGGTACGGCCCGTTATGCATGCATGACTCTGGCCTTGGAGGCGCAGGGTCTTGAAATCACCACTATCGAAGGCCTTATGGATGGAGAGGAACTCGGTCCGGTTCAGCAGGCCTTTCTCGAAAAGGATGCTTTCCAGTGCGGGTATTGCACCCCAGGACAGATCATGGCCGCCGAGGGGCTGCTTCGCGCGAACCCAAAGCTTACTCCAGCCGAGATTCAGAAGGGCATGAGCGGAAACCTGTGCCGCTGCGGAGCCTATCCACATATTCTTCAGGCAGTCGAGAGCCTCGCCCGACCCCGCCCGAATAAATGAGGTGAACCATGGCCAAGCAGTCGGATCAACTGTATTACTCCCATGGAATCCCAGCCCCCGAGACCCCCAATCCCGGGGAACCGCCAAAACCTTGGACCAGGACCAACGTGGTGGGCAAGGCCCTGCCCAGGGTGGACGCTTATGAAAGGGTGAGCGGCTCTGCGGTCTTTCCGTCGGACTTGGTGCTTCCCAACATGCTCTACGGAGCCGTCCTCAGATGCCCTCATCCCCACGCCAGGGTGAAATCTGTGGACATTAGAAAGGCATCCGCCATGGGCGGGGTACGAGCGGTCATCAGCAAATTCACGGGAGAAGCCAATCCTGCATGGGTGTACTCGAGTTTTTCCAAGATTGAGATGGAGAGCAGGCTTTTCGAGAGTCACTGTCGGTTTGAAGGCGAAGCCGTGGCGGCCGTCGCCGCCGAAACCCCTTACCAGGCATGGGATGCCGCCAGAGCCATCCAGGTGGACTACGAGGTGCTGCCTTTTGTCGCGGATGAGCGCAAGGCTCTGGACTCCGGGGTACCCCGGGTCCACGACAAGGGCAATCTGGTGGGGGAACCTCAGAAGTACGAGCGCGGCAACGTGGAAAAGGGGTTTGCCGAGGCGGATACTGTATTGGAGATGAGTCTTGACACTGCGTGCGAGATTCACACACCCATGGAGCTGCACGGCTGTGTCGCCGCCTGGGACGGGGACCGGCTCACCATCTGGGAATCCACGCAGGGGGTTTATGCTGTTCAGTCCGGAGTGGCAAAGATCCTCGGGTTGCCCCTCTCCAAGGTTCGGGTCATCGGGCATTACATGGGAGGGGGATTTGGAAGCAAGCTCAGAGCGGACAAGTATGCAGCCGCAGCGGCCATTCTAGCGCGTATCACCGGCCGCCCCGTAAAGCTCTTTCTCACCCGGGAGGAAACCTGTCTGGCCGCAGGCAACCGGCCCCCGAGCCACATGAAGATCAAGGCGGGAGTCAAGAAGGACGGGACCCTCACGGCTCTTGAGTTCTTGTGCCTCGGCACCGGAGGCGCCTATCCCGCCGACGGCACTTCCCTCGTGGACTGGCTCGTGAAAGACCTTTACACCTGTCCCAACATCCGAACCGAGACGACCGATGTCTACATCAACGCCGGACCTGCCAGACCCATGAGGGCGCCTGGCCATCCCCAGGGCGCCTGGGCCCTGGAACAGATGATGGATGCGCTGGCCGGAGCCGTCGGCATGGATCCGGTCGAACTGAGGCTCAAGAATATCCCCTCATTCAGCCAGGCAAGGACCGGCAATCCCCCTTACACCACCACCGGACTCAGGGAATGCCTTGTGGAGGGAGCCAAGGCCTTTGGCTGGAGCGAGGCTCGAAAGCGACTGCACCAGGAGAACCAACAGGGTCACATCCGCCGGGGTGTAGGCATGGGTGCCGGCTTGTGGGTGGCTGGGGGAGGCAATCCACCATCCACCGTTGTGCTCAAGTTGTTTGCCGACGGCAGTGTGAACCTCAACATGGGAGCGAGCGACCTCGGCACGGGAACCAAGACGGTCATGGCCATGGTGGTTTCTGAAGAACTGGGTGTGAAGGTTGAACTGATTCAGATCGAGAGTGCGGACACCGGAACTACCCAGTATGCGACCCCAAGCGGCGGGAGCAAGACCGTGCCGACGGAAGCTCCGGCTGTGAGGGCAGCCGCAGTGGAAGTGAAGCGACAGTTGCTTGCGATGGCGTCCGAGGAACTGAAGGCCGACACGGCATCCCTGGATATCAAGGACGGGGAGATCGTCGTGAGGAGCGATCCCACCAGGAGACTTCGAATCCCTGACGTTTCCAAGCTGAAAAGACAGGGGGTCATCCTGGGCGTGGGAATGCGGGGGCCCAACCCGGAGAATCGTGTCGTCAATCCTTTTGTGGCCCAGTTCTGCGAAGTGGAGGTGAACACAAGAACAGGGGAAGTCAGGATCCTTCGATTTCTCGCGGCCCACGACAGCGGACGGGTCATGAACCGCCTCACCTATGACAGCCAGGTCATCGGGGGCATCACAATGGGCATCGGCCTGGCCATGACCGAAGAGCGCGTTCTGGACCGGAATCACACCGGAAAGCTGGTGAACAAGAACTGGCATGATTATAAGGTTCCCACTTCCATGGATGTTCCGGCGGAAATGGCGATCATCCCCATTGATCTTCAGGATACGGAGGCCAACAGCACGGGAGCCAAAGGACTCGGCGAGCCCGTGACTATTCCCACCGCGGCGGCGGTGGCCAACGCTATCTTCCACGCCACGGGCCTTAGAGTGACCGAGACTCCCATGAATCCCGTGCGACTCTGCAGTCTTTTCGCAAGAGACCGAAAGGAGGCATGATCATGCTCGGACCGTTTTCATACATCCGTGCCGAATCACTCGGGGAGGCCATGAAGCACCTCGCTTCTGAAGGGGCAAGGCTGCATGCGGGGGGCACGGACCTTCTCGGTTGCATCCGGGACCGGGTGTTCGAAGTGAACAAGGTAGTGAGCATCGGAGGTCTCACGGAGCTTCGAGGCATTGCCGTGACCCAGTCCGGCGCTTTGCGCCTGGGGGCTCTTGCCACCATCAGCGAAATCGCCCAAAGCCGGGTCGTCGGAGGTCAATACACCGCGGTAGCCATGGCAGCCTCGGAAGTCGCCAGTCCCCAGCTTCGGAACCAGGGCACCATCGGGGGGAATATCTGCCAGAAACCGCGCTGCTGGTATTACCGGGGAGAATTTCAGTGTCTCAGGAAGGGTGGCAACGACTGTTTTGCGGCAGGGGGTGAAAACGCCTATCACTGCATCTTCGGGGGGCACAACTGTCATATCGTGCACCCGTCCGACATGGCCCCCGCCTTGGCAGCCCTGGATGCAAGAGTCCTCATCGAAGGGCCCAAAGGCAGGAAGGCAGTGCCCATGGACGCTTTCTTTGTACCTCCAAGCGACGACTACACGCGGGAAACAGTCCTCGGTGCGGGGGAGATTGTGACGGCCGTCGAACTGCCCCCTGTCGTGACAGGTCTCAGGAGCACATACCGCAAGGTGAGAGCGCGAAGGTCCTGGGATTTCGCCCTGGCGGGCGTGGCACTGGCCCTGGTGTTTGAAGGCGGCCGAGTGGCCCGCGCCAGCGTATTCCTGAGCGGTGCCGCCCCTGTCCCCTGGCGTTCAATACCGGTGGAGGAGGTCATCACTGGGAAGAAGCTGGATGCAGGGCTGATCAGGGATGCCGCCGAAGCCGCCGTGAAAGGCGCTGAACCCATGGGGCAGAATGGGTACAAGATTCCCCTTTTTCGGGCCATCATCGAAGAAGAGCTTCTAGCAATCTCCAAGGCTTGATGGTTGTGTAACAGAGCGCAATCCATCACTCATCTCATCGGCTTCCCATCCCCGCAGTTATGCAGAGGGGATATACGCAAGGAGTCAACAACATGGCAACCAAATGGGTTTACCTGTTCGATGAATTGGACAAAGCAGAGTCTTATGTCGGTGGAGACTGGGACAGAGTGCGGGCGCTTCTTGGAGGCAAGGGGGCCAATCTCGCGGAAATGACCCGCATCGGACTCCCGGTCCCGCCAGGTTTCACCGTGTCGACCGAGGCCTGCAACGCTTACCTGGCAGCGGGAATGAAATTCCCTGAGGGATTGTGGGAACAGGAATTGGAGGCCCTCGAGCAAGTCGAAAAGAAAACCGGGAAGAAGTTTGGAGACCCTGGAAATCCACTCCTCGTCTCGTGCCGATCCGGGGGCAAGTTCTCCATGCCCGGCATGATGGATACGGTCCTCAACATCGGACTCAACGAAGAAACCGTCAACGGATTGATCGAAGCCACCGGGGACCCTCGGTTCGTCTACGACTCCTACCGCCGCCTCATCCAGATGTTCGGGTCCGTGGTCATGGGTGTTCCCGACGAACCTTTCGAGGAGGTCATCACCGAATATCGTGAGAACCGCGGTGTCAAGAGTGACGCGGATCTCATGGCTGAAGACTGGAAGGCCATTGGTGAGCGGTTTAGGGACATCTTCCGCCGTTACAACCGTATAGAGTTTCCCACCGATCCATACGAGCAGTTGCGCCTGGCGACGGAAGCGGTGTTCAAGTCATGGAACGGCAAGCGGGCCATCGATTACCGAAACGCTGCCAAGATCCCTCACGACTTGGGCACCGCCGTGAACATCCAGACCATGGTCTTCGGCAACATGGGCAATGACAGCGCCACGGGCGTGGCCATGACTCGAAATGCCACCACGGGCGAGAAAAAGATCGAGGGCGATTACCTCATCAACGCCCAGGGCGAAGACGTTGTGGCTGGCATACGGGTCACGGACCCGGTGGGAAATATGGCTTGGACCATGCCCCAGAGCTGGGAGCAGTTCGTGGGGATCACCCAGTTGCTGGAAAAGCATTACAGGGATATGCAGGATGTGGAGTTCACCGTCGAGCGCGGCAAGCTCTGGATGCTCCAGACGAGGGATGGTAAGCGCACGGCCCAGGCCGCTGTCCGTATTGCCGTGGAAATGGCCGACGAGGGACTCATCACCCGGGAGGAAGCGGTCATGCGGGTCACCTCCGAACAAGTGGACTTCTTCCTGCACCCCCAGTTCAACGTGGATTCCAAGAAAGCCGCCAAAGCCGAGGGGCGCCTCCTGGCCTCGGGACTCAACGTTTCCCCCGGTGCAGCAGTGGGCGTTGTGGCTTTTGACCCGGACCTGGCTGAGAGCTGGGCCAAGAAGGAGGGTAAACAGGTCATCATGGTGCGGCCTGAAACCAGGCCCGATGATGTTCACGGCATGCTCGCCTCCGAGGGGATCCTCACCAGCCGTGGAGGCCGCACAAGCCATGCCGCCCTGGTCGCCCGCCAGTTCGGCAAACCGGCCGTTGTGGGCGTCGCCGCCCTCGACATCGACCTGGGCCAGCACCACATGACGGTCCAGGGCCAAGTCATCAATGAGGGAGACTTGATTTCCATCGATGGGACCACAGGGGAGGTCTTCCTGGGCAAGCTGGAAACAATGGTTCCGGACATCTCGGACCCTTGGCTCATGAGATTGCTCACCTGGGCCGATGACTTCAGGCGCCTCGGTGTGTGGGCCAACGCTGATTACCCCGTCGATGCCAGGCGGGCCCGGGAATACGGCGCCGGAGGCATAGGCCTTTGCCGTACGGAGCACATGTTCTTCGAGAGCGATCGCCTTCCTTACGTTCAGAAGATGATCATGACGAATCAGCCCTCCGAGCGCCGTGAAGCTCTCGACGCCCTGCTCCCTTTTCAGAGGGAGGATTTCGTTGGGCTCTTCAAAGCCATGGACGGCCTGCCGGTGATCATTCGCCTCATCGACCCGCCACTCCATGAGTTCCTGCCAAGCTATGAAACCCTCATGACGGACCTCACGGACAGCAAGATCCGCCTTATCCACGCCAGGAACCTCCAGGAAATCGATGAACTCCTCCACAAGATCGGGGAAGACGAGCAAGTCCTGCGCCGCGTTGAGACACTCAAGGAAGCCAACCCAATGCTCGGATTGCGTGGAGTGCGCCTTGGGGTCATGATGCCGGAACTCACCCAAATGCAGGTTCGGGCCATTTTCGAAGCGGCCTGCCAGTGCACGAAAGCGGGGGTCAAAGTCCACCCCGAGGTAATGATTCCTCTGACGGGTCATGTCAACGAGCTTAAGATCCAGCGCGAGGCCCTGGAGGCGGTGGCGAGGGAAGTCATGGAGGAACAGGGGGTCACCATCGAATACAAGTTCGGCACCATGATCGAAGTTCCACGGGCAGCCCTCACCGCCGATGAAATCGCCGAGTTCGCCGAGTTTTTCTCTTTCGGCACCAACGATCTCACCCAGACGACCTTCGGCATCAGCCGGGACGACGCGGAAAAGGGTTTTCTCATCGACTACATCCAGCGGGGGGTGCTCCCGGAGAATCCTTTCGAAAGCATTGATGAAAAGGGACTGGCAAAACTCATGGGGATAGGAGTTGAGCTGGGCCGCAAAACCCGACCTGGCCTGGAAGTGGGAATCTGCGGGGAACATGGGGGAGATCCGAAGTCCATCGCCATCTGCCATCGGCTTGGACTCAACTACGTGAGCTGCTCGCCGTTCCGGGTGCCTATCGCGAGGCTCGCCGCAGCCCAGGCATCCCTCAAGGAACGCATGAAAATGAAGGAGGATCTCTGACCCCTCACCGGCCATTGAAGCTCCCTCGCCCCCATTTGGGCGCGGAAGGCATTTCTCTTGCCACCGTCGTGGAGGATCTGCCTGCCTTGAGACGGAGAAGGCTCGATTTTTCTCCCTCTGGATCATTACTTCAAGCCGAATCACATCGGCTTGGTCATGAGAAAGGACAATGTTGCCGCCTCTTGCAAGAAAGCTTTCATTGACAGCTGTTTCGGGGATCCAGCATTGCCTGATTCCCGAAATGTGTTGTGGAGCGATTGACCGGAATGGGCAGGTGTAAGGGAGATTATGGGCAAGAGGTACTTCGAGGATCTCACCGAGGGCGAGGAACTCCGTTGCAGGCCCGTGGTCATGACGAGGGAGGCGATCGTCGCGTTTGCACGGGAATTTGATCCGCAGCCCTTTCACATGGATGAGCAAGCAGCGGCTCAGTCATTTTTCGGCGGACTCATTGCATCCTCGCTGCACACTCTTTCCGCCTGTACATGGGCAGTGGTGGAAGCCCTGGGCGAAGTGGCCATCCTGAGTGGTGTGGGTATGGATGAGGTGAAGATGTATAACCCGGTGCGGCCAGGGGATGTCCTGTCGGTGCAGGCTCGATGGGCGGATCTCAAGAGGTCGCGGAGCAAACCGGGTCGTGGATTTGCAGCCATCCGGTGCAGTGTTTTCAACCAGGGAGGTGAACCCATTGTCGAGTATGGTTACCGTTATATGATTGCTTGCCGAAGTCGGTATTGACGATGCGAGTCACATCTCGGCAAAATTCATTGTACCAGACGCGTGCAATGGCATGGCCTTACAGGAGTTGTCCGCATGCAGTGAGCTCGAGCCTGACAGAGGTCATTATCGCGGAGGGGCTTTCATTGGCCGACTCCACTGAGAGGTTTAGACGAGACAGAGTCAAGAGGGGAATGATGAAGGTCAAAATCGTCTATCGATTCAAGATTGAACTTCTCGAGATCGAGCCACCGATCTGGCGGAGGATTGAGGTTCCATCAGCTTACTCTTTCTGGGATCTGCATGTCGCCATTCAGGACTCGATGGGATGGCTGGACTATCATTTACACCAATTCAGTTTTCTTCCCGCGAGAAAGCGCAAACCGATTCACATAGGTATTCCAGACCGGGATTTCGGCCAAAACGTGCTGGCAGGCTGGAGGATTCCGATCACCGCTTTCTTCGTCGAGCCCGGCAGCATTGCGGGATATGATTATGATTTTGGCGATGACTGGCGGCACCAAGTGGTCCTGGAAGGCATCCTGCTGCCCGAGCAAGGTGCTACATATCCCCGCTGCATCGGTGGTGAACGCGCCTGCCCACCGGAGGACTGTGGCGGCGTCCCGGGGTATTACAATCTTGTCGAAATCCTGCGAGATCCAAGTCACGAGGAATACGAGGAGATGGTCTATTGGCTACAAAACCATGCCAAGAACTACCATCCATATGACCCCGGCCATTTCGACCAAAACAAGGTCGAATTCTGGAATCCGAAAAAACGGTTCAAGATGGCCTTTGGAAAAGCATAGTCCATCGGTTCAACAATTTTGCGTATGCTGGCTCGCCGGCAGTCGGAAGGGACCGCGCGAAAACTAGCCCATTGGGAGTTGGCCTCAGCAGTTCGGTTGTGCTCCATGAAGCCCGCCTCTCTGCCGCTCAGTCCCAATCATCCGGAAGTCTGCACACCTCTTGGGCCCCAAAGAATTCCTCGGGTTCCCGTTTCAGGGAGCAGCCTGATCTCTGCGCAATGCGCCTCAACATTCCCTTGAACAGGTAATGGTGAAAAGGGGCCATGGCATGCCAGTACGCAAGGCCCAGAAGCCCTTTCGGCAGAAACCTTGCAGTCTGCTTCAGTTCACAACCTTTTCCACGGGGCCACAGGCTGAAGTGCAGAATCGCCTCACCCGGCAGTTTCATCTCGGCGAGCAAGGTGAGCCGCTCGTTTTCCTGGGCCACGAGCACACGCCAGAAGTCCAGGGCATCGCCCGTGCGGATTTCGTGTCGGCTCCTGCGGCCCCGGCTCGTCCCCACGCCGCCCACCAACCGGTCGATGAACCCCCTCGCCCTCCAGAGGGCATCGCTGAAGAACCAACCCGTCGCCCCTCCCATTGTGCGCAGCACATTCCACACTTCCTCCCTCGGACAGTCCAGCAGCACCTTGTAGTTGCACTCCAGGATATTTCCACCGCTCCACTCCGCATCCCCGCACCGGAGCCACTCGGGCGGGCTGAGGTCTCCCGCATCGCTCCAGCATGTCTCCACCTGGTGTTGTTCTACTTTCTGCAAGGCCCTGCGGATGGCCTCCCGCGGGGGGATGAGTTCAAGGGACAGGAGGTTCCGCAGTGTCGTGTCCGCAACCGTGTGACTGTCACAAAGGCTCTCGATAAAGGAAAGGGCCCGGGAGACGGGCACGGGAGTGACGAGATTGATCCAATAGGCTCCAATGCCAGGCGCAAAGAGGTCCACAGGCATGACAACCCTTCCTGGGAGCCCCGCCTCTTCCGCGTAAATATTGAAAAGATCCTGGACGGTGAGTTCCTCCGGCCCGGCGAGATCCAGCGTGACCCCCACCGTTTCCTTTCTCTCGAGGCATGCCATGAGGCAACTCAAGACATCCCTTACGGCGACAGGGCGAATCTTGGAACGAAGCCAGCGGGGCGCGATCATGATGGGCATCCGTTCCACCAGGTATCGGATGATCTCGAAGGAAGCGCTCCCGGAGCCAATAATGATCGGAGTCCTCAACCATGTGACGGGCAGTGGCCCCGACTTTAGGATTTCCCCCGGTTCCACCGGGAAGTCGCGGTGCGAGATGTCTTTGCAGCCCTCCCTGCTGGACTGGGGACCGAGACAGATGATGCGGGACAACCCTGCATCCTTCGCCGCTTTGACCATGTTCCTCGCAACCTGGATATCCTCCGTTCTGGCTTCGGTGCGCTTGGGCGTCGTTGAACGAACCAGATAGAATGCCTCGGAGCATCCCTCCAGGGAACGACTCAGGTCATTGCAGTCAAGGGCATTGGCTTTGCTTATTTCAAGCAGATCTGCGTGACTGAAGGATCGACAGCGCAACTTCTCGGGAGAACGAACCAAAGCCCTGACCCGATGTCCCCTCTTGAGCAGCTCCGGCACAAGGCGGCCCCCCACGTAGCCCGTTGCACCAAGAACAGCCACGGGCCTCATGATCCCTCCAGCGCCAGGTTCCATTGGATTCCTCTATTGTTGCAGGAGTCATCCCTCATTCGGAATGCATGGGTTTCCACCGCAGTGGTTCACCTCCACAGTGATGTGAGAGCATTGGGAGATTCCCGAGAGCAAGGTCTTGTAGTGTTCCGGATCCTGAGGATGGTGAGTGACGATGGAGACCACCAGAGTCATGTGCCTGGGGCTCACGTGCCACGCGTGGAGGTCCACCACCCGGTTGTCCAGGTTGCTTTCAATGGCCCGGATGATCTTCTGCCGGGTTTCTCCATCCACACTCCTGTCGAGGAGAATATGGCTGGACCTGATGAGAAGGTTATACGCCCACTTGGAGATGATGACCGCTCCGATGATTCCCATGAAAGGATCGAGCCACACCCAGCCGAGGAGTCGTCCGAGGGACAGTGCGACAATCGCCAGAATGGAGGTCAGAGTGTCCGCAAGAACATGAAAATAGGCGGACCTGAGATTGTGATCGTGCGTATGCTCCTCCGTGTGCTCATGATGGTGGAGAAGGAGGACGCTGACACCGTTCACCAAGAGACCGAACACCGCAACCCATATGGCTTCCTCAAAGCGGATCTCCAGGGGATCGAGGAACCGGCCGATGGATTCGAGAACCATCATGAAAGCCACCACTGCGAGGGCCACCGCACTGGCGAATCCCCCCAGGACACTCACCTTTCCTGTGCTGAAAGTGAAATCAGCGCTGTCCTTGTGTCTCTTGGCGTACCAATAAGCGAAAAGCGTTATCGCAAATGCCGCGGCATGGGTGCCCATGTGCCAGCCGTCGGCGAGAAGTGCCATGGAACCGAAAAGAGTGCCCGCCACGATTTCGATGATCATGGTAGTGGCCGTAAGGCCCAGAACGATTCGGGACCGTGTC
Organism: uncultured Syntrophobacteraceae bacterium; assembly: GCA_964623165.1. GTDB lineage: Bacteria > Desulfobacterota > Syntrophobacteria > Syntrophobacterales > Syntrophobacteraceae > JAAYUJ01. The sequence goes on from CAZURN010000015.1 coordinate 29,726, forward strand.
TCACCAAACTCGTGGTCGACCTCAAACTCATGCCGATGCTTGCTCTTCCATTTGTTGAGGTTGACAATGTGCATGGAATTCTTCCTGGTTTCAGTGTCACGGATGCGCGGGTTCAACGACCGAGGAACCTGCGCACCACAAACGCGGATGAAGCTCCGCCGTGCCGCAGTCCCCGAATTCACGATAACAGTTTGCGGAGCCTCTGAAAAGAAGCCCCTCTGAAGGCAGCCAGGATGAATCTTGTCAAGGCTCATCAGTTGAGCGTAAACGAGTCTAACACAAAGCTGCGCAATTCAAACCTTATGGCTTGCCTTACGCGACGGAAGAGCATTTAATGATGTGGAGCCCGGAGGGGAATCACCACCATCCTCCTAGCCCGGGGTAGAAGACACACATCCCGTCGCGGCAATGAACTCCATCGCCGGCCGGATGGCACCAGGCATCAAGCTTTCTCATGCGCCTCAGAGTGTTTCCCGGCATCCCGTGAGAAGGCGAGACCCATCCCGCAAAGGACATCTGCAGAAGTTCATGGATGAAGCAAGAGCGCTCGAAGAGATCGTCTCGGTACTTAAGGACCTTGGATCTGAAAAGGAGAACCTCATCCCCATTCTGCAAAAGATCCAGAGAAGCCAGGGCTACATTTCCCGGGCGGCCATGGGCCTCGTGGGACGACACCTTGGAATCTCCACGAGCGAGGTCTTCGGTGTTGCAACTTTCTACAATCAGTTCCGGTTTCACCCGCCAGGAAGGTTTCAGATCAAGGTCTGCCTCGGCACAGCATGCCATGTGGTGGGAGGAGACATCATCCTGGAGAACTTCGAACGGAAACTCGATATCAAGGAGGGACAAACCACCCCAGACAGGGAATTCAGTATCGAACGGGTGGCGTGCGTGGGGTGCTGCGCTTTGGCGCCTGTAGCTGTCATCAATGAGGAAACCCACGGACACATGGCACCCAGCAAAGTTGAAGGGCTCATTCTTGCCGTAGAAATCGAGAAGGAGCGAAAAGCCAGGGAGACCGCCACGGAAGCGGATGATCCCTCGGAGCCTTCAGCAGAGGATTGAGACGAGGATTGACTCTAAGACCGCACACAATGCCATCTCAAGAGTATGAACTCAAGGGCTGCACGCGAATCCGGTGAATCTTAGCGACTATCAAAAAGCCAAAGACCGCTATAGGCATCTTGTCGAAAAAGCCAGGGAACGCCGCGAAAGGCGCGGAAATCCCACATTGCCGAGGATCCACATCGGCATGGCCACGTGTGGACTGGCGGCCGGGGCCGTTGCAACACTGGCGTCCTTCCAGGAGAATCTCGCAGAGCGCGGGATCGAGGCAGGCATCCATCCCGTCGGTTGCCTCGGGCACTGTTACGCCGAACCTCTGGTGATAATACACAATCCCGGGTTTCCCCCCATCTGCTATCACAATGTCACCCCTGGAAAAGCGAGGGCACTGGTCGGCGCCTTCCTGGCCGAAGGCGATCCGTTGTTTGAGTACGTTCTTGGAGCCATGGAGGAAAACGATCTCATCCCAACCGTCCTGGATTTTCCCCGGTTCAACCTGGAACAGAGAGTAGTCATGAAGAAATGCGGTCTCATCAATCCCGAGGACATGGATGACTATCTCGCCGAGGAAGGGTATTCAGGGCTTCTGAAAGCGCTTGCCCTGCCGCCGGAGACTGTCATCGAGGAAGTGCTGGCATCGGGGCTTCGAGGGAGAGGTGGCGCCGGTTTTCCCACAGGCCGGAAATGGCGAATCGCGAGAGATGCCCCAGGATCTCGAAAAGCGGTCGTCTGCAACGCCGATGAAGGAGACCCCGGGGCATACATGGACCGCACCCTCCTTGAAAGCAACCCTCACCAGGTGCTGGAGGGCATGGCCATTGGTGCTTACGCGGTGGGTGCCACCAGGGGGATTGTCTACGTGAGGGCCGAATATCCTCTTGCTGTGGAACGCATGGAACAGGCGGTCCGCCAGGCCGAGGCGGCCGGATTCCTGGGTCGGTCCGTTTTGGAAACCTCGTTCGGTTTTCAAGTGACTGTTTTTCAGGGTTCGGGAGCGTTCGTCTGCGGCGAGGAGACGGCTCTCATTCAATCCCTCGAAGGAAACCGGGGCATGCCCATGGTTCGCCCCCCGTACCCCGTCCAAAAGGGTCTCTGGAATCAGCCTACGGTCATCAACAATGTGAAGACCCTCGCGTCAGTCCCGGCCATCATGACGAATGGGGGTGCCTGGTACCGAAACATCGGGACTCAGGACACACCCGGCACCGGGA
>CAZURN010000016.1:0-30756 GCA_964623165.1 uncultured Syntrophobacteraceae bacterium
ACACATAGTCCCTCACGGCCGTGCCGTCGGGTGTCGGGTGGTCCGTGCCGAAAAGGGTGAAGTTCCCCCCCGTTTGAGCCGCATGCATTAGATTCGGTAGGACATGTGTTTCCGGCTCATGCCTCTCGTAAATCTCCCCATCCGGATCATTGCCGATGACGTTGAAGTAGCGAAGTGCGGCGAAGCGGATCCCCTCCACCGGTGCCACGTCCTTGATGACCTGCTCGCACATCAGCTTGGAGCGGCCGTAAGGATTGGTCGGCTCCTGGGGATGGTCCTCAGCGATGGTCGGGGCCTTGGCGTTACCATATGTGGCGCATGAGCTCGAAAACACCAGACTCTTTGTCCCCGCGCGCTTCATGGCTTTGAGGAGGGCCACGGTGCCGCTCACATTGTTGTCGAAATACTCTTCGGGAAGCCGTGTGGACTCCTCCACGTAGGCCTTGGCCGCGAAGTGGATCACCGCGTCCACATGGAACCCCGAAAGGGCTTGGAAGAGGGCTTCCTCGTTCCTTATGTCCCCAAACACAAAGGGACCGAATTTCACCCATTCGGCCCAACCGTTGGAGAGGTTATCGAAGACGATGGGGGTGTGTCCCGCCTTTTTCAAGAGTTTTGACGTGTGGGACCCGATGTATCCCGCTCCACCTGTAACGAGTATGTTCACCGATGCCTCCTGATTTCATGAATCCGTCTATTCCCTGCGCTCATGAAAACCTTTCACGACAACAGGGCACGTCGCCACGGCCCTCCTCGATCACCAACCGCCACCGCCACCACCTCCGCCTCCGCCGCCGGAGGACCCGCCGCCGCCTCCGCCGGAACTGGAACCAGGGGCCGTCGATGACGAGGAGATCGCGCTCGACAGGGAGCTCCCCAGCGAGCTCGCGAAACCGCTGCTTCCCAAATGGCTCCAACCGTGACCCGAATACCACATGGGCGTGTATTCCGTCTCTCCCACCTTCGCCGCGGCCAGTATACCGGAAAATTGCTCAGCCCATTCCTGCTCGACCCCGAGAGCCAACGCGTAGGGGAGATACTTCTCGAAGAGCTCCGGGGTCTTTTCCGGGGGGTTGAGGATATTGAGCCGATCCTTTTCCGCCACGGAGAGGTACATGCGGAAGCCCTCGATCTTGTCCAAGAGGAAGCGTCCGGCACGCGTCGGGGCTTTGAGCAGCTTGTGGAACAGGACGTTCACAAAGACAATCAGGAGGAGCGTGAGGATCATCCACACAGATGTGGCAGTGGCAAGGAAGTAAAGCCCAAGCACTTCGCCCGCCGCAAAGGGCAGAAAGAAGAGGGTGGTGAAAATGGCGCTGGCATAACCACCAACACGCCCTGAACCTCGGGCTTCCTTCCAGGCACTTACAGTCCGCATGAAGAGAAACACCACACCGACTGTCCACGCACAAAGCCAAACCACAGCGAAGAGCCCCTCTCCCCCGCTTGTGGAGGCGTCCAGCAAAACAGCCCCTATATAGATCAGGATCGAGAGGATCAGGCCTGGCACGAAATACCGGGTGTTGGTCAGAAAGTAGACTTTCTCGAAATTCATCCTGAGGACGTTCTTGATCCCTTCGACTGCCGATCCTATGGCCGCGTGATTCGCGTTCTTGAGTTCGAGCCTCTCCCGACCGCTGAACAGCTTTTGGAAGATGCTCCTCTCTTCCGGGGAGAGGGGCGCCTTTCCGTCGGACTGTTTCGTCAGGACGAAGGTCCCGTCCTCATCCGCGATCTTCAGATGCCCTTTGACGGCCATGTCGATGACGGCCGCCGCAAATGTCTCGTCGTCATAGCCCATCTCACGGACGTAGCGCACCTGGGCTGGAGAAAACCCATCGGGAGGGGTATAGAGCGGGATGACGGTGCCTGCTTCGGGATCCTTGCCCACCCTGTACCACACCGCATAATAGTAGGCAACGAGCAAGAGGAGCCCGAAGAAGCCCGCCCCAGTCCCGGCATTATCTTTGATAAAATAGCGTGCCCTGTCCGACCCGGTCGGTTCGGTTACATACCCCTTGGGCCAGGCCACCACAATGGTCAACCCTTCCTTGGGCATGAGCGACTTCGTCGTAGTGAAGGTGACGGTTCCAGACGGGCCCGTTGTCGCCCTGTAATCTTTTCCGACGGCACCCTCGGGGCCTGTGAAAGCGTCCGTGAAGATCACCCTGGGTGCCCCCCTGGGCAGCTCCACCGTTGCACTCGCCGATTCAATGGCAAAGGACCACCCATTTCCCGTGACATTCCAGTAGAGCTCGTCGTGATCCCTGAAGAAGCCTAGTTGGCGGTCGGTCCTGTAAACCAGAGTGTAACTGTGAACACCATGGGGAAGGAACAAATCCTTTCTGCCCGCGTAGACGCGTTTGCCGTTGCTGATGTGTTCCACGCGATACGATTCCGCCTTGCCATCCCGAAGAACATCTAGGACCTGGAAGTCCACCGTGACCCTATTCCCGTACTGGTCGCGATAGACCGTCGGGAAATCACGATAGATCCCCCTTTTGATCTCCTGCCCCGCACAATAGACCTTGATATTTTCCCAAACCTCCATAGACCCATCAGACTTTATGATGACACGGCTGTCGAACTGGAGAATTCTCTCCGCATCCGCGGACGCTTCCTGGTCCCAGGGCAGACATAAAACCCACACAGCAATGGTCAACAACAGAACAGAAAGAGCCGATTTCCGTCTCATGATGCCCTCAGATTGTGGAGGCCTGTTTCTCACACTCAGAACTTCACCGATGGAACAGCCCGTTCCTCGGCCGTTTCGATTTCAAAGAACTCCGCCAACTGGAAGTTGAAGATCCTTGCCACGATGACACTCGGGAAAGACTCAACCAGAATGTTGTAGTCCCTGACCGCTCCGTTGTAGTACCGCCGTGCCAGCTGTATTTCTCCCTCGATGGAAGCCAGGTTCCCCTGGAGGTCCAGGAAGGTCTGGCTCGCCTTGAGGTCGGGATAGGCTTCCGCAAGGGCGAAAATTGACTTGAGGGTTCGGGAGATTTCCCCTTCCACCTCCGCCTTCTCCCTGACACTCTCCGCAGTCATGCTTCTGCTGCGCAGGTCCACGATGCTCTGCAGGGTCTTCTGTTCATACTGCATGTATCCCTTGACCGATTCCAGGAGGTTTGGAATCAGATCGTGGCGTCTCTTGAGCTGCACATCGATACCGCTCCATCCCTCCTGCACGAGGTTCTTGCCGCGAATGAACCGGTTGTAGATGGAGATGAAGAGAAGAACCAGCGATGTCCCCACAGCCATCAGGATGATCAGAGCCCAAAACATGTGCACTCCCTCCCGCATTTGGATGCATTGACCTTGGTGGAATACCCCTCGAGTACAGGTTAGCAACCAATACCACAGAAGCGCGCCTTGCGCATCACTTGAAAAGGGAGCCGCACCATGATCCTGCAGGTCAAAGAACGCAGCCCGCTGCCTAATCCGGGGGAGGGTCCCCATCAAGCTCATCTCCTTCGAACCCTGCATTTGGAGCAGTCTCCCTCTCCACTCATGTCCCTGACAAACACTCCCTGTGAAATTCCCCTTCACATGGTGTATGAATACGAAACATTCGTTCACAACGGCTAACGACGACTCCAAGAGAAAGGGAAATCCGAATGGGGCGCTTGGTTGCTGCGCTATTTTGGCTCATCTACTTCCTGTCGCCAATCGACCTCATACCGGATTTCATTCCAGGAATTGGAAGGTTCGATGACCTGATACTCCTGCTGCTGTTCATCTACATGGCCATGAGAAAGACACCACAACAGCCTCAGGACTCATGGGAATCCTCGGGCACCGGCGACCAATACCGCGATCACGGATCACACGAGCAAGATCGCACAGAACAGCCCCGACCTGAACAACCGAGGGACCCTTACGCCATCCTGGGCGTGAAGAGCACGGCGACCGTTGACGAGATCAAGCGGGCTTACAGAACCCAGGCGGCCCGCTACCATCCCGACAAGGTGACCCATCTCGGTGAAGAGTTTCAGGAACTGGCAAAAAAGAAATTCCAGGATCTCCAATGGGCGTATGAAACCGTTCTGAGAGAGAGAAAGGCTTGTTGATCGCCCTGGATTCCACAATTCGGGAGGCAGGAGCGGACGATCAGACCTGCATCGCAACTGGAAACTTACTCGAGAGGTTGCATCATGACAAAGCCGGATTCGGATTTTGTTTCCATCCATACTCTCACCAACCGCTTCGAGGCGGACCTCCTGGCAGACGCCCTGCAGAAGGAAGGGATCCCTGTTTTCGTCAGGTCCTTCGAGGAGACCCCTTACAACGGCCTCTTCGTTGCCCAAAAGGGCTGGGGCCTCCTCATGGTTCCCGAGGGAGACGAGAAGAAGGCCAAGGGGATCGTGAACACCCTCATGGACAGCGTCAAGGACAGGACCATCTTTTCAGACCCCTCCGAGATTGACCCGGTTCTTTGGGAGGACCTGCGCCAGGCAGATCCGGATTCGGTATGTCGAAATGCTCTCGTCCACTATCACCGCGAGAAGGGCGCCTACGCCTTTGTCTTCCTCAACAATTCCTATCTTTGCCTTCCAGCTCAGGAGACTATCGAACCCCTGGACCACAATCAGTGCAACCACAACGAATTCAACTTCCACCTTGCGGTTCTCCATTATCTTCTGGAAGCAGCTCCTGCCGGAGTCAAAGGTGAGTGGATCAGCGAGAAGGAGATCCCTGGGGGGGAGCTCTTCTTCCGAGGGCATCACAGGTTGCCCATCGATCCCCTCAAGGATCTCTTCGGAACCAGACCCGAGCTTTTCCAGGCTGTATCGGCGCGAGTGGGAGCTATCCCCATAGACATGGGAGACCTGGCATTCCAGTTTCGGGTCCTCCCCCGCATTCCCCTGGTCTTGGTCCTTTGGCAGGGTGACGATGAATTCGACCCGGAACTCAAGGTCCTCTTTGATGAGACCGTCCACCAGCATTTTCGAAATCTGGACACCATCTGGGCTTTGATCGGCTCCGTTTCCCGATGTCTGCACAGGATCGCCAAGGCGTTGGTGGAGGAAGAAAGTCCATGATTTCCCCTTTCGGAATCATTTCCCTCGCCCCCACTCAAACCGAGATCGTCGCCGCTCTGGGGCAAGCGTCACGACTCATGGGGGTCTCCGACAACTGCGACTACCCCCCGGAGGTGCTCTCCATCCCCAAGTATGGTTCCTGGTATGCACCCGACCTTGGCAACGTCATCCTGTCATGCCCTGATCTGGTCTGTACGTTTGGCCAGCACCAGGAAGAAATCGCCGGGGCACTCCGTGACGAAGGATTGCATGTGTACCACAGCGCCCCAGCGACCGTTGAGGAAGCCCTGCACACTTTTGAGGACCTCTCCGACCTGCTTGGGTGCCGCGCCGAGGCCCGGGAACTCGTTGGCGGCCTCATGAGAAGGCTTGAGGCTGTCAGTGAGCGCCTTGGAGTGCTCAGTGAGCGGGACCGGCCGAGGGTGCTCCGCATCATGAACTGGCAACCCCTTGTCACAGTGGGTCCCGGAGCCTTCCAGCATGACGTTATCGAGGTCTCCGGGGGCCGCAATGTATTTGCCGAGGCTGAGGTGCCGTACCTGATGGTGGAAGATAGATCCGCACAGGAGAAGAACCCTCAAGTCATCTTCTATTGCGAGGAATTCATCACGGAGGCGATCGGGAGGGATGCTGCCTGGCATGGGGTCGAGGCCGTAAAGACGGGTAGGCTCTATGTGTTCAACTGCGGGCTCACCTGTCGGTCAGGCCCACGCATCATCGACATGGTTGAGCGCCTCGCCAGGGCCATGCACCCCGCTCTGTTCCCTTCCTGAAAATCGACAAAAAGAAAGCGGGCAAGCCGGAGCCACCCGCTTTCATCTTTCGTTTACTGAGTTGCGGCCAAGATCGTGACGAAGAGAGCCTCAAGCGTAGCCTCGCCCCCCGTGAGCGTGGCGAATTGCACTGGCACAAGACACTGGGCTACATCAGCTTGACTGCCATTTCGTATTCTTGTCCCTTGCAGATAATGGGGTCCCAACCCTCTCCTGAGCGGCCCTCAACCCCTGAATTCCAATCAATCCATCGGTTCGTTTTCCACCAGATTCCAGATCCCACAGGGACAAGCTCCAGCGCAGAAACCGCATCCGATGCACCGATCGGGATCCACGGCCATCTCAAAACCCGTGGCGTCCGGGACCTCCCTTCTGGAAATAGCGTTCTGGGGACAGATCGTGGCGCAGACCCCACAGTCCCTGCACGACCCGCAGGACGAGCACTGGGAGGCACAGTGGTCCACTCCGTCGAACTGCATGAGCCTCGGGTCAAAGTATTCGAGCTTGATCCTGGAATAGGCCACCATCTGGCGGACATCCCCCTTGGGCCTCTTCCCTGCGAGAATATCCACAATGGCCCCCGCCGCCTTGCGGCCCGCACCGATGGCATCGGTGAGCAACCCCAGCTTAGCGGCGTCGCCGATGGCAAACACCTGGGGATCTGTCGTCTGGAAGTAGTCGTTGACCTTGATGAAACCTCTCTCCGTAGCGATGGTTTCCGGTAGGAACTCCAGGTCAGGCATGTCCCCCACGGAAATGATCACCGTGTCCGCAGGGATCACCTCGCCGCTCATGAGCTCAACGCCCTCTTCCGTCACCGACTTGGTGAAACAGGGCCACCGGAACTTGGCTCCTGCAGCCTCGGCTTCTTTCCTTTCCTTACCAAAGGAAAGAGGCTCCTGGATGTCGATAAGAAGGATCTCTTCGGCTCCCAGCCGGTGGGCTTCTGTGGCGGCATCGCATCCCACATTGCCGGCCCCGATGATGACCACCCGCCTGCCCACCTTCGCCTGATCCTGCTTGCTCGCTTTGAGGAACTCGAGCGCCGGGACCAGCCTCTCTTTGCCCGGAATGGGCAGTATTCGCGGCTTCTGGGCTCCCACGGCTATGACCACGAAATCAAAGTCCGCCTTGAGCTGTTCCAACTCCTTCTTGCTCAATCGCTGTTGGAGATAGACATGGGGGATGGCCTCCCGGACCCGCTCGAGTTCCTTGCTGATGACCTCCTCGGGAATTCGGGTCTTGGGGATGAGAGCGGAGATCTTCCCTCCAAGGATTTGACGCATGTCATAGATGACCGCCTCGTGGCCTTTCCGTCGCAACTGCCATGCGACGGAAATTCCCGCTGGTCCCCCTCCGATCACGGCGATGCGCTTGCCTGAAAGAGGAGGCAACTCAGGAAGCTTTGCCTTGATGCTCTCCTTGCCAAGCTGGCTCACATCGATGGAGGGCATCCTGACGGTCTGGCGCGTGCAGCCCTGCATGCACAGGTTTGGGCAAAGATACCCGCACACGGAGGCTGGAAACGGAGTGTATGCGAGGGCAAGGTCCACGGCCTCCTCGAATCGCCCTTCCCGAATGAGCCGCCACCTCTCCTGCACGGGAATGCCAGTAGGGCAGCTGGCCTCACATGGGGCCGCGTATTTTTTGTTCTCCCAGACGGGCACATATCTGCGAAGATCCCCATTGGTGATGATAGGAATGGGGCTTCGATCCAAATCCGTGAGATCACCGATGAGCCCTCCCCGCCCGAGTTCCTTGTCCCAGACCTCCTGGTGGAATGCGGCCATGGATCTTCTGGCCCTGCCAGCCTTTTCGAACGGGCTGCGAGCGGCGATCAGCTGCCATTGTTCCCGAACCAGCAAGTCGTCAAGGATGTTGTCCTGGCGAACATCGTTCAGGAACTGCTTGAGGCTCCGCATGAGCCAATGCCATTCCTCATCGGAAATGGGCACCAATTTGGCATCGGCCTGGCTGTAGCCCTTGTGCGGACCACGAAAGAAGATCTTGCCGCCGACCATTCCCACGCACGGGCGATGCCCCAGGACATTGTCCGGATTCTGAGGGTCGTGGCCGCAGACCACCGCCACTCCTCCCGCCATGAATTCCGCAAAGTAATCACCAACAGAGCCCAGGACCCATAGTTCCGGAGGTTCGAACCTGGGGTTATGTTTGGTCATGGTCATGCCGCGGGCCCCGATGCTCCCCGCGATGGAAATCTTTCCCTGGGCCATGGCATTGGCCGTGCCATTGCCCGCATTCCCGTGGACGACAATTTCAGCGCCCGCGTTCAGCCACCCCACATCGTCCGATGCTGGCCCCATGATCTCGATGCGCGTGTTCGGAAAACCCATGGAACCCACGCGCTGTCCCACCGAACCCACGATCTTCACCCGAACCGGATGCTCTCCCGCCTTCCAGAGGCGCCCACCGATTCCATGCTGTCCGAAGGCCTGCACTTCCAGGTTTCGGTGGCCTCGCTCCACGGCTTTTTGAACTCTCTCCTCCAGGATCCGTGATTCGATGCGGTGGCCGTTGTCCATGCCCGATATTCGGAAGGATTGTTGACTGTCCATGTCCATATCTCCAATTGCAGCCACCTGCTCACGGGGCTTCTGCCAAGGAAAAACAGGTCGGTGGTCTTTCATCGTTCAAATAGTCCCGGTTGTTTCCAACGAGGGTCTTGGCAACTAAAAGTCATCCAGATGAAATGACCGTCAACGGCATCGTCACTCCCGGCAGCCCCGAAATCCAGGGAATCTCTCTGGATGGCGGCTTTCGCCAGCATGACAACATCGAACACGGGCTAGTTTTCACGTGGATCTGCATTCAAAGCCCCCCGAAAAATCCCGCATCACACCACATACTTGATTTGGAGGCGCTCCGCCGCATGATGATCGTTGATGGCGAGCGCATCCGACATGCCGATGGGCAGCGATGTGGACCGCCCAAGCGGCGCCACGATCTTCCGCAACTCCGTGTCAAAGCTCAGGAACACATCCACCACCCGTTCAGCCACCTTTTCCGGATCAAGGCGCCGGTAAAGACGAGGGTCCTGGGATGTGATGCCCTTTGGGCAGAGGCCGATGTTGCAGATGTTGCACCGGTCCGCCTCAGAGCCGAGGCACCCGGCAGCGGCCTGCATCATGTACTTTCCACTCTGCACTCCACTTGCCCCCAACATGATGAGGGCGGCCGCGTTGGACGCCAGATTCCCGTACTTGCCCACCCCGCCTCCTGCGAATAGGGGGATTTCGTTCTGTTTGCCAAGCTTCACCAAGTTCTGGTAGCAGTCCCGAACGTTGCTCGCGATGGGATGCCCCATGTGGTCCATAGAGACCGTGTAAGCCGCACCGGTACCTCCGTCCTCGCCGTCAATGGCAAGCCCGGCGGCGTAAGGGTTTCGCGTGAGGTTGTTCAGGACGGCCAATGCAGTCGAAGTCCCTGAAATTTTAGGATAAACAGGCACTCGGAAACCCCATGCCATGTACATGGACTGAATCATCTTGGCGACGGCTTCCTCAATGGAATACTTGGTCTGGTGAGTGGGAGGGCTGGGCAGGCTCACCCCCTGGGGCACACCCCGGATGGCAGCGATGAGCTTGTTCACCTTGTACCACATGAGAAGGCCCCCGTCCCCCGGCTTGGCCCCCTGTCCGTACTTGATCTCCACGGCGCAGGGATCCTCCTTCATTTCCGGCAGGGCATGGATGATCTCGTCCCACCCGAAGTAGCCGCTGGCAATCTGAAGGATGACGTACTTGATGAACCTGGATCTGAGCAGGCGCGGCGGGCAGCCCCCCTCACCGGTGGCCATGCGCACCGGCATGCCGAGTTCCTCGTTGAGATACGCCACCCCCATCTGGAGCCCCTCCCACATATTGGGGGAAAGCGCCCCGAAGGACATGGAACCGATGATGAGAGGGTAGATCTCCCGCACCGGCGGTATCCAGCCCTGTTCCCGGAAGAGCTTCAGCCCCTCTTCGGGAGGGAGAATCCTGCCCAGAAGGGTCCGCAGTTCGAATTCATGTCTGCCTGCATCCAACGCCGGGTCCGTCAGCATGGATATGCGGGTGAACTTGATGCGATCCAGGATGCCGCCGGGCGAATGGTCCGTCGCATTCCTGCGCCCGCCTCGCCTGCGCGGTTGCCCTCCCTGGTTGATGTGGTAACGGAGCTTATCAATCTCGTCACCCCGGTACGGAGCAATGCAGTCGTTGGGGCACACCAAGGCGCAACTTGCACAGCCCACGCAGGCATATGCGGGGTCAGTCTTCTGCCTGATCCCGTAGAGGACCTGGTATGTGTTGGAGTGAGAGCCCCCTCCGTGGGGGTCGGCCAGGGGAAGCATGTTCACGAGGCGTTTCCTGTGGACCCCCAGTTCAATGGCATGGACAGGGCAGACAGCGGTGCAACGGCCGCAAAGGGAGCACTTGTCCTTGTCCCAGTGGATTTGCCAGGGTAGGTCCTTAACGCTCAGTGTTGAAGGGGTAATGGATCCATTTGAGACCATGTCGAAACCTCCTGACGGTCGGGACGAATGATTGCCGTGTCCAGGTACATGGGTTGGAAGTCTTTGCTCTTGTCCCGATCAGGGATGGCGGCATCCAGCCCACAAATTTCGGAAGAGATGGCGAAAAGCCCCGGTCGTCCACCCACCACCCCGGGTCTAAGCTTCTTCCTGTCTTGAACCACAAACAGGCTCTTGTCAGGCAGGCATCCGATGACGCAATTGGGACCGTCAATGATGAGCCTTCGGCACGAGTGCTTGAGATGCTTGAGAAGCGCCCCGTTGGGGTGATTCACAAGATCCTCGTCCTGCAGTGGGGTAATGATGTGCTTGTATCCCTCGATGCCGAGGCCCAGACGGTTCAGGGTGAAGTGCAGGATGTGGGTGAACACCTCGGAATCCGACTGATATCCGATGTATCCCGGGAACCCGCGAGATGCCAGGAATTCGCGAATGGGAACAAACGCCGTATTCTCACCGTTGGTCATGGTTGCCACGCCCTGGATGAAAAACGGGTGACAGGCATAGAGGTTGATGGCGTAGTTGGTGTTCTGCCTTCCCTGAGCCAGGATAACACGGGCCTGGAGCTCTTCCCGGTCAAGCTTCAGGTATTCGGCCACGGTGTAGGGGTCTCCGATTTCCTTGATCATGATGACGTCGGGCCAAAAACTGTAGACGATCATGTCCTCCTTCTCCTCGCCCATCTGTCTGAGCTGCAGGCGAATCATCAGGAGGCGATGCTCTATTTCCGTCTCTGACAGGCCTTCCCACCCCTCGGGATATTCGTAGGCCCGGATCAGGTAGACATCCCTCTTGGGGACTCCAGGAGGCGGAGTCTTCGGAATGCGGATAGACAGCTTGTATTTGGTCATGAACCCAATGTTCATCATGAACGTATCGAGCCGCTTGATCCCCTCGTTGGTGAAAATCCCGGAAAGGATGGGCGCCCCCTTGAGCTCTTCCAGCGGGCCACCCAGATCGCTCAAAAACAGGCCGACTCCCGAGCCGTCATGGCCCTCGCGCATCACATCGAGGGCACGGATCGCCATGATCGGCGACAGGGGCTCCTCACTTGTCACTGCAAATAGACGACACATTGCACCCCACACTCCTTCTCTATGTGATTGTTCCCCCCTCGATGGCTCCCCCCAGGAGGGCCAGGCGAATCATGCTCGAAAGGAACGTGCGACCGATAAAAAAACCTATACCGAGGATTGGCCACGGAAGACCGCGTCGCCCCCTCCCCCAGACTGCCATGGGGCCACGAGGGGGGATTCCCGGGGAGCATACTTATTGGCATCCCGACTTTCTTTAGTGTTACTTAAAAAACTCCGAACCTTCACGAAATGGCAGGATCCAATCCTCCATTGCGCACTTCATATGTGGAATCAACCTCTGATTCCAAAAAAATCCTGGAAGGGAGTAGAATATTATTCCATACCCACCTCCAAAGTAAACCCGCAAGTGGCGATGGAGTGGCCTTGAGACAAACAGCCGGTATTCGCCAGGGCTGCGCGCTGCGTCTCGACTCGGGCTTGTCACGAGGTCTCAGCCATGTTCTTCCACACGCGGATTCAGGCATCCATTGGAAACCGGCGGCACGCCCCCCCGATTCTGGAAGAACATTCAGGGATGCTGTTCTCACCATGGGTTTCGAACCTTATCAAATACCGTACCCACCCACCGAGATAATCCGGGAATCCCCCCGAGCCCTTTCATGAAGGCCGATCGTCGCAGGAAAGATGTGGGCCCACATGGAACAAAATTGTGCCATCAGCTGGAACAGACCGGATCTTGTCGACAATTTTGTAAGGTTGATCAAAAAAGCACATGACAATTCAGAGGGATAGTGAAGACCTGCCAGTCGGTGACGGCGAATCAGGACGGGGAGATCCTCCTTGCAAATTCACATCGCTTTTGTTATCGCTACTCGAGTCCTCGCCCGTGAGCTCCCGAAATTTCTTGCCAGGGCTGTGTTTTGTGCGCTGCTCGGACATCAACGCGGGGTAAGAACTTGCACACGGCAGGGCGCGACGACTCGTCGAAGGAGGAGAAGGGATAATGGAACCCCTCAAGGTTTATGTGAATGAGAGGGACGAAGCCACCATCGTATGCAGCAGTTGCGGAAAGAGGAAGAAGGTCGCAGCTCAGCAGTATATGAGTCAATACACGCCAGTTCAGGTGAAGTGCACGTGCGGTTTCGTCTTCCCCATCGCCTTCGAAAAAAGGAAGCATTACAGGAAGATAGTCCGTATTCAGGGCGAATACACGGTGATAGAGGGTTCTAACGACAAGGGTGGCATGACCATTTTGGACATCTCTCGAACGGGGGTCTCCTTTGAGACCCATGGGGACCATTTCCTCAAGGCTGGCCATGTGGTCAAGCTTCGGTTCATTCTCGACGACGCAGACAAGTCCTTGATCAGTAAGAGCGCGGAAATAAAGAATGTCGATGGCCGACGTGTAGGGGCGAGCTTCACTGAGCGGGACTTTCCAAAGGCACTGGCATTCTACCTCATGCCCTGATCTCCCCCCGGCCCCGGCCCACCACCGGAAGGTGCCCCTGGCTGCAACCGGTGCCCGATTCCTGGCGCAGTCAATCGAAGAAACTCAAGACAGTTTTGGGCCTCCGTCTCCGAAGAGCGAGGGTTTCCGGGAAGCGTGCCGAGAAGGATTGGAATTCATGACCGCGACCTGCACCACCACCAAGAGCATCGAAATGAACAAGCGCATCATTTTTGCCCTGGATGTGGAGTCCCCTAGCGAGGCGAAGGATTGGGTGTGTCGGCTCGAAGAGCGGATCAGGTTCTTTAAAGTGGGACTGCAGCTCTTTCTGGCCGGGGGGTTTTCCATCGTGGAATGGATCCTGGCAAGGGGTTCCGAGGTCATGCTTGACCTCAAGTTCTTCGATGTCCCCCAGACTGTGGCCTCTGCCGTCGGGCAACTCCGGGGCAAAGGGATCTCCTTCACTACTGTTCATGGCAACGATGCCATCGTCAGGGCCGCTGTGGAAGCGAAGCATGATGTGAAGATCCTTGCCGTTACGGTCCTAACCAGTCTTGACGATGCAGACATGCGAGATTTGGGATTTCGCTGCTCGGCGGAAGCGGTGGTGCTCTCCCGGGCGCGACGGGCCCTTGAATTGGGCTGCGAGGGCGTGGTTTCCTCCGGCCTTGAAGCGCCGATGCTCCGGGATCGTCTCGGCGAGCGGTTCCTTGCGGTGGTGCCCGGTGTGAGGCCATTCGCCAACACCCAGGACGATCAGAAGAGGGTGGTGGACGTGAGAGAGGCCTTCCTGAACGGTGCGGATTACGTGGTCATTGGTCGACCCTTGCGCCGCGCCGAAAACCCTCTTCTCCTGGCCGAGAGCATGCAGTGCGATATCGAGACGGCCCTGAAGGAGCGATTATCGTTCCAAGGCAAACCATAAAGAGGCTTCCTGAGGTTTCCTACGCCTTCGCGCCCGCAAGGGTTGCGTTGTTTTGCCTTGAGCCAGTGCAATGGGACCCCATGACAACCGGCATCTTTTATCATCCCAGTTTCAGCCGTCGAAGCTACCTCACCAGGGGCAGCCGGCTCCAGGAATTTCCCAAGGCCATTGAACATCTCCTCCATGATCCCGCATACCGGTTGTACGAATCCCCAGCCCTGGAAGAAGAGTGGATACTGAAAGTGCACAGTCCCGAACTGCTGGAAGGAGTGAAACGCGATCGTCTGTGCAGCACGGCATGGCATTCTGCGGGCGGAGTGGTCGCAGCGGCGGAGAAGATTGCCCGGGGCGAACTCAGCAACGCGTTTTCATTCATCGGTGCCGGAGGCCATCATTCGGGGAGGGATTTTTTTGGAGGCTACTGCTGCTTCAACGACGTGGTCATCGCCATCTGCAAGCTGAGAGAGGTTCACGGACTCAGGCGATTTGCCATTCTGGACACGGACGCTCATCACGGCAACGGAACCCGGGCCCTGACAGAGACCGATCCCGAAGTGCTCCACGTCTGTCTCTGTTTTCAAGACTACGAATCCGCCGATGGCACCAAGATCGACGTGTCTTCGCCGGGGCCATCTCATGGAATTCCCCAGGACGCGGACGTGAATGCGCAATACGCCGAAACTGCAGCCCGGGCGTTCATGCCCAGGGTGCGTGTGTTTCGACCTGACATGATCTTCTGGTATTTCGGGTTTGACACTCACCAGGGAGATTACGGGGACTTGGGCTTGACTTCCGAAGCCTACCTGAGCATTGGGAAAATGCTCAAATCCCTGGCTTCCGAGGTGTGCGGCGGCCGACTCCAAATCGTCCTGGGTGGAGGCTCACTCACTCACCTTGCGAGCAGGCTCATTCCTCCCATCATCCAGCTTTTGGGAGAGGAAGGCTAACCGGTTTCCAACGGATGCTTTCACGCACATGCGGTCACTGCGGTTATGCAGCAATTTTCACAGGTCAACATTTCAGATGATGGAGGAACAATGAAAATTGTTCAGACACCGGTCGGTCACATGGAGGTCTTCTGCTATCTTGTCTATGATGAAGAGACCCATGAGGGTGTCCTCATCGACCCCGCCGGAGACGAGGGACGCTTGCTCGTGCTTCTGGCTGAGCATGGGGTCAAGCTGAAATACATCGTGAACACACATGGCCATCCTGACCACACCTGCGGGAACGACCGCCTGAAGAAGAGCACGGGAGCCCAGGTGGTCATGCACGCACTGGACGACGCCTTCTTCCAGCAACCAGAATTTCAGGGCTGGTCAAGGATGCTCGGGGTAGATTCCGCATCGCCTGCCGATGTGCGGGTTCAGGATGGGGATGAGCTCGCATTCGGGAAGATCTCCATGAAGTTCCTCCACACGCCGGGTCACACGCCCGGGGCCTGTTGTATTCTCATCGACGGCAATCTGTTTACAGGGGACACGCTGTTTGTCGGCGCGGTGGGTCGGACCGATCTCCCGGGAGCCTCGCTGCATCAGTTGATCGACTCCCTCAAGACCAAGGTCATCACCCTGCCCCCGGAGACCATCGTGTGGCCAGGTCATGATTACGGTGAGTCACCTCAGTCGACCGTGGGGCATGAAATGAAGACCAACCCATATATTACGGACTTTCTCGATGACGATGCATAAGCAGCAAGATGCCATTGAGTACCACTCGTTCGATTCACCCGTTGGGGGCATCCTTTCGGGAGCCTCGTCCAGCGGAGTCTGTCTCCTGCACATCGGAGGCCCATCAGTACCCGGAGGTGAAGAGGAGTACACGGTCCTCAAGTCCTATTTCCCAAAACGCGCCATCATCCCTGCGTCAGGGAACGACCTTCTCGCCAGAGTCAGGGACGGGATCCTCCGCTACCTTGATGAATCCGTCCCCTTTCCTCCCATTCCTTTGGACATGGGGTCAGGAACCGAGTTTCAGCAGGCCGTGTGGAGAGCCCTCTGCCATATTCCGTTCGGCCACACGCGGACATACTCAGACATCGCCACAGCCATTGGAAGGCCCAAAGCTTCCAGGGCGGTGGGTAGAGCCTGCGGAAGAAACCCCATTGCCATCATCGTGCCCTGTCACCGCGTGGTGGGTTCGGGCGGCAGCTTTGGAGGCTATTCGGGAGGCCTTCATATCAAGAAGCGGCTTCTCGAAATCGAAGCGTGGAAGCCCTTTCGACAGTTGTGAGACCGCCAGGGACCCTGCCTTCCTGGGCAAATTCCCGCTCCACCCGGCGTTGGTCGGGACTGCCGGCCGAGAGCTTGACATCCCCCTTTTTGTCCGCCTATGGTGTGGGAGACCTGCAATCACCGGCCTTGTGCAGGTCCTGTTGAACGGATCGCAAATTGAGCCACATCGACGCCAACCCCTTGTCACGAGGACGAAAACCGGAATCCTGTTGGTGACTCCTGCTTCCTGGTTCCCTGCTTTCGCAGGAATGAAGGACGCGGAACTGAAGAGTGCGGGCGGACCAATGCAGACGCATGCATCCAGCATGTCTTCCCCGCATATTGACTGTCATTCCCATAGGAGCTGACACGCAGAGGCTGAAGAGGTTTCAGTCTCAAGGTCTTGACGAAATGATCGACCATCCCGTTCGACAACGGAGGAACCACATTGAAAGAAGTCAATCTCAAGCGAAAAGAACAAATCACAACACCCGAAGGCAAACTGGGAGTCCTGATACCCGGTCTCGGTGGAGCGGTCAGCACGACCTTCATCGCCGGCGTGGAACTCGTGCGCCGGGGACTGGCCGAACCCATCGGTTCCCTGACACAGCTTGGCACCATTCGCCTTGGGAAGCGATTTGAGCACCGAGTGCCGACAATCAAGGAATTCATCCCCCTCACACCCTTGGAGGATATGGTCTTCGGCGGATGGGACATCTACGAAGCAAATGCCTATGAAGCAGCGAACTACGCCAGGGTGCTCAACCGGGAACATCTGGAGCCCATCAGGGGATTTCTGGGGGATATCGTGCCCATGAAGGCGGTTTTCGACCGGCAGTTCGTGAAGAACCTGGACGGTGTCCACGTCAAGCCCGGAAACAGCCTAAGAGGTCACCTGGAGGGACTCAAGGAGGACATCCAAAGATTCAAGACGGAGAACGGGTTGGAACGCTGTGTCATGATCTGGTGCGGAAGCACCGAGGTACATCTCACCGTCGAGGACATTCATCGGAGCCCTGAGGCTTTCCAGAAGGCCATCGACAGAAACGACCCGCGCATCGCTCCAAGCATGCTCTACGCGGCGGCAGCCATTGAGAGCGGTATCCCTTTTATCAACGGGGCACCGAATCTCACCGTGGATACCCCCGCCATGGTCGAGATGGCTGGTCAAAACAACGTCCCCATCGCAGGCAAGGACTTCAAAACAGGTCAAACCCTCATGAAGACCATCCTTGCCCCGGGTCTCAAGGCCAGGATGCTTGGCCTGGAAGGCTGGTACTCCACCAATATTCTCGGAAACCGTGACGGGCTTGTGCTGGACGACAAGGACTCTTTCAAGACCAAGGAGGAGAGCAAGCTCTCGGTTCTCGAGTACGTCCTGCAGCCTCAGCTCTACCCGACACTTTACAAGAACTACTACCACAAAGTCACCATCAACTACTACCCTCCGCGGGGGGACAACAAGGAAGGGTGGGACTGCATCGACATCTTCGGGTGGCTGGGCTATCCTATGCAGATCAAGGTGGACTTCCTCTGCCGTGACAGTATCCTTGCCGCTCCCCTTATTCTGGACCTGGTTCTTTTCACGGAACTAGCTCAGAGAGTTGGCATGAGCGGCATCCAGGAGTGGCTTTCGTTCTACTTCAAGAGTCCCATGGTCAAGGAGAACCTCTACCCGGAACATGATCTCTTCATTCAGCTCATGAAGCTCAAGAACACCCTGAGATACCTCATGGGGGAGGAGCAGATCACCCACTTCGGGCTCGACTATTACCTAAACGGCGGTGAACAGGGGAAGTGAGGCGACAGACCGATGACGCAGCACCGGCACACTTTTGTTGAGACTTACGAGGACCTGGTTGGGTTTGGCATGTCACGGGACATGGATGAGAGGTCCCTCATGGTATACCTGCAGAAGTTTTCAGACGATGATTTTCTTAAAGTCCTGGTTCCGCGTCTGAGTGATGAAGAGATCACACGTCTCTTCGATCTCATGACCGATTTGATGCGCCGCCACCTGAGAGATGAAGAATACCATCGCTACTTCCTCAAGGATGAAAACCATAGACACGAGACTCATGCGCCCTGAGCAGCCAGCCAGTCAGCCATGCCTCCCACTAAGCTGTGATTCTGCGCGGGCAGGCGGACCGCGATGCGCACGTAATGGTCATCCATCCCCTCAAAGGTGCTGCAGTCCCTGATGAGAAACCGCAGGGACCGCAGGAGTTCCTTTTGAAGTACGGCAGCGGGGGGCAGCTTCGCATCCATTCGGATGAGCAGATAGTTGGCCCGTCCCGGGAACACCTGAAAGGGTGTCAGCGCCGCCAGTCGCCCGGTGAGATCATTGCGGGCATGTGTGATGGAATCCAGGGTTTCTCGTCGGTATTCCTCCTGCCTGAGACAGTAACACCCACCCACTTGGGCGAAAGCGCTCACAGACCACGGAGGCAGTGAGCGCCGGCAATCCGCCGCCAAATCCTCCGAGGCCAACAAATACCCCAGCCTCAGGCCCGGCAGCCCATAGAACTTGGTCATGGACCGGATGAGGACAAGGCGGGGGCAATCCTTCAGAAATCCCTTCAAGGATTCCTCTTCACAGAAATCAACGAACACTTCGTCCACGATGCAATAGACCCCCGATGACTTGCTCTTCGCCACCGCCCACTCCCGGACCGGTTCAGGTATCAGAGTTCCCGCCGGGCTCGCCGGCTGGGTGAGCAGTATTGCTTCGGGTCCGAAAGTGTCGCAGGCTGCTTCGAGCTCATCCACGGTAGGCTGAAATCCATTTGCCGCAGATGTGAAGACCTTCTTCAGGTGCACTCCCTGCAATTCGAAGGCCCTCCGATACTCACTGAATGTGGGCATCACCATCACGGCCCGCTTGATCCCCAGGAGCCTGGGGAGCCAGTAGATGAGCTCCGTGGATCCGTTTCCGACGACCACCCGACCAGGATCAACTCCATGGTGCATGGCCACCGCATCCATGAGCTCACGATTGTGTATGTCCGGGTAGTGCTGCAAGCGATGGAATTGGCGCTGCAATTCCTCCATCAGTCCCGGGGGCGGACCCAGGGGGTTGATACTGGCACTGAAGTCCACCAGGGCTTCCGGACTGCAACCCATGAGCGAGGCGATTTCGTAGACGTTTCCACCGTGCATGAACTTCATTCGAACCTACCTTTCTATGCCAGAGAACCCGCGAGCACCCACCGTATCCCAATAGCAGCGACAAACGCAAGCAGGGTCGCTCCGTACATGAGCCGGATCATGGACGCATAGGCCTCGAGGTTGAGTGGTTTTTCCCCGTCACCAAGGGTGGGTTTCTGAACCGGCCGGCCGAAATAGATGTTGGTCCCACCGAGCTTGACTCCGAGAGCCCCGGCCGCGGCGGCCTCCGGGTAGCCTGCGTTTGGGCTCTTCATCTTCCTGGCGTCCCGGATCATGATCCGCCAGGACTGCCTCCAATCCTGGCGGAGACAGAAGGCCGCGGCCACCAGAAAAAGGCCGCTCAGCCTCGCCGGAACCCAGTTGGCCATGTCGTCCGCCCGGGCTGCAAACCAGCCGAAGTATCGGTAGCGGTCATTGAGATAACCCACCATGGAATCCATGGTGTTAACGGCTTTGTAAGCGATACCCCCAACGGCACCTGCAACGGAAAGGTAGAAGAGAGGAGCGATGACTCCATCGGATATGTTCTCCGAGACGGTTTCCACAAGTGCCCTGATGATGTCCTTCTCCCCCAGCTGTGACGTGTCACGGCTCACGATGCGTCCGAGGGCCCCCCTGGCCATGGGGATGTCTCCGGCTGCCAAGGCCTGCGCCACCAATGCGGATTCCCGGTGCAGGCTTCGGGTTGCGAGGCAGGATGCACCCAGCCAGATGAGAAAAAGATCTCCGAGAAGCGTGTGAATGCTGAAAAAAATCCCTTGCGCCGCCAAGGCCCCGGAGATGACCGCCGCCATGACCGTCAGCCAGAATCCGAACCCGAGAGCTCGCTGCCGAAGCGGAGAAGCTCTGTCTTGGTGGAGGAAACGCTCCAATGCGTTGATGACACGCCCGATCCAGCGAACGGGGTGCGGCCACCAGGGCGGATCTCCGAACATGAGATCCAGGATGGTGCTGCATGCAAGGTGGAAGGGGGAAAAAACCAACTTCGGCTCCCATATGATAAAAGTTCCAGAGGACCCGGGTCACAAGTGAGTGCTATCTGACCCCGAGGAGTTGATAGATCTTCTCCACCTGACAGTGTCTCCGAACATGCTCCGCCAACAAATCGTACTGCTCCTCTTTCCATTTTCTATAAGAAAAGGAGGATGAAATGCGAACGAGTCCTTTGCCGGATCGTTCCCGCACGTCGTCCAGAAACCGCCGCCTGAACGGATCGTTGTCAAAGACTCCGTGGATATAGGTTCCCCACACGCTCATGCCCGGATCGGCCAAACCGTCCTCAAGTTCAACCACCTTGCCGTCCCTGCGAATGATCCTGAAAACGGGACTTGAGTGGCCCTTGGAAACACTCCTGCCCATGTGGATCTCATAGCCCACAAGACGCTCTTTTTCCATGAGAGAACCGGACGGCTCCAAAGCCAGAACCGCTTCCACCTGGGAGGTGATCTTGTGAGTAAACATCTCCGTTTCCATTTCCAGGAGGCCAAGGCCCTCCACTTCCTGAAGCCTGCTCTCCACACCGGAAGGGTCCCTGACCCGGAGCCCGAGCATTTGGTAACCCCCACAGATGCCCACGACAGTGCCTCCCGATTTATGGTAGGCAACGATGGCATCTCCAAGGCCGCTTCTATTGAGAAACGCCAGATCCTCCAGAGTGTTCTTGCTCCCTGGGATGATCACGGCGTCAAAATGGAAGACCCGGCCGGGGTGGTCAAAATACTCCAAAGCCACATGTGGTTCCTGCTCAAAGCAATCGAAGTCCGTGTAGTTTGAAATGAAGGGCAGCCGCACAACACCAATGGCCGTCACGTCGTCTTCAGGCGCATCCAGGGTCCGCCGCATTCGCCTGCTCAAGGCCACACTGTCTTCCTCGGGCAAGGCAATGTGATCGAAATGGGGGATCACACCCAGGACAGGCCGACGGGCATGGTTCTCCATGATTTCAACCCCGCTGTTGGGGGGCTCCGAAAAGAGCTTCGGATCTCCTCGCAGCTTGTTCACCATGAACCCTGCGATCCGCTCCCGCTCGTCGGGGCTCATGAGCATGAAGCTCCCCAAGAGAGCCGCAAAAATGCCGCCACGGTCTATGTCTCCCACCAGGATGCACCGGGCATCGGCCATCCTGGCCATATTCAGGTTCACGAGGTCGTGTTCTTTCAGGTTCAATTCCACAGCACTCCCCGCTCCTTCCAGGACAACGATGTCAACCTGTGCGGATAAACGCTCAAAGGACTCTTTAACCACCTCGGCGAGCTTTGGCTTGTACGCGTAATAGTCTCTCGCCAGGAAGTTGCCGATAGCCCTGCCCTGGACGATCACCTGTGACCCCATCTGAGAAGTGGGCTTGAGCAGGATGGGGTTCATGTCCACATGAGGCTCGATGCCTGCGGCTTCAGCCTGGACCACCTGGGCGCGGCCCATTTCACCGCCTTCAGGGGTGATGAAAGAGTTCAGCGCCATGTTCTGGGCCTTGAAGGGAGCGACACGCAGACCGTCCTGCTTGAGAATCCTGCAAAACGCGGCAGCCAGAACGCTCTTGCCGACGTCTGATCCCGTTCCAAGGAACATGAGGGGTTTGACATGAGGTTTCATGGAATTGTCCAATTGCCCGGGGTCAAGAACGTCTGGATCGAACAGCCTTGAACGCGTGGTCTCCAAGCGAAACCGTGCGACGAGCCCGGTGCGATTTCCCCATGGGGATCGTCACCCCCGGTGAGCAGAGGGATCCATAGACTATTCCTGACCTTTCGGGGTACATGAGGAACGACGACCAAAGTCTCGGTCAAACAGGCGCCGGGACACGAACCAAGGACCTTATTACGCTGTGTGCTGCAGTCAACCGGCCCTGAATCGTCGGCATTGCTCCACGAGGGCCACAGGGGCAGACGGGTTGCTTCCCCAGTGAAGATGCACGTAGCTGGCCAGCACGGAACCCTTCATGTAGCCTTCCTGACGGTCCGGCTCGAGCTTGCGCTTCCTTATCCTATAGGCAAGGCTGAGGTCGGGGTCTTCCAACGCCTCGATGATCTCGGAATAGTGGAATTCGTGGCCTCGCATGACCGTCCCTTCTCGACCCAAAAGGCAATGGCGCTGCAAAAACACCTCCGCATACCCGAGGGCCTTGCGCCGGCTCAGCATGCGGGTCCCGAAGGGGAGCAGTCCCGCCATGGAGCACCGTTCTCCTCCATGAGTCTCGATGAAACGCCCGAGAACCATCAGCCCCCCACACTCAGCATGGATCGGCATGCCCCTAGAGGCAGCCTCCTCCAAGGAATCGAAAAAACGCCGGTTGGCGGAGAGCCTCTGGGCGAAGACTTCCGGGTATCCACCCCCGAGATAGAGCCCCGAAACTCCTTCGGGGATGCGATCTCCAGCCAAGGGAGAGAAGAACACCGGCGTTGCGCCGGCATCCGCAAGCAACTCCAGGTTGTCCTGGTAATAGAAGCAAAACGCAGCATCCCTGGCCACGGCAATGGAGACTGGGGAATCCCCCCGACAATCCCGGGGAGACATCAGAACTCCCCCGGATGCCTCCGCTCCCATACGAATTGTCATCCTCTCTCCCGGGGAGTACTCCACTGCTGTCAACAGGGCATCCATATCCACGTGCTGTTCCACGATGCCCGTAATCTTTTGACGCCAGTGACGGTCCAAAACGACTTCATCCGCCGTAACCAGGCCGAGATGCCTTTCGGGGATCTGGATGGCCTCCTCCCTGGGAATGCCTCCTAAAACCGGAACTCGAGGAAGACATGCCTCCATCGCCTCCTTGAGATAGTTGAGGTGCCCATCCCCCCCGATCTGGTTGAAGATGACACCAGCAATCCTCAGGGCCGGATCAAAAGAGGCGAATCCCAGAATCACGGCAGCAGCGCTCCGGGCCATGCTTCGCGCATTGACGGTCAGAATGACAGGTATGCCCAACCACTTCGCCATTTCGGCCGTACTCCCCGATTCGGTCGAACCATCATACCCGTCGAAAAGACCCATGACCCCCTCTACGAGGGCCACATCCGCTTCCGAATGGAGTCGCCTGAAAAGCCGCCTGTTGTAACTCTTTTCAAGCATCCAGCCATCGAGGTTCCGGGACTGGCGTGATGCGATCTGGCTGTGAAAGCCAGGGTCGATGAAATCGGGACCGACCTTGAACGGCTGCACCCTCATGCCCCTTTCCCTCAGGGCGGCAATGAGCCCGAGGGTGATCGTGGTCTTCCCGCACCCACTTTGAGTTCCGGCTACGCAAAACGCGAACTTTCTACTCACCCGAACCCCTCCTGCTCTTATGCTCTGTCAGCCACTTGATTGAATGGATCCGGATCCACAAACGTGGCTTGCTTCCGTAAAACATAAGGGGTTGCTCACATCGCCCTCAACTCGCTAAGAACCCTCTTCACCTCTTGTGCATGGGCCGGAAGACCAGTGGCTTTGCAGACGCACTGCCGAGCCTCCTCCTCGAAACCGGCACCGGCCAAGTCCTCTGCCATGGCCAGCCACGCTGCTTGGGGATGGTCCGGGTTCAGCAATCGATGCAAGGAAAGGAGCGTTGACTTGATGTGATCGCCGCCTTTGTGGAGAATCGGCACTCCATGGCCCGGGAAAACATGCTTCACCGGAAGCCGAAGCAATCGTCGAAGATTATCCAGACTACGTTTGATTCCCCCACACGGGTCCGAACCCGGTTCCAAGCGCGAATCTGGAGCACGACCACCCCTCGGAGGGAGCGCATCGCCGCAAAAGAGGGCTCCAGCCCATCGCTCAAAGATGCACAGGTCTCCACCTGTATGGCCAGGGGTGTGAAGCGCGAGAAGCTCTGGATTCCCATCGATGACCTCCCCGTCGCCGATCACCCATATCTTGCCGTCGGCCTCAAGCGCCCGGATGAACTGTGGAAAAGGGTGTTGGAAGGAACGCAGACACTGCAACGTGTCCTCGTGCAGCAGGAGGTCAGGTGTGGCCCACTGGTAGATTTCCCCGACCCCTCCCACATGGTCCCCATGGCATTGAGTCAGGATGACCCGTTCCAACATTTCCGGCTGGCCGAGATCCTCCAGTTCATCCAGGAGTCCGAACATGTTGCCCGCATCAATGAGCGTCCGTCCCCCATGCAGAGCATACACGTTGGAACAGCCCCCTGCACCCTGAATCCACGCGATGCCCTCAAGACGATGGTCTTGCTCGGCAAAGGTTCTCATGGGACGACCCCCCTCTTGAGAATACTCATGTGCCCGCCTGGAACCCAGGGAGGGATTCCACGCTGGAATCACCCATGGCACGTCTTTCCGGTGGCATTACAGCCCAGACCTCACGATCCCTCACATGCCAAGGCTGAACCACGGCCATGGCAGGGCTGACAGAATCGGTGGGACTCAAAAGCGCCGGGAGAGAGAAGGACCAACACGGAATCTACTCCAGGGCTCTCCAGATTGTCGACAGGTTTCTCGAGCCACCGGAGCGCGGGAGATCCTGGACTCTCGGCGGTTGCCCGGTCTCACCCGAATTTTCGATGAGACCTGCGAACAACGGATATGCGCCGGGCGATTCCAAAATGCACCAGGAGCACCTCATGCGCTGCATTGACAACATTTGTGCCTGTGATTACTTTTGCGAGCGTCGATGGGTATGAAAAATCAATCAAAACAATAAGAAAGGAGGAATTCCCATGGCAATCATCCGCTGGTATGAACATCCTGAAGTGGCCCGTCCCGGAGAAATGGTGGAGCGTCTTCAAAAGGAGATGAACCGTCTTTTCACGGATTTCACGGGAAGGGGGTTTCCGGCCTTTCGGGTCAATGTGTTTCCGCCGGTGAATATGAGCGAAGATACGGAAAAACTTTACGTCCGAGCGGAGTTGCCGGGCATGAAGCCGGAGGATTTGGAGATTTCCGTCGAAGGGGAAACCTTGACGCTTCGGGGAGAACGGAAAGTCGCGGAAGGTGGTGAAAATGTGAATTATCACAGGCGTGAACGTGAGTCCGGCCGATTTCGAAGGATCATGACCCTTCCCGCCAAGGTGAGTCCCGATGACGTGAGCGCTGTTTTCAAAAATGGGGTCCTCACGATCACACTCCCCAAGGCACCTGAAGTTCGCCCGAAGCAAATCACGGTCAAAACAGCTTAGGCGCTCCTGTATTCACTTGCGATGCTCGGGTCGGTTGAGGTGAGGAGTTTGATCCAACCCATCAAGATCGGGAGGTTCCAAAATGACGGAAAAGGATCTTCAAGCTCGGGAAAAAGTCGAGGTCACCGGTCAGGCGGAAGGGACTCGCAACGTGCCTGTCTATGTCCCTGCTGTAGACATATACGAGTCAGCGGACGCACTGACCCTTGTAGCGGATATGCCTGGCGTTTCTCCGGAGAACGTCACCATCGATGTGAAGGACAACCAGTTGATGCTTCGCGGAACCGTGGCGCTGGAGGGTGAGAAAGAGCACGTGCTTTTCCAGGAATACGGCGTTGGAGACTATTCGAGGCAGTTCACACTGGGGAAAGCCATAGACCAAGCGAAGATCGAGGCCACCATGAAGGATGGTGTCCTGATGGTGACCCTGCCCAAGGCGGAAGCGATCAAACCGAGAAAAATCATGGTCAAAACTGACTAGTGTTCTCCTCAGTCCCCATGCATGAAGGCCGGTTGACGCGTACGACGGCCTTCATGCCTCATGAACGGTCAAAACCTCAATTCCCTCCATCTTCAACTCAAAGAGTATTGCATCGATCTCCTCGGGGCTGCTTCCCAGTCGATCCACGCTGCTCACAACCAGTCTGCCCACAACATGGCGCTCAACATCCCGCAGGAGATCCCTCCTCTGGGTGTAGACCCGAACCTCCGCAGGCATCTGACCACTGAGCCTCTTCTTGAGGGCCTCACGGCATTCTTCCTCCTGTCGGGCCAAGGGACCCTCATACCTTCCCCCGTCCTCCGGTTTGAGTTCACTATTCCTGACCATTACATACATTGCCGTGAATTTTTCTTCCATTTTCCATGTCTCCAGATTGTTCCGCATGAGTTCAAAAAGTGACCTCAACAAGGCATGCGAGCCAGGAATATATCGGAGGCGCACCCTGAAGACAATCGGCAACTTTCCATGTGGCCACCCGGGTTCCTCCGGGGGGAGTCGCATCGAGCCGATTGCTTTTCAACGCGGTTTCCTGTGATATAGTGACCGGTACGCTCAACGACAACCAGCTTGAAAGGGTGTTAAACATGAGGGAATAGGCATGATCACCTTCGAACAGGGACCCATCCGTCCTCCCAGTGAGGCAGGAAGCCTGCTCTTGCGGTTCACCCGCAACTGTCCGTGGAACCACTGCACCTTCTGCCCCGTGTACAAGGGACAGAAATTCAGCAGAAGATCCCTGCAGGATATCAAGGGGGACATCGACAAGGTTCGGGATATCATCGATGACCTGCGTGGACTTTCCCAGTCCATGGGTTTTCAGGGCAGGATGACCCAGCCGGTTCTCAGCAGTGTCCTCACCCGCCCGGATCTCGGCCACGTTTATCACTATGTGGCCATGTGGTTATTCCACGGAAAAGGGAGGGTTTTCATCCAGGACGCCAACAGCCTATTGTTGCCGACCCAGCACATTACCGAGGCGCTCCACTATCTGCGCCGTCAGGTGCCGGGAATCCAGCGGATCACATCCTACGGGCGAAGCAGCACTCTGGCAAAGAAGAGCGTCCGGGAACTCAGGGAGATACGGGAGGCAGGGCTTGACCGCATCCACATCGGCATGGAGAGTGGATGCGATGCCGTGCTTGAATTCGTCAGGAAGGGCTCGACGGCTCTGGATCACATCGTCGCGGGCCGCCGGGTCATCGAAGCGGGCATGACCCTCTCCGAATACGTCATGCCCGGACTGGGAGGCAAGGCTTTGTCTCGCGAACACGCCCTGGACACGGCGCATGCGCTCAACGCCATCGAACCCCACTTCATTCGACTCCGGAGCCTGCGGATACCCTCGAGAGCCCCGCTTCACAGTGATGTACTAGAGGGTCGTTTCACACCTCTCTCAGATGACGAAACCGTGGAGGAAATCCGCCTCTTCATCGACACACTCGAGGGCATCCATAGTAAAGTCACCTCTGACCACATCATGAACCTGATCCCCGACGTGGAGGGGACCCTACCCCAGGACAAGGGGAAGATGCTTGCCGTCATCGATCGCTACCTGGAACTGGGTCGGGATGAAAGGGTGCTCTACCGTCTGGGTAGACGCGGAGGCGCAATACATTCCCTCGACGATTTCAATGACAGCTCCCTGAGGAATCGGCTTGAAAGAGCCCGTCTGGACCTTGAAGCCCGGAATGACACGGACATCGAAAGCTTGATCACCGAACTGGGCGATCAGTACATCTGATACGGAAGCCTTTGTACAACAGCCGGTGTGGCCGCACGTCTGATTGCATCACCACTGGTTTTCGAGGCAGGAAAGGTCTCTTCGTGATCAACCCCGTTTCACCACTCATTCTCAAATCGTGTCGCAAGACGTACATTCACGACACCCACCGGTCCAAGACCCCGGATGAAACGTTGCGCTTCATTCACGAGACCCGGAAACTCGTCGGCATGCAAGGTTTCACCGATGCAACAGGCATAGACCGGATTGGGATACCGGTATTCACATGCGACAGGACGAGGCCCGACGGCTCCAAGACCAGCCACACGGGAAAGGGAGCATCGAAGACACAGGCCCAGGTCTCTCTCGTGATGGAGTCCGTCGAGAGATACTCGTCGGAGTTTCGCGGGGAGTACCTGCCCAGGCTCATCCGGGGAACCTTCCGGGACCTTGGAACAGAATTTCCCGTGCTTGACCCCCGAGAGCTGATCCTGCCCCAATTCTCGGAGAAACCTGATGACATCGAGGTCCATTGGATCTGGGGATTCGATCTCCTAGAAAAACGCGCAACCTTGGTTCCGGCTTGTGCCGTCTACCACCCGTTCCCATTGGATAACGGAGCCCTGATAAGCACCCACACCAACGGCCTGGCTTCGGGAAATACCATGGAGGAGGCGGTTTTTCATGCCCTGACGGAAGTCATCGAAAGGGACGCCTGGAGCATCGCCAAGTTCAACGATTCCATGGACGAGGCCATTTTCATTGAAGACCTGCCTGACTGCGGGTTTCTTCTTGACCTTGTGGAGAAATACGAGAGAGCGTCCATCGAGATCAGTGCCAGGGACATCACTACGGACATCGGAGTGCCTGTCATGGCAGTCTTTTCACAGGATGAGAGATACCCCTCCATGATGCCGTTTGACGGTTTTGGCGCCCATCTCGATCCCAGGGTGGCGCTTGGGCGGGCCCTCATGGAGGTGGCAGCCACGAGGGGGCTTTTCATCCAGAAGCACGGCATCGGGGGGCTTCAGGCAAGTTCGCGCTATTTCGACCAGTTGGAAGGTTCCCTCGATTCCCGATTCTTTGCCGGGAGATTGAAAAGCCTGCATTCCGTGGAGTCGTCATTCAGTGAGGATATCCTGACCGATATCGAGCACATCGGCGCTCGGCTCATGCGCAGGGGATTTGGGAGAATCATTGTGGTGGATCTGACCCGCTCAGACGTGAACATCCCAACGGTGAGGGTGATTGTCCCGGGCATGGAGGTGTTCTGCTTCGACAAGTCGCGTCGCGGAGAAAGGCTTCACCCATGACAGGGAAATGGAATGCTTTCTGAATCAGACATTAGGGAACGGGCCACGTACTGTGCCTGTGTTCTGATGCAGCTGGGCTGGCTGTCGGGCAATTCGGCTGTCCAACCCGAACGATACATCGAAATTCTCAGGGGATCTTCCCTGGACCTGGCCAACGATCCACTCATCGCATCAACCATCGATGAGGCGCTCTTGAACTGTCAGCCCGATGGTGGACTGTCCGGGCTGTTGAGCTTTTTCGAGGGAGTTGTCTTCGCTCTTTGCGAGGTCCTCCAGACAGATCTGAATTCCCTGCTGGAAGGAATTCCCGTGGGCTTTCTCGACAAACTGGCCCGGGAAGTGGCTTCCACCCGAAAACTCGAGTCGAAATGAGCCAATCTCCATTGACGGGATATGATTGCAGTGTCATAATGTATGGTACGAGATCAGCAGAGAGTCGATTTCCGTACAGTGGGTTCACTCTCTACTCCAAGCTCGATCCGTGACACCGTATTCCAGCACTCCTTCTATGCTCCTCCTGAATCCGAGGCAAGAGCTTCATCCTGACGTTGATTGACCCGGTCAAAGGCAAGGCTGTCGCCGGCTTCCAGCTCAGACTCTCCGCATGGCACCGCCCACCCCCCTGAAGATGATTTCAGAGGAAATCTATCGCCGTGCTCTCATGACCGGAAGGGTGGATCGCATCATGATGGCTGCGCACAAAGGTTACGGAGTCTTTGTCGAGGTTGCCGAGGAAGGCTTCTGCATTCTCGATTCCAAGGGCCGACTGACGTTTGCCAACGCATCCATGGGAGCCCTCGTCGGTTGCCCCCCGGAAGAACTCGTGGGCCGCCCGCTTTTTGAGCTTGTGGAAGAAGAGTGCATCGCAACGGCGGCAGAGCAACTCAAGGCGGCCGGAACACTGGGAAAAGGGCGGTGCGAGCTCCGATACAGGCACAAGACGGGCAGATGCCGTATCGGAACGACCACTGTGGTGTCATTCAAGGGTGATAGAGATCTTGAGGGCTTTGTGCTCACAGTTGCGGACGTGACCCGACTGAGGCACGCCGAGCGAAACCTCACCGCCGCTAGGGAAATCTCCTCCGAGATCGGGAACATCATCTCCGAAAACCTTGCCGTCATCGACCCCACAAATTACCGTATCATCCAGGCCAACAGGCCCCTCGCACGGCGTTTGAACCACGAGCACGTCTCCTCACTCCTTGGAAAGCCCTGCTACGAGGTGATCATGGGAAGAGGCCGTCCCTGCCCGGCGGATGGCTTTCCCTGCTTGGTCCGGCGGGCATACGAGACCCAGCGGCCCGCGGAAGTCGAGCGAAGCTTCCCCGATGCGCGGGGGCAAGCGCGACTCTTTCAGATCACGGCTCATCCCTTGAAAGGCGACGGAGCCCCAGAGCTTATCATAAGGCTCGAACGGGACATCACAGAACGACGAAAAATGGAGGAGGCTCTCGCTTCCCGCTCGACCGAGCTTCAAAAGGCCCAGCAGCGGCTGGAAACCCTGATTGAAATCTCCCGTCAAATGAGCTCCAAGGGGTCCACACGGGATGTCGTCCACGCCATCATGGAAATCACCCGGAAAATCTGCCCCGATTCCACCCCGTTCTTGTTCCTCCTCAACCCTGGACGCACCAATTTCCTGCGCCTCGAGACATGCCAGGCTTCCGTGTCGGTCCCACTGGCCCAGATGCTGAGAAAGATGGAGCAGTCGGGGGCCATCCTTGATTTCATCCGGAATTTGAACACACTACAAAGTGCCCCCATCCTGAGCTCCGGTTCTTTTTCGGGGCAACCGGAATTCATGAATATTCTCGAAGAGAAGGGGCCCACCTGGTTTTCCATACCCATTTTCGCTCAAAGCCAATGCGTCGGGCTCTTTTTCGTCGGGCTGGGAACTGCCAAGAACGCAGCCCGTGAGGATGTACGGTTTCTCCACGCCCTTCTCGATCAGGTGGCCGGGCACC
>CAZURN010000017.1:0-29455 GCA_964623165.1 uncultured Syntrophobacteraceae bacterium
CGAAGCCCCTCCAGTGATGGAGAACACGGCGCCGATCTTGTAAGGTTCGGCGGCCGTGCACGGACCCGAAAACACTGCAGCCAATGCCAACGCCGCGATGACAGCCGCCGTGGCCACTCTGCCCAGCCATTTCCCAAGACATCTCATGATTCTC
The DNA here is from genome assembly GCA_964623165.1 of uncultured Syntrophobacteraceae bacterium. Lineage (GTDB taxonomy): Bacteria > Desulfobacterota > Syntrophobacteria > Syntrophobacterales > Syntrophobacteraceae > JAAYUJ01. Next base: position 155 of record CAZURN010000017.1, read on the forward strand.
CTCCATTCCCACTGGACTGTTCAGTTCTAGAGGTCCGTGCGGCGCTCCCCGTGTGTGCAGGCACCGCTGATCCGCGTAAAGGAAAGGACCCGCCATGGCTCCCATTCGCGGAATGGCGACTGGACCCCGCCCCGCACCTTGAAGCTCTCGGCATGGGATCTTTCAACAGATCCCCACGGGAAACAAAAAAGCCGTGGTCTTGCTGGGCCACGGCTTCAAACTAAAAAACCGTGGGCAAACCTGAATGCGGTCTGCCCACGGCTCTTTGTCACAGTGCGTCAGTTCGCACGGGCAGACCGCCTCGGGTAGACATAATGGCAATAACCGCCAAAGGTCTTCACGAATCCGATCCTGCGCCGCATGATCCCACCTGTTCGCTTTGTCACACTGTCCTCGATTCACCCGAAGTGTGCCTGAACCTATAGACGACACCCATCTCGGTTGTCAAGGGAGAAATCGCCGGTTCTGGATTGTGTGGAGGGTCCCCCCGGCTTGGCTCGCCGCAGCCCTGGCAGGGAGAGACGGCAAATCGCTTGTCACGGTTTTTCACTTTGTGGTAGAGATTACCATAGGTTGGAGAGCCTGGGTGGTGGAATAGGTAGACACAAGAGACTTAAAATCTCTTGGGGCATGTCCCCGTGCGGGTTCGATTCCCGCCCCAGGCACCAGCGCTAATGAGGTTTCAAGTTTTTTCTTGGTTTATGAGAAGCGGAATAGCCCCGTATTTGCCCCGTTGATGGCGAGAACTGCTCACCAGGCCCCCTGTTAGGAAAGGTTCCGCGTGATGGAAAGTTCCGTGTTTTTCGGTAGGCTGCAGCAATCTACTGACGCTCCAATTGTCGCCACCTCCCATTATAGCCATACCGGTAATCGACATTGCTCCCGTATCTACTACTCTGAAGTCTCCTTTGACGTGCACTACGGTTGTCAGTGCTCCTAAAGTCTATTTCTGCATCTCTCGCACCTTCCTCTTGCCATTGCTGAGCCATGCGGTCGAAGTTGCCTGCTTGCCCGACACGCCCGATGAAAACACCTCCAATTGAAGTTCTGCCATCAGGAGTCGCGTTGACCCCAGGAGCAATATTGGTGTCACGGGTTTCCACCTCAAGCCAATCAAGCCAGGAAGGTCTTGATCTCGGTCTATTTGGAGTTCCCGTCCCGCTAGTATCGTCTTCTACTCGTCTCCGTATTTCGGGGTCATTATCCCGATGGCGGTAATTGGAAGGAAATGGAGGTGGAGGGGCACTGAGTGGCGATGAATCTCGCATTCGACCCCCACGACTGCTGCGTTCCGCAGGCGGTGGTAGTATGGTTATACTCGCAATGGTTGCAAGAGAAGGTCTGATTCGGCTCAGATCTGCGTTTGTCCAGTCGCCACTGCCAGCGCGTCTCAATAATTCCTGATCGATTTCCATCATTTTTCTAGCAAATTCTCTAAGATGGAACAGACCCCCGCTGTACAGGACTCTTTCGGTGTGTCGGTAGAGCTGCTCTCCAAGGTAGTTGAAGTTATGCAATAGTTCATAATCCGAAAATGACCGGCTCACCACAACGAATTCCGAAGGGCTTACGGTAATCATATGGTTCCAGTAAGCTTCACGATCCACATATTGGAAGGTTGTGCCGGCTAGATATACATAGGGAGGCATGGGGGGTCTCCCTTCTGCTAAGAAGTGAGAGGAGATCGCTTTTCAACTCTTGTAACAGATAACCCGTGGTATCGATAGCGTCAAGGCCATCGGTGGGCGAGAAAAGTCCCCCCGGGCAGACCTAAGAGCACCCATAGCGCGCGCTGAACAGTGCGTTGTTCACGAGGGTTCATGTCCCCGACGCACCCGGATGTGAGGTGCTATGTCCAAATGCGGGGCAATGCTTCGCTGGCCTGTGATTGTAACATGAAGAGAACCCTGAATGGGAGTCAGCCGGAAACGCTTAGAACTGACAAGGAGAAGCACCTAAGCTCATGCTCTGTCGCTAGACAACCGGAGGGCACGGCATCCATCGTGTCGTGGAATCCGAAGCGCGTGAGGGGAAGTGCCGGGCCGCAATCGCGGGGAGCGTTGAGCGGCGCACGGAGGACGGGAACTACCCGTTGAACGTCATGTACTGCAACGGCACGGGCAAGACGAGCACGCACAACCTGGCCCTGAACGGCAGAGTTGCTGGAGCGGTGAACTATTCGGCGTGCGGCTGCCGTGTGTTCGGAACGGCGAAATTGGTGGTTTGGTTGAACGAAGTGACCCGCCTCAAAGCGTGCGGCTGGCCAGACCCTTTGAGGCGGGTTCCCTCACCCTCCCCGGCCCGACCCGGGGCCACGAGCTGCTTGTGACTGCTTGGGGAGCTTTGGGGGGGCAGCTTCTGCGCGGCACTTGCGGTAGCATGTTGCACTTCGCCGAGGCCACCGAATGCCTAGTCCCGTTAAAATTGCCGAGACGCGATCCGTCGTGGAAAGGCAAGAGCGGCATGTGCGTCAATCAGCAATTCCGGTCTTGCACCGATGCTTATCTGTGGCCTCTGTAAATGGGTCCCACAGGAAGATGGCCATGATGAACTGGATGAGGAAAGGGGTGTGCTCCCATTGCTCGATAGCCATGATCGCCCCGGCCCACCCACGTGCCATAAGCTGGATATCCGTGCCAGGAATAGGGCCTGCCAATCGCGACCCCCACATTCACCGGAGGCACAAGAACAATTGGTGGGGGAGGAGGGCATATCGGCCGAACATAGCATATCCTTCTTTCAGTTCGGTACTCTCGCCGCTCTATGCGGACCCAGTCGCTCGCCTCCCCCACTGTTTTTTGAATCACCCCCCTTTGTTGACTGCAAAGCGCCTCATAAACACTTCCCCCCTTGGCTCTTGCTGCTCGCATCCGCTCCACTCTCTTTGGTGAGAGCGGCATATAGCCGGTCCCAGTCGTTCCTTCAATCCGCACTTTGTTTCTCAGGGGTTCATGGTATGTCTCGACTGCAACATCAGGCCGTTTTTCTTGGATGGCTTGCTGAGCCAATTCAGTGAGTGCGCGCGGGCCATACACCCTCACCACGGAGAAATCCGCTTCTCGGCTTGATGTCTCCACCCGTTTCCCTTCAACGCGGTATCCAGTTTGAGCCCAAGCGGTCAACGCCAAGCCAAAGACAGCCCATGCAATCACGATCAGAAAGAGCTTTACCTTTTTCATCCGACTCACCTCCTATTCCCGGAGTCTATCGAGAAAGACCAGACTTCAACTGGCATTTTTCCAGTTCGAGGCGTTCGCCATCGGGATCTGCAGGTCGGATGCCGCCAGCATCCCGGCCCTCTTGATGGATCTGCTCCCGGCAGATGCCGCAGACCCGGATACAACGGCAACTGCAAGCCTTTGCTTTGCCGCATCTTGACAATCACGGTTCGCTTCGCCCAGGGCGGCCGAGCAGGCGCAACAGACACGTCCGGGGTCGATCGATGTCGACCGCTGGTCCCTCCTGTGCCGTTCCAGGACCTCCCAGGACATATTGCTTTCACATTTTGTTCCATTCTTCGTTTGGCACATGAGTTGCTCGGATGAGGGTGCGCGATGCCGCGCGGGTTTCATGCCGGCACGTTGTTCCGCAGTTCGTATTGCTTTGCAGGTGTTCTTGCGTGGGCTCGATCTTGACCACATATCGCGAAAGGAGAGAGAAATGAAACCAGCCACGACAGGAGCATTGGTGCTCCTGCTATGCCTGTCTTGGAGTGTCAGTGTAGCGGCCTCCGGATCTTTGCCCGCAGTCCAACGCGCTTCGACCTATTCTCCGGAGAAGCCAGGATCTCTGGCAGAGAACACTCTCACCCATGAAAGCATCCCCCCGCATGGCTCAGAGATGACATTGATCTCGTGGGAACGCCGCGAACTCTCCAGGTCCTACAAGGTCAATGAAGGAAGTAATGGTGACCGGCCACTGCGTTCTCCCATTGGAATCGACACGAATCACGACGGCAAAGCCAGCGGGCGCGTGAGTGTGCACAAAGATCCCGGGGAAGACTGCGGTTGTAAAGATGACGGACTCGATTCCGGGGGAACCAGCACTCTGCGCAATTTAAAGCCCAGAACCGGGGCTCTTTGAGCCATCCAGGTAGAAACGGGGATCAATCCGGAAGACCATATATTCCAAGTCAGTCTTGTTCGCACCGGTGCTGAACCCGATTGCAGCGTTTCACACTGCTGCGATGCATCTTTCCACGCAGTCCGCCGACGCCTTATCTCTCCACAGAAGACAAACCTGTTGGCGTTTTGATGATATCCCATAATTTTCTCTTTTGCCTCTGTCTTCATGGCGGCATCGACGGTCATGATTTGTTGCCTATCCTATCTGACCTTCAGGCCGATGGTTTCGAACGACCAAAGCCCCCTCCCGCATTTGAATGAATGAGCCTGTCGATGTCCTTGAATGACAGAGGCATGCATTCCGCCTGAACCGCCCGGCCACGCTGATTGTTGGTGGCTGGCCCCACCGGGCAGTGCCGCTGATCTGCTCTGGATATGCGGACGAAGAACCCATTCTGGATCAGGAATCTGGATGGCGGCAAATCACCTGGTGAAGCCTAGAAGGCGTCACGAGGCTTCCAAGACTCCCAGGGCCGTGTTTGTTCTCCGGACTCGTCCACGGCGGTCAATGTTGGTTTGCCAGGTTCCCAGCCACAGGGCATCGAATGACCAGTGGCTTGATGCTCTTTCAGGGCCCTCAACTGGCGCAGAATCTCGGAGAGACTCCTTCCCAGGGGGGCGGCAACCACTTCCAGGGTTTGAATGACGCCATCCGGGTCGATGATGAAGTGACTGCGGAGCTCTCTTCGTGCATCGGCGTCGTAGACACCGTAGAGTGAGCCAATCACACCATGAGGATCAGACACGAGAGGAAACCTGGCACCGCCGGGCACCATTCGCGAGAGACACCTTTCCTGAAATTCTCTGTGTGTGTCCACCATGTCGGTGCTGACCATCACGACCTCCGCGCCAAGTTCCTGGAATGCGGGGTACTTGACGGCAGCCGCCGCGATTTCTGTTGGGCACACACAGGTGAAATCGCCGGGATAGAAGATGAGGATTACCCACAGGCCTCTGTACTGGGAGAGGCATATCGCCACGGGCGATTCACCATGGAAAGCCACAGCCTCAAAATGGGGGGCTCTTTCGCCGACACAGGGAATCCTGTTCATCGTTCACTCCATTGGCCAGGCGTCCCGGCATCACAGACACCCGCCTGGTCCCAGCCATGGTGTTGGCCTGAGAATCTTCTTCAACGTTCCCAGTCGTGGTGAATCGGCATCCTTGTGTGTGTCTGACCGTTTTGCATTTGAACAAGGCCGGCTCCGGGTTGCCTTCATGGTTTCTCTGCCGGAGCAATGGGTGCCTCGAGGGCAGACCTCCGGGATGAGCGGTCCTCGATGAAGACATCCATGAGTTGGCCCGGGAACACCGAAAGGTCATCACGATCGAAACTGTATACCACCTGCATGACCCGGGTATCGACTCTCTCCGTGCTCTCCCCGGTCAGGGAACGCTTGGGAATCACATATTTCTCGATGTATTCGAATCGAAGGGGGGTTCGGAGTGAGGGGTTGCCACGAACGAACGCGATGGCCGAAGCCTTTTCATTGAACCGCCAGGCATCGTTTTCATCGATGTCCACCCGGACGTGGAGTCTGTCCAGGCCGCCCAGCAGGATCAGAGGTTGAGCGGTCAGCCCGCTGGGAGCGTACTCGCCGGGCCGGATGTTTGACTGAAGGACAGTCCCCTCGATGGGAGAACGAACTGTCAGGAGATCAAGATTCACGCGGGCCGAGTTGACCTCCGCGCTGGCGGTTCCCACGCGGGCTTCGGCCACCTTCACAGCGTAGCGCCGTTTGTTGAGGTCTTCGATGCTAATGGCCCTCGGGTCTTTGAGACTCTCAGCGATCCGCAGCTGGGCTTTCAGATCCTGGAGGTTGGCTTCAGCTTCCAGCAGTCTTGCCTCTCGCACCGCCAGGTCCGCAACAGCCGCCCGGTCATCGATGGAGAAGAGGGGGCTGGCGGCCTTCACGCGCTGGCCGACTTTCACGAAAAGGCGAGCCACGATGCCTGGAACATGAGCCCCGATGGAGATGTTCCGGGTGCTGGCCTCCACGATTCCCGCGCCGGATATGCGGCTGGCAAATTCCACGTGCGGAGGATCCGCGACGGGTTGGGAATGGACAATGGGTTTCGAACCTTCCCTCACCATCCATAGGGCGAAGAAGATACCTAGAAAAGCGAGGACGGGAAGAATGACCTTTCGGAACATTGGTTCTCCTACGACGTGGCCACCTGGGGCTCGACCAGGATGATCTTGCCGTCATCCATGTGGGCGATGCGGTCTGCGAAGCTGAAAATCCTGTTGTCATGGGTCACTATCATTAGTGCCCTGTTCTCCGACAGGGCGTTTCGCCGAAGAACATCCATCACCAACCTGCCCGTATCGGCGTCGAGGGCACTCGTGGGTTCGTCGCAAACAATGAGCCGAGGGTCGTTGACGAGAGCCCTGGCGATGGCCACCCGCTGCTGCTGGCCTCCGGAAAGGGCCGATGGAAGGGTTTCCAGTTTGTCTGCAAGTCCTACTGCATCCAGGATCTCCCTGGCGCGCTTCAATGCGCCGGACCTCCGAGTGCCGAGGATCAATAGCGGTATGGCGACGTTTTCCGCTACCGTGAGGGTCGGGATCAGATTATAGGCCTGGAACACGAAGCCTATGTTGGCACTGCGAAAACGGGTCTTCTCGGTTTGGCTCATGGACCGGAGGAGCTGACCGAAGACCGTGATTTCGCCCTCATCATGGTCGAGGATGGCGGCCACCACGGAAATGAGGGTCGTTTTACCGCATCCCGAGGGACCAACAAGCATGAGCAATTCACCCAGGCGCACGTCGAGATCCACGCCACGCAGGGCCCGGACTCGGGAAGAGCCGGATCCGTAGCTCTTGGTCACACCGCGCAGGGAAACGGCCGTTCCGTTGTTCGACATGAGCGTCCTACATCTTGAAGACGATGGCCGGCTCGAGCTTCATGACCTTGCGGATGCTGATCAGGGCCGAGAAAACGATGATGACGGCAATGGCTCCACCCGCAAGGATCAGGATTTCAGGCACCAAGCGGAAGGCCAGTTGTGAGCCTCTCATGAAGTAGCCAAAGAGGGCGGCGCCTCCAATGCCGAGCCCATAGCCCTGGGCACCCACCACGAGCGCCTGCAGCATGATCATGCGCAAGAGAACCGCGTTCGTTGTTCCCATGGCCTTCAAGGTTCCAAAATAACGGAGGTTCTCCAGGGTAAAGTTGTAGAGGGTCTGTCCCGCAATCGCCGTGCCGATAAAGAAGCCCAACATGACTGCGATCCCAAAATTGATGGGGATGCCGGTGCTCTTCATATAGAAATCATAAGTCAGATCCTTGAATTCCTGAGCAGTGTAGGCCGCAAGCCCAGTTTCGCGGGCAATTTGGCCGGCCAGTTCCTTTGGCTCCAGCCCTTCGGCTCCCTTGACGAGAATGAAGGACAGGAGCTTTCGTTCACGGGGGGCAAACGTGGTGGCTCGATTATAAGTGGTGTAGATGACGGGCTGAGACTGAAAAGTGCGGGACACCCGACAGATGCCCACCACCACGGCGCGCCGGTCATTGATCTCCAGGACATCCCCCACCTCCAGGGGGACCGGGCTGCCCCCCGGTTCCCTGGGCTTCTTGGCAAGCCTGGTGGAAGCACCGACGTCGTTGACGATGATGGCATCCTGGGTACGGAGATCGCTCAAGCTCCCCTGGATCATGGTTGGGGGACCCCCAATGAGGGTTGAATCATCGAGGCCCAGTACGTTCACAATCTGAAAGTTGCCATCTTCGAGGCGGGCCTTCAAAAGCCCCTTGTAGAGGGGTACCGCCCAATCCACTCCAGTGACCCCGCGCACGCGAAGGAGTTCCGTGTCTTGAAGGGGTTTCACATCGTCGATGTATTGCACCTTGGGATCCATGACCCAGATGTCCGGCTGGGAAAGGTCGTTGATGAAGCTGTATGTGCGCGTCATAAGGCCGGTGAAGATGGAGGACTGCTGGGTAATGAGCAGGGCGGCAAAAGTGAGACCCGTGATGAGGCCCAGATACTTGCCACGGTCTCCCATCAGCATTTTCAAAGCTATGAGATACATCCATCATCTCCCGATACCCGTGGATCTGTTGACATAGGGTTTGGAAAGACTTTTCGCTCCAACTTCCTCAATCTAAAAAAGCGCTGCTTGCATGTCAATGAACCCGGGGGTCGAACACGGTGCGGTCGAGTCTGTACTGATGACCGAATGCCGGTCGGACGAAGGAGATGATTGGCACCGCCCCAAGTGGCATGAGCGACACTCCGGTGGGATGGGTTTGGGCGGAGGATGCGAAACCAGTCGTGGCAGTGACTCCCCTTGTGAGGCTTTTCAGGCCGCTCAAATCCGGGTCGATGAGCTTGCTGCACTGAATACAAGCGATATGGGGGTGAGGGTGTGGACTGCTGCGGCCGTGGCGATTGCTCCCGTCAGAAGAACCGAGTTACAGGACTTTACCAGGTTCCTTGAGCTGTAAGTCGGTCTTCTGGGTGATCGTGAGACTTGGGGTTGGATGGCCCACGCTGAACTTCTCGTAGATGGTTTCGATGTTGGAACTGCAGGGAATGCCTCGATGAAATCCCAACAAAAGGGCGGGTTGATTGAATGAGATGCTGAATCCAAGTCCCGGGAAATCCTTTGATCATGGGGATGCCCTCACTCTTTGGATACTTCGGTGGGAGCGCGAGAGACCGACATGAACCGAGGATTCCACGGGTGCTCTCTCCCCGGCAAGGATCGCAGCTGTCTTGAGCTGCCTGAAAGAGAAGATGCGATGCAGTTGCACGGCGACCAGCGGGAGTGCCACTTCCCCCAGGGGCCACAGTGGGAGCCTGAACTCCACCGTGTCCCTCATGGTGGTCTGTTGTTCCTCTTCATCAAATTCATGGAGATGGACCCACTCGGCATAGGGTCCTTCCAGTTGTTCGTCGATGAACCGATGGGGAGGGTCCCAGAGGGATATGACGGTTCTCCAGCGAAGAGGAATGCCAAATAGGCGCAGTCGGTAATCGATGAGGGTTCCTGTTGACATCAGGAGGGGATGCGGCGTGGTGATGTGAAAGCGCAGTTCGGGCGGAGTGATCCGCTCGAGATTCCATGCGTCTGCAAAGAACGCGTAGACGCGGTCCATGGGTAGAGACAGCTTTAACGAAGCCGAAACCAAGTGAAAGAATCCAGTCTCGATCATTCTACCCACCGAGTTGGTCAGACATCAAATGAGTCATAAACGGCGACTCATGGAAAAGGTCTGCACCACAGGGGAAGAGAGGACAGTGCGAACATCAGAAGGCGCCTGCCCAGTGCGATTCGCTGATCAATTTGCCCAGGCGAAGTGAACTGCTCACTCCGACAGCGCCCCCCAGCCAAACAAGCATTGCTAGATTGGACTCTTTCCACAACAACTGCCTGGGCCATTGCAGCCGGCAATTGCTGGGGAATTGCCGCAACAGGCTGTGTCGCCGGGCCCGGGGACTCTGCTCCTGGCAACTCCCGATAGGGAGGATGGAGCGGAAAGCAGCTTCTTCAACTTTTCACTACCACAGGCTTTGCACGTGGGTGAGTGATCCGATGAAGCGACCAGCACCTCGCTGGTCTCCCCACACTCGATGCACAAGAATTCGAAAAGTGGCATGGCGTGTCTTTTGCCTCATGTATTTGTCGTTTGAGTATACGCGTCCAGCGCCTTCTGGAATGTCTTCACCGTGTTCTGCACCATTTAGAAGTTGAACACTTTGGATTCGGCGGCCATCTCAATGAGATGGGGGCCGCCATCCAATGCCATGTTGCTGTAGAGCTTGGCCTCGTCGAGTCCACGGTTCCTGGCGCAGGGAGTGCACACACCTATGCGCACCTCATTGTCGACCAGGTAGGGCAGGTGGTCGTTGGGGCAATCCCCGGTCATCGTTTTGATGGTGAGGTCTCTGTCTTTGTTTGCCCACATCACCCCACCATCGATGAAGAAGAGATTCACCGCGTGCCCTGCAGAGTGAGCCAGCTTGGCAAATTGAAAACATCGGGTTGCAGACTCGTTATCATCCTTGCTCAAAACAAACAAGAAACTTGCCATTCGCCCCCTCCTTGCTCAACTGCCCAGTTGCACCTCAAAAGGCCAACCCACCAATCCTCCCTCAATGAACCAAACCCTTTTGAATCCTGCGGCATCAAGGATCCTCTGTGCCTCGTAACCACGCATGCTGACCTTGCAGAATGCCAGAATGTCCTTGTCTCTGGGCAGTTCGCCGACTCTTGCCCGCAAAGAGCCCAGAGGGATGTGAATGACATTGGGGTAAGGAAGCCTCATGGCATCAAATTCCGCGGGAGTGCGGACATCGAGAAGGACAATGTCCGTGCCCTGATCAATTCGCCTCCTGGCTTCGAGGGGGGGCAGGCCGCGGGCTAAGCCGCTGAGCTTATTCAGCATGAGGTGCGCGGTTACGATCAGCGGGTCCAGGGCTGTGGCATAAGGAGGGGCGTACCCCAGGTCCACACTTGCGATCCGATCAATGGTCGCCCCAAAGAGGAGGGCGCTGGCGGCGACATCCAATCTCTTGGAAGCATCACCTGACCCCACGATTTGGACTCCAAGGAGTTCCCGTGACCCTCTCGAGGTGATCATCTTAATCACCAGGGGGCGACTGTCCGAGAGATAATGGGGTTTGTCCGGTCCAGCCCATAGGGCGGTTTCCACATCGGGATAAACTTCCCTTGCCTGCGTCTCCGTCAGGCCGGTGCGTGCCAGGGTGTAGTCGAAAGCCCTGCAAACGCCCGTGGCGGTGATGCCGGGGAATGGATTGCCAAACCCCGCAATATGGTCCGCGATGATCCTGCCATGCTTGTTGGAAGTTGATCCGAGCGGTACGAACAGGGGCGTTTCCTGTCCTGGGCCCGCATAATGATTGACCACACAGTCGCCGCCTGCATAGATGTTCGGGTCGCTCGTCTGACAAAACTCGTTGACGAGAATTCCACCCTTCGGCGAACAGCTCAGACCAGCTTCGCGTGCCAACTCATCGTTGGGAGTCACTCCCACCCCAATGACGACAAGGTCAGCTGGGAGAGTGCGCTTGTCAGTTACGACCGAGGCCACGTTCCGGTTCCCCTCAAGGGCGAGAACTCGTTCGCCAAGGACCAGATTCACTCCTCTCTGGCGCAGGTGGTTGGCTGCGAGCAGGGCCATCTCAAGGTCGAGAAAATTTGGCATGATCTGGTCGCAGATTTCCACAACGGTCACATTCATGCCACGCAACCGCAAGGTCTCTGCCATCTCCACCCCGATATAGCCGGCGCCGATGACCACCGCCTCATGAAATCCTTTTTCCTCAATGCTCCGGACCATGCCTTCGGCATCATCAGGATGTCGCATATACCAGACATTGCCAAGCGACAATCCGTCAATGGGCGGCTCAATTGGACGCCCCCCTGTTGCCAGTACCAGTTTGTCGAAGGGCAGATCTCGCTCTTGGCGAGATTCGACATCCCTCACGCGGACCTTCTTGTGCTCCCGGTCGATGGAAACCGCCTCCGTTTGAGTGAGCACCTGGAAGCCTTTCACTTTCTCGAAAAATGCAGGGTTGCGAAGGACACCAGCCGGTGTCTCAATGAGGGCCTCGATCCTTGGATAGACCCCCTCCACATAGTAAGGTAGCCCACACGCGCCATAGGAGACCAAACCTCCACGATCTATCATGATCACCTCGGCATCAGGAAGGAGGCGTTTCAGTCGCGACGCTGCTTTCGGCCCACAGGCCACCCCACCAACCACCACAACACGCAATGGCTGTGTCATACTTCTCCCTTCTGTAAGGCTCTTCGAGTGCAGATACAATTCTCAGTGAGCGCACACGCCGCCGGCGTTGCCCGCACAGGTCAACCTGGCATCAAATTCAGGCAATTTTTGCTTAAGAATAAAATCAATATTCTCGACCACAGTACCCTCCGTCACACGGTACACTCTCACTCCTTGAGCCTGCAGCTTCATGAGGGCTCCCATGCCGATGCCCCCAACTGCAACCGCATCCACCTGGCGCCCTCCGAGGGCTTTCAAAGGCTGGCACATCCCGTGGGCGTGGTGCAGGTCGTTGTTGCTGATTTCTTCTACTGCCTGGGTCTCCGTGTCAACGATGACAAAGCCAGGGGCTGAGCCAAAGTGCTCATAGATTCGGCTCTCCATGCCCTGGAGATTGGCCGTCGGAAAACAAATCTTCATGCAACTGCTCCTTTCTGATCAAAGATTGAAAAGGTCCATTCGTCACCCATGCGTGAAGCCATTCGGAGGAGTCATGCTGTGCAGGGCAGAAGGTAGCCCGAAACGGACGGCAAGGATGGTCGAGAGCACCATGGCGCTTTGATCCGCCAAGGCTAACGAGATTCTCTTCGTCGGCATCCTTGCTCGCTCCTCCCCACTCCTCGTTCTTCTTCGGAACGGGAGATGTTGGTGCTCTGGCAAACGGGGCATGTCGCGGGTCTACCGGTACCATGCGGCACAGACCACCTCTGATGGCATTGATGACACTGGAAAGTCCGTTTTTCGGCCATTTCGACTGCACCCCCTTCTATGCGCAGCGCCAGTCCTTCGACCAACACCCGCGCAACCTTGCCTCTGGCCTCCTCGATGATCCTGCCGAAAGTCGGGCGCGAGACGTTCATGTGCTCTGCGGCCTGCTGGTGGTGGAGTCCTTCAAGATCGGCCAGACGGATGGCCTCAAATTCATCCATGGAAAGGATGATCTCGTCCAGCACCGATCGGGGAACCCCTGCGGGTTTGAAGATTCTGCAAGGTGGTTCCCCACCGATTCTTCGGCAGCACTTCGGTCGCGGCATATCCTTCACTCCGTGTGTACTGTATTATAAGCATATGCTCATAACAGTCAAGGCCGAGATTTTGATACGATGGGTTTGAGTGGTCTCTCTGAGTGATTTTGGGGAGGTGGAGGAGGATTGCCGCGCAAGATGCCGGCACGTTGTGCAGCCGTCTGTCAAGCCTGGCCACGTGGAGGATGGCGGATCATCTGGACCCCACCCAGGCCCAAAGGGCATGGGTGGATGATCTGGATCATCGTTTTCTCATTCAACCGTCCAGCCAGACTGAGCGATTTTCGTACGAATGGGGTGAAAAGCGCTGTGCGATCGATTCGTTCACCTGCATCCAGACTCTCGCGTCAAGTGAAAAGAGCATCCCTGGGATTTCCCTCCTGTGACCGGAGGCTAACCTTCGTGATTTCCCTCCCTTGGCAGGAGAGGGGAAGGGGGGCGACGAGATCGCTCATTCTGGTGCTCAACGATCGACTGCATCTTTTCCTTTTGAAGCAAAGTTCAGGTCCCTCACATCTATGGATGCATCTCTTCCAGCCGGGTGTTCTTGTCCGGTAATGCTACAGCCCTCAGGGTTTTGGAGACCTTCGCTAACATGTCCGTTCACGGGGAGATGAACTCGCGCTCGAAAATCTCCTCCCGCTTCATCTCTGCCCAATACCTGAAGGAGAGCCTGCGCACCTCCTGGAAGTAGGCTGGGCTGAGTTCTCCATGGGCCTCGATGGCTCTCTCGATATCCTTGTGGATGCTGTCTTTCACCTGGTCCTTAAGTGCTAGGCGCAGCGTCTTTCCTCCTCTTCTGAAGAGGGCTTCGACCTTGGGGACCGGACTGTCCGGCACCCTGATGGTGCCCCTTCCTAGGCTTGCTCCAGTGGCCACCTGCAGTCCGTCGTTCATGCAGCTCAGCGGTGGTGTCAAGCCTGCGTGGCTCTCGACGGCAAGTTCATCGAGGGACGCATCGAGGATTTCCCGTGCCAGGATTCCCATCTTTGCGCCGAGGATGGAGTATATGCCGAGATGTCTGTGGAGTTCATTGGTGAGGACCGTTGCCTTCCATTCTTCCGCCCCGTGCAGGGCGATGATTCGGGGGACGAGAGGCCTCAAGTCCTCCTGGAACTGGGAGGGGCTGATGGGATAAGCGGCGAGTACTACCGGTTCACGGCTCTCCAGCCCTTGTGGTGTGGACATGGAGAGGAGCCGGAGGAAACCCCTCCGGGCCTCTTCCTTGTCCCATTTGCTCAGCAGGAAAACGTTCCCACTGCCAGCGGCTGTTTCAAAATCCCCGAGATGGGGGTTGTCCAGTACGAGGGCGACTGTCTCATCCCACGCACGCATGTGGTTTTGACGGATAAGCTCCCTCACCCTGTCGTGACGATGGAGGAGGGAAAGCACCTTCGCCCCCGCTCCATCCATGCCCTGGATTTCGTGGAGGAGCCGCGAGTCGAAAGTGAGGAGGTCATCGTCTTTGACCTGAAGGGCATAGAGGGGCACTGCCATGGAGAATACCAGTTCGGCGGCACGCAGGTCCCTTTGGGTGTTCCAACTGGCCTCACCACTTCCTGGAGGGGTGCCGAAATAGAAGACCGCTTTGATTCGTTTGGCCACAGCCGGATTTCTTCTCAGGACTTCAGCCAGGTTGGTGAGGGGGCCAATGCACACGTAAGTGATGCCTTCGTCGATTTCCGCGAGCCTCTGAAGAATGAGGGAAGCGGCTCTTGACAGTTCATGGGGCCCGGTGAGGTCAGCGGTACTCTCTGTGCAGGGTGGATTCCTCTCCGAGGAGGATGCCCCGGACTCATCGGTTGCAGGCAGGTGCCCGTACCCCAGCGACTCCGACAGGTCGCGCCAGGGGGGAGGCGGGCTCTCAAGGGCCCTCCCCGCCGCCACGGGCACGTCCTCACGATGGAGGGCCTTGAGGATGCGGTGGAGGTGTTCACATCCTTTGCCGGGAGTTGACGACCCGTCAGAAGTGACGATTCCCATCACCCGAAGGCGGTGGGAATGCAACATGAGGACGATTGCCCGGGCATCGTCCAAGGCCATGTCGGTATCGATGATGACGTTCAACTTTTCTTCATGGGCGCCAGGCTGGGTTGGGGACTTGAGCAGCCAAAGCAGCAGCAATGCGCCAAGGACTCTGAAGAGGACCTTCCCCGATTTCATGCAGCGTTCTCCTTGCCCGTGGACGGTTTCTAGAACTTCAGCTTGATTCCGCCCATCCCATTGATTCCCGGCATGGGATAACCGCTCTTCTGCTGGTAGTCGGTGTCTGTCAGATTTTCAGCCGCTGCGAAGATCTGGCAGTCGAGGGGAGTGTTGGGAATCTTAAAGTCATACGTGAGCTTGCCGCTGAGAAGAAAACAGGAGTCCACCTTCTTAGTGTTGATTGCATTCTTCTGGCGGGCCCGGGAGGTGACGAAGTGGTCGTCCACATAGAGCCCATCCATGCTCAGCTGAAAGCGTTTGAGGAAACGGTAGTTCAGGCCGAAGCTCGCGGTCCACTCGGGGGCGTAGGGCAAGTCCTCGGGGCTGCTGTTGAGATGCGTGGCGCCAGCGAAAAGAGACAGGTCACGAAACGGGTTTACGGTGACCGCGGCCTCCACGCCTTTGTTGGTGAAAGAACCGAAGTTGACGTACCGGGGTGGAAATGGAGGCGGTGGTGCCACAACAATGCGGTCCGAGCCGTCGTCGTAAAAGAAGGTCAGATCCAATTTGACCTTTTCTCCAAATCTGTGGCTTACGCCCACCTCGTAGTGATTCACCAGTTCGGGATTCAGCTCCCGCCATCGATTGTTCCCCGGGAGGAAGAGCTCGTCGTTGGCCTTGGCAAAGACCCCTGGGAAATTGATGCCGCGGGCAAACCCCGCGTGAAACTCCGTATTTCTGTAGCCCAGAATGCAACCTGTCTGTGGTCCGGCTTCGGCGTCGAACTCGCTGTGGTAGATGAGCCGGGCACCCACCGAAGGAGTCAGATACCAACCCTCTCTGGATCCAAACTGGTGGCTTATAGCCATGTAGGGAGAAAACATGCGGAAGGTCGATCTCTCGAAGTGGCTTGTAGAGCTGGGTGGGGAGTTGATGTCCACTTTGCCGCTGATGACGTCGTAATCGAATCCCATGAGGAACTCTCCCCCCTGCCATGGCTTGATGATTTCCCGGACTCTCACGCCGTAGTTGTCGTAATCCGTCAGGGTGTCCTCGTCGTTCTTTCTTGTCCGTTCGTTGAATTGCCTGACCCAGTCGATGTTTCCGTTCTCGCTGTATACCTTGATGTAGCCTTGCGCCCGGTCGTACTGGTGGGAAATGGTCGCAACGGTGAAGTAATCGTCGGTCTTGAATGTGCCGTCCGGGGGAATGGAACCATCGGCAGGGCCGGGGTCATCGGCCCAGTTGTCGGTGCGGTTGAAAATGACGGTGGCATCCCAGTTCTTGGAGAGCTTGTAGCCGAGTCGGCCGAAATAGTTCTGTAATTCACCTCCGGCGAGGTCTCGGTGGCCGTCTGAACGACGGTAACTCTGGATAAGCATGTAGTCGAACGGGCCGCACTTGCCTGCATGCTCAGCCACTTCAATGCCCGTGTAAAAGGAGCCCCCGGCGCCCTCCAGACTCGATTCAAAGCCGTCTTCCTTCTTCCTCTTGGTGGTGATGCTGACGGCCCCGAAGGCCATGTTGCCGAAGAGTACAGGCTGGGCTCCCTTGAAGACCTCCATCGATTCAATGACGTCGACACTCAGGACATCCATGAGGGGGTGCGTCCACACACTCACGAACTTGGGGACCCCATCCACGATCATCTGGATTTCCGCTCCTGGACGGGAAATCCCCATCCCTCGGATGAAGACGGCTCCCCCTTCGCCCCCGCCGAAGCTTCCCACCGGGTTGTGTCGGGAAATCACGACACCCGGGACCTTGCGAAGCGCAGAGGGAAGATCCTGAGCGTTGAGGTTGTCGATTTGTTCTTCCGTGACCACCGTCACTTGGCTTCCCAGTCGATTGACCTGGTTGCCCTCGATGACCGGCGGGGCCACCACGACCACTTCTTCCATCCCGTAGGATCCCTTGTCCTGCCCATCACCGGCAGCGGCATCGTCTGCCGCTTCCGCCCTGAAAACGTTTGACAGTCCAGTGCAAACCAAAATGAGGAGAAAAATAGCCACAGTGCACACTATCCGCATCATCTCCGGAACCCTCCCCGTTGTCCCGCACCTCCCGGCGTGGTACAAAAGGCCGGGGTGCCGATTCAATCAACCGGTGCCGGGGACAGGTCCTGAACCTTGGCGGGGGAAGACCTGTCCCGTCCCTTTGCTGCTTTTGCTTGTTCTTCATCTCTTGCCGGTCTCCTCCCACCTCCTTTCCACAATGACGCTGATTGCGGAGCAGCCTGCGAGCCTCACCGCGTCCATGACAGCCACCAAGGCCCCAACGGGAGCGTCCCGGTCGGCTTTTATTTTCACCGACTCTCCCTTCCCCTCGCTAATGATCTGACGGATCATTGCCGGGATTTCATCCAGTGGCAGTGGGCGATCGCACAGACTGGTTTCACCCTCCCGGTTCACGGAAATCACCAGGGGCTCGTCAGCCTGCTCGGTCGCCGTTCTGGAAACAGGGAGCTTCATTCGGATGGCGGAATCCACAGTCGCGTTATAGGTGATGAAGAAGAACAGGAGCAGATTGAAGACCACATCCACCAGCGGCGCAACATCGATGTGTGAGTGCCGTCTTCTTCTACGGGAGAAAGTCATTGATCCCTCCGTGCGATAAGACCCATGGCGATTTCCTCCATGCGCATGGCGATCCCGTCCACGAGATCCTCGAGGAAGTGCACGGCAACGTGTGTCGGAATGGCCACGAACAATCCGAAGGCTGTTGTGATGAGCGCCTCGTAAATCCCCCCCGCCACCATGGAGGGCTCCACCCTGGTCCCTCCCGAGTTGCCCGCGATGGCCATGAAGGCTTGGATCATGCCGGTCACGGTGCCGGTAAACCCGAGGAGGGGGGAGACCACAGCGATGAGTGAGAGGACTCCCAGACCCTTCTCAATGTTCCTGACCTGCTTGGTGCCGATAAAGGAAAGTTGCTTTTCATCCAGGCCGCTTCGTATGGCATCCAGAATTGGTGCGATGGGCAAGTCCCCTGCGTCTGCGGCGTTCTCAGGAAAAACACTGAGTCGCCGAAGGGATCCGCTCAGTTGACAAAACTTGCTCACCACCAGGGCAAGGGACACGACGGAGCAAATGAGGATGGGCCACATGAGGGGCCCTCCTTTCAGAAAAAGGTCAGTCACGGTTGTCACTCCTCAAGACAAAGCGGACTGGCAGGAGAGCCCTGCATGCGACGGGCCTTCCGCCTTGCGTCGCAGCCCTAAAGGTTGATTCCTCTATAGCGTGCACTGCCTCCTCATCGAATCCGAAACCGGCTTTTTCAAGCACTTCCACTCGCAGTAGGGTTCCCTTTTCGTCAATCGACAAGCGGAGGAGCACGGTTCCCTCTTTCCCGAGTTCCCTCGCGCGCCTGGGATATGTTGGCATGACCCTTCTTCGGAAACTTGGCCCTTCACTCTTTCCAAAGGTCGACTCAACAGGCCCAAAGCCCCTGGTTTCGCCTGAACAGGTGGTGGATGAGGCAGCCGAAGACTCCCCGTTCCCGCTGGGGCTCTTTGAGGAAGACGAGCTCTGGGATTCCCCTGGCGGAGTCTCTGGGACCGGATGATGCATAGGATTGTGGGAGGCAGGCGTTCTTTGACGGTTTGCCGAAGGAGTTCTTGATGGTGATGCTTCGGATGATATCTTGAGCTCTTGCCACCAGGCCTTTGGTTGGGTTTCGATTCCTGGGCCAGAGCCGTGGTTGAGGGGTTTTCCTCCACCTCAGGTGTCATGTCTTCCATGGGCTGGGTCTGCAGAAGATTGCCCACATTTTCGAACTCTGGCTGAACTCTATGTGCAGAAGCCTCGTCCATCCCTGTTTGGCCCATGCTGTCCGGGGCTGAAGCCTTTGAAACCATATGGTCTTCGCTGGTTGGACCCCGTGGGCCCTCGTTGTACAAATCGGCCCCGGTTTCCATGACAAGCTGCAGTTCCTCAAAGGTTGGGACGGGTTTCACGCCGGGTGTCATGGGAATGCTCAAAAGGGCTGCATGGAAGAATAAAGAGAGAACCAATCCTTGCCAAAGACTCATGCGTGCCATTCCATCCCGCTTGGGGGCTCGGTTCTCATCCCAGTCCAAAAGAAAAGGCCACACCTACCCCTCGCCCGCGTTCACGCGCTCTGGGGCATTCGTGGCCCTGTTGGCTGACTCTCAAATGAAATTGAAATGGGTGACTCGGCCTGCAATTATGCCAAGCCTGGAGGGCAACTCAGGAAATCGCTGCTGAGGCGTTCGCACCTTCATGGTGGCGTTCGAAAGCGCATCCTGATTCCGATTTCTTAGTACCGAATCGAAGGGAATGCGTCAATCGATTTCACCACCAAAAGCTTGCCCGAGGAAGAGGCTGGTTAAACAATGAAATTGGAAGCGCTCGATCACGACGGACTTGGGAGAGTCCCATGGGATTTTCAGACGCTGAATGGCTGGCATGCAAGCGCTTCAGGTCTTAAACTTGCATTTAGGCAATACAAGACAGAAAAGGAAGGACATGATCATGAAGTTTTCCGGTTTGTTTCTGATGGGTCTGCTGTTTGTTGTGCTCGGTTTGGTGGGTTGTGCGAGCATGGAATCCTTCAACGTTCTTTCGGGAGAGGCTTTGACACCCTATTCTCAGCAGTACTATTGCTGCGCCATGGGTGGTTCCATCCAGGGTGCGCCGTGACCCGCCGAGATGGCAAGGACTCCAGGAGGGGCTGATGAAGCATGTGACCGAGTTGAGCGCTTCTGTTCGTGCGATTTCTCGCCCGTCTTTCGTGTGAAAGCGGGAAATCATTACATGGGTGCCCAACCTTTGACCGCTATTCAGTCGTGTGAGTGGGAGAGTGCTTGGATGGCTCAAAAGGCCTATGATTTGTCCAAGTGGTTATTGCATGGCCTAATTGATTTCAGTGCCTTGAGAATCCTTGGATTGTTTGTGAAGCCCCTCGTAACCCCATTTCTGGTCGCCAACCACGGCCTGTTCACGACAAGCACGGGGACTCGCGGATAATCCGCCGGCCCGGCGGAGTCATTTTCATCACCCCTGGTACAAACCATCAACGAGGTCAGCGATTTGGCTGAAAATTCCTCGGGTAGCAAGGAGATGGATGATTTCCGGCAGTTGTGAGGGGGACGCCAGAAGCACCTCTGGTCCCCAGGCCTCGTCCTGGACAATGAGTCCAGACTCCTCCATGATCCTCAGAGATTCGTCCATTTGGTCCACCTTGAGACCGACCACCGAATAATCGGACATGTAAGAGACAGGCAACGGACGCTCGCTGAATCGTGAGCGACACTTGCCGTTGGAGTCCGTGCCAGGGACACCGCAGTCCATGGAAACGATTGAGACTCTCCACATGGCGCAAACCTCTTGTAGGGCATGAAGGATATAAGCATTAGCGCTCTCCAGCCTGCAACTGGCCATAAGACTAAACACTCCTCTTATGTCCATCAAGGTTCGGTTGTGCCCCCGAACCTATCCAAGCCCGGTCTTTCACAAGCTTGCCGATGCCTCAAGCGAGTCAGGCACATGCGACGGTGCGTGACGTGCTAGCGTGATCGCATGGAACTTCCCGGGTTTGGACAATCTATGAGAATTTATGCACAATGAACACTCGACAAGGGGGTGTTTTTTAAATAAAATGATTTATGGTCCGGTCGATTTCGCGCGCACGTTCTTTCTGAAACACTGATGAGCAAAGGAGTGGAAGATGCCAGAGTTCAAGTATCAAGACCCGTTCCCTCTCGCCAAGGACACTACCCAATATCGCCTTGCCACCAAGGATTATGTTTCCGTAGTGAATTTTGACGGGAAGGAAGTTCTCAAGGTGGACCCGGAAGCCCTCACTTTCCTGGCCAACGAGGCCATGCGCGACGTCTCTTTTATGCTTCGTCCTTCGCACCTAGAGAAGGTTGCAGCCATCCTGACGGATCCTGAGTCCTCTCCCAATGATCGCGGGGTGGCCATCGCCATGCTCAGGAATGCGGAAGTGGCCGCGGAAGGTGTCCTCCCTCTCTGTCAGGACACCGGCACGGCCACCATCGTCGGGAAGAAGGGCCAGCAGGTGTGGACGGGGGGCAACGACGAAGAGTATCTTGCCAAAGGAGTGTACAAGACTTACACGGAGGAGAACCTTCGCTACTCCCAGACAATCCCTCTGAACATGTACGATGAAGTCAACTCGGGGACCAACCTGCCACCCCAGATTGACTTGTATGCCACTTCCGGCATGGAATACAAGTTCCTGTTCCTGGCAAAGGGCGGTGGTTCCGCCAACAAGAGCATGCTCTATCAGGAAACCAAGGCTCTTTTGAACCCCACAAGCCTGGAGAAGTTCCTGGTGGAGAAGATGAAGAGTCTAGGCACGGCGGCGTGCCCTCCTTACCACGTGGCATTCGTCGTGGGCGGAACCTCGGCGGAAGGTTGCCTCAAAACGGTGAAGCTTGCCAGTGCGGGTTACCTGGATGACCTACCCACTCAGGGCAATGAGGGCGGGCAGGCGTTCCGTGATATCGAAATGGAGGAGAAGCTCCTCCAGGCGGCGTACAAGACTGGATTAGGCGCCCAGTTTGGCGGCAAGCACTTTGTCCTGGATGTTCGGGTGGTTCGACTGCCTCGCCACGGGGCATCATGCCCGTTGGCCATGGGTGTCTCATGTTCTGCGGACAGGAATATCAAGGCAAAGATCAACAAGGACGGGATCTGGATCGAAGAACTGGAGAAGAATCCCGGAAGATTCATTCCAGAGAAATACCGAGGCAAGCATGATCACGGCGTGGTGAAGATCGATCTGAATCGGCCCATGAAAGAAATTCTGGCCGAACTGAGCAAGTATCCTGTGACGACCCAGCTTTCCCTGACGGGAACCCTCATCGTTGGTCGTGACATTGCCCACGCGAAGCTGAAGGAGCGCATCGACAAGGGAGAGGGGCTGCCCCAGTACATGAAGGATCACCCCATTTACTATGCGGGTCCGGCGAAGACCCCCAAGGGGATGCCCTCGGGCTCCTTCGGACCGACTACGGCCGGAAGAATGGATTCCTACGTGGATCTCTTTCAGTCCCATGGCGGCTCCATGATCATGATCGCCAAGGGCAACCGAAGCCAGCAGGTGACCGATGCGTGCAAGAAGCACGGTGGATTCTACCTGGGATCCATTGGTGGCCCCGCTGCGCTCCTCGCCAAGGAAAACATCAAGAAGGTCGAGGTGCTGGAGTATCCCGAACTCGGTATGGAGGCCATCTGGAAGATTCAGGTGGAGGACTTCCCCGCCTTCATTCTCGTGGATGACAAAGGGAACGATTTTTACAGGCAGATCGGCTGCTAGTGATTGATGGCGATGAGCCATGCGACATGGGCGGCATCCCTTGGCGTCATCCCGGTGAGAGCCGCAACCCGGAATCCTTGCAAAGCTTTACCCCGGCTCTTGCCGGGGTGAAGCTGCGGAGAGGTGGGTCAGAGAGGAACTCGGTCTCAATGGCGTGACATGGGAGAGACCGTGGCCCTCCCAACGGAGACGCGGTCTTGTGATTTACCGGGGGGCGGGTCTCGGAGGATGTCCGGCTCGATCCAACATCCGTCTGTTGAGAGCCTTTTGGTTCCATGACCCACGCCGACCACATGAGCACCATGGGCTCCGGTTGAATTCTTTGATTCCCCCGTCTGTGCGGTCTCTGGGAATGGTGGGATTCAGGGGAGAATCCGTTCACTGAAGGCCTTGGAAAGTTCAAACAGGCCGCTCTTGGCTGTTGATCCGGGAAGGAGGAAAAGAGGACTCCACTGGTTTCTCACCTGCTCTCAACAGTGCCCCAAGAAGCGTCCCAAGGTCCCGGCATAAGGACTGCTCCCACATTTGCGGACCTGAATTCAGGAGAACCCTTGAAACATTGCCGATGGGGGCTGCAGGTCCTTAATCCAATTCTGGATTCCCTGTCAAATTCTCCAACCTGATATTTCACCGTCCCAGTCGAGAACCACCAGGAGTCCCCCGCCCTTGAGGTCTCCGTCGATTCTCCTTTTCCTGACGGCGAAATCCCATAGCCGATGAGGGTCGTGGTCCTCGTAGTCCGTGTTGGTTTTGCACCATTCTACGGCTCTCTCCAGGCTCGACGCGATATGGACCACCATCGGGGCGTAAGAGAAGCGGCTGGATTGGTCAAGGAGCCCGGCGATGTGCTGTCGGAACTCAACAATAAAGATCTCCTGGCCACCTTGCTCCAGTGAATCCATGGCGGCTTGCGCCTGAATCCTGGATTCTGATTGCTTCCGTATGTAATTGAGGGTTTCCGAGATTGCCTTTTCGCGGGCTCGTTCCTCGTCACCCTTTTGAGTGTGGCATTCAAAAAGGGTGTCGATGGTCTTTTCAAGGATGGTGACCATTTCCTCCAGGGAAAGCTCGTACTCCGGCATATAGCATCCTTTCCGTTGCAATCAGCGCCGTCAGTGGAACGACGGACGCGTGTTTTTATGATCAGATCTGGGCCTGGCTTCCTGGGCAGGAAAGCTTGACCCGGTGGCCCGGTCCAAACGATCGAATCTATATTCGGGTTTTGCGCCGGATGGCTTTAAAGGATCTGTCAACGTTGAGCACCGTTTGTCTTCCCTCTTGACCTCCAATACAACTCCTGCAAGGATACCCACGTGTGTGTTCCGGGTTGGTGGACTCTTCAACAGCCTAAAATCCCTCAATGCGGAGGGATCAGGCAACCCATGGATCGGAATCTGAACGATGAGCCGCAAATCCTATGATTTCTGCAAAGTTCTCTCGGAGGAGCTTGACCCGGAGAAACTGCGGAAAAAGTTCCTGGCCTCGCTTCTTGAGCTCCAGAACGTGGAGAGGGGCTCCATCTGGGTGAAGCGGGAAGGGGGGTACAAGTGCATCGAGGCTGCCGGCATCCAGAGCGACCAAGTGCTGGGATTGACGGTCAGCGCCGATAGGCCGAGCGTTGTGGGGTGGGTGATCGAAAACGGGAAGATGACGATTGCCGAGCCCGGCAAGGACGCACGCCACTTCAAAGAAGTGGAGGAGGGGATGACGATCAAGAGCAGTCTCATCCTCTGTTTCCCCTTGTTTCTCAAGAGCGGAGAGGTTTACGGTGCCGTTCAGCTCATCGATACCAGCGCCGGCGGCAGTCGGCTCAATCTCAACGAGGAATATCTGGAATTGCTCCAACAGGTGATCGACATTGGTTCCATCGCATTGGCCAATTCCCTGGTCTATTCGGAGCAGTTGCAAGAGAATCTGAAGCTCAGGGAGTTTTTGGCCGAAATTCGGGCCGGTGTGGAGATCATCGGGAAGAGTGCCCCGTTCACGAAGGTGATGAGGGTCGCAGCGGACTATGCGAAAACGGATTTCCCGGTTCTCATCACGGGGGAGAGCGGAACGGGCAAGGAGATCATCGCCAACGAAATACACCGTGGAAGCAACCGAAGGGACAAGCCCTTTCTCGTCCAGAACTGCAGTGCAATCCCCGAGACGCTGCTTGAAAGCGAGCTCTTTGGCTACCAAAAGGGAGCCTTCACTGGGGCCATCAAGGACAAGGCAGGCCTCTTCGAAGCTGCAGAGGGGGGGACCCTTTTTCTGGATGAAATTGGAGACATGCCGCCTCATCTGCAGGCGAGGATCCTGAGGGTGATTCAGGATGGAGAGATCAAACCCCTCGGTGGCACAAAGACAAGGAAGGTTGATGTCAGGATCATTTCCGCCACGAACAAAGACCTCAAGGAGGAGATCGAAAAAGGGGTTTTCCGCGAAGACCTCTTCTACCGTCTGAACGTGCTCCCCCTCCACATGCCGCCGCTGAGAGAGAGGCGTGAAGACATTCCTCTTCTTCTGGATCATTTCATCAAGAAAGAGGCCCGAAAGATGGGCGTGCCCCCCAAGAGGCTGACCAAGGAAGCCATGGAGATTCTCCTGGACTACCCGTGGCGCGGCAACGTCAGGGAGTTGGAGAATTTCGTCAAGCACATCCTGGTCGTGGTCGGCGGGGATTGGATCACGCCCGGCGACGTCTCCGCCTACCTGGAGATGCATGGAATGCCGTCCCACAGTACCGTCGAGGAGGCGCCCTTCTCAAGGGGTGAGGTGATGCCTGTCTCGTCGCCAAGCCTATCGGCGGTGTTCGATGGTTACACTTGGGACGATTTGGAGAAGGCCTACGTCATGCACCTCCTTGAGAAGAACAAGTGGCACATCACCCGGGCGGCCAAAGAGGCAGGGGTCAACCGCTCCACGTTCGATTCCCGCATGAAGAAACTCGGAATAAGGAAATAATAGGAATGTCGCACATGTCGAAGGCGGATTCGTACAGCGACGTTCAAGAATTCAACAGGGATGCCTCCGCCAGAGAGACAATCGCTGAGGCCATCCGGCTGCATTCCAAGTGGGTTCACGTGTTCGGGCAGGATGAGCGAATCGTGTCGCTGCTCAGGGAGATGGCTGAGTCTGCTGCCGCATCCGCGAGAGTCATGGTGCGGGTTGGGGTTTCTGAAATATGCATGCGCTGTGAGACGGAGGAGGGAGGCAGTTGCTGCGGAGCTGGAATCGAGAGCAAGTATTCGAGAGTCTTGTTGCTCGCCAATCTGTTGATGGGGGCAGGCCTTCCCAGAAGAAGATTGTTTCGTGACAGCTGTTACTTCCTTGGGGACCATGGCTGCACACTGACGGCACGCCACGTGCTCTGCGTGAATTACCTCTGTTCCAGGATCCGGCATGCCCTTTCCCTGGAGGAATTGTGGGAACTCCAGGAAACTACGGGAAGAGAGATGGACCTCCTCTTTACCCTCAACGAAGTCCTCAAGAAGAAGATGGCAGACTGAACTCACATGTCTTTGGAATCTCATCGCCTGAGAGAGACCAGCATTTGCATCGCCCGCCACTACGATGGGCAGAAGTATGGGCGGGAGGGTGTCGAAGGATACCGCAAGTCCACAGATCTCACGAAGTTCGTGGAAGTCGTGGAGGAGTTGACGCGGTTGAAAATCGTCAACCACGCCACCACGGTCTTCCTGGACCTCGGGTGCGCCGACGGTCGCGTCAACGTGCTCTTGAGCTATAGCGTGAACCGGTCCCTCGGTATTGAGATTGACCCGCTCATCCTCCAGGAGTATGGACCACGCAAGAGAGCGCTTCTGGATGTTCTCGTGAGAGAGGAGCTTCCCCTGCCCCCCGACAATATTCACGTCCTGGCGGGTAACTCCCTGGATACGGAAACCCACCAAGCTCTGTTCAATGCCACTGGAGTCCGTTTCACCGATGTGGACCTTTTTTACACATATATTACGCTGCACGACCTGTTCGGAGAGATGATCGCCTCCCATGCGAAGAAGGGAGCCCACTATCTGGTGTACGGGTTCAACAGGGTCTTGCCGCGCTATGAGGGTCTCGAACTGGTTATCCCGGATGTCGGTTCCCAATGCATCGCCGCGCTCTACAGGAAGACCTGACACAAGACTTCAAGTCTGTCTGCGAGGGAACCATCTCGCCAGTTTGGCGAAAGTCTGGGACTCACCAGGTCAAGTGGTTCTCTCACCCTCTGGTTCAGTGGGATTCACAATTCCATTCACAGATTCGCAGGCCTCGTGGGGACGTGCAAGGCACCATGGCTGTGCCGTCATGAATTCCAAAGCGGACTTGGGTCATGGGCGGAGAGAAGGCTAGGTTGTGCGGGTGAGCTTTTCGACAATGTGTCGATGCTGTGGGAAGAGCGCCAACAGACTCTCCCGGGAACCCAATTCCAGGTCTTCAAAATCAAAGCCGGGTGCGACTGTGCAGCCGACGAGCACATAAGGATCATGCTCGTGCACGAAGGCTCCGAACCAGCACCCCGCTGGTACCAGGAATTGAAGGGATTCACCCTCCTCAAGATTCTTCCCCAAGCGAGCTTCAAGAAGTTGGCCATCTGGCTGAATCACGACCAGGGTGAGGCGGCTCCCTTCATAGTGATGCCATAGTTCGTCTGACTTGATGCGGTGGAGGAGCGACTTTTCACCACCTTTGAGCATATAGTAGATGGCTGTGGAAAGAGGCCGGGGTCCAGGAAATCTGTCGGGCAGGCAGCCATGCGGGAGAGTCAAAGGGGACTCGTATGTCCGCCTGTAGTGCCCGCCTTCGGGGTGTTCGGCGAGTTGGAGGCTTTGGATCCAATCGTCGGCTGTAAAGCCCATAATCGTCCCTTTACGGAAAGTAAACGTGTTGAAATGGAGGCGCTCAGCGTTTAAGATGAAAAACCGTTATAATAAATTAAGAAGTGACCCTCCAGCGTTGCGCGAACCTCGATGCATCGTTGGATCGTGATTTTCTTCGGCGTTGAGGCTGATCATGAAATCGAGTCCCCTTTCCTGGTGCGGGAGGGGGTGGCTTTTGCTTCCATAACACGTGATATTTGCACACTTGAGTTATTGTGTCAGGTGCCGTGACGCCAGTCAATAATGCCATTTACCCCAAATGAGCAGGTCCAATGGCCAGTTTAAGCATATGCACATATCCTGATCCCGTCCTCAGGCAGAAGGCCGTCCAAGTGGAGAGAGTCGACAAGGAAATCCGAAGACTCATCGACGACATGGCTGAAACCATGTACAAGGCACCCGGCATCGGCCTGGCCGCAAACCAGGTGGGCAAGCCCGTACGTGTCCTGGTGGTGGATCTCCAGAGACCTGAGTATGAGCATGGACTGATCGCCTTGGTGAATCCCAGTATCGTGAAAGCTCAGGGCGAGATCGTTCATGAAGAAGGTTGCCTGAGCGTCCCCGAGTTTTTCTGCAATGTTAAGAGATATGAGCAGATCACGGTTCGGGGGATGGATCTCAATGAAAGAGTCGTTGAAATAGAGGCCAACGGTTTGCTCGCCATAGCCTTGCAGCATGAGATCGACCACCTCGAAGGAAGACTCTTCATTGATCGGATCGGTACGGTCGCAAAGGACTTGTTCAAAAGAAGATGGAAAAAGAAGCAGAGAGAGCTCAAGGAGTGAATTCCGCCTTCCCTCGAATCCTTTTTCTTGGCACCCCCGACTTCGCCGTTCCATCAATCCAGCGTCTTATCTCTGAGAACGCTCCTGTATTGGCTGCCGTCACCCAGCCTGACCGCCCGCGAGGTCGTGGCGCGCGCATAGCGGCGCCTCCCGTGAAAAGGATTGCGGAAAGCGCTGGGATTCCAGTTTATCAGCCGGAGCGCATCAGGGAGCGTGGTGTCATTGACCAGATGCGTTCGCTGAATGCGGAATGTGCCGTGGTGGTGGCATATGGGCAGTTGCTCCCCCAAGAGTTGCTGGATCTGTTCCCCCTGGGGGCGATCAATGTGCACGGATCGGTTCTTCCCTTGTACAGGGGTGCCGCGCCGATTCAGAGGTCTATTCTTGCGGGGGATTCAAGGACCGGAGTGAGCATAATGATCCTTGATGCAGGGATGGACACGGGTCCAGTGCTCTCGCGCAGTGAGATCAGCATCGGAGAGGAGGACTGCTTTGGGACGGTGCATGACAGACTTGCCCTGCTTGGCGCTGAGCTTCTCTGCGAGACGCTGAAGGCATGGAAAGCTGGTGCCGTTCGGCCGCAAGTGCAGAACGATGCCCTGGCCACATACGCTCCCCCAATACGGAAGGAAGAGGTTCGCCTCGACTGGCGACTCCCGGCCCATCGTATCGTGAACACCATTCGGGCTTTCGACCCTTACCCCGGAGCTTTCACAGTGCATCGGGGCAAGCGGCTCAAGTGTTTCGGCGCAAGATTGCTTCCATGGAAGAAACTTTCAGGAAACCCCGGAGACACAGTCGGAGAAGCGGAGAGTGGGCTCGTGGTCCTGGGGGGGGATGGAATCGCCCTGAGCATCGGGGCGCTGCAGCTTGAAGGGCAAAAGCGACTCACCGCAGCGGAGTTTCTGCGCGGGCACCCTATGACGCCGGGCACATCCCTTGACTGACAAGACCGCGAGAGGTGGACAGCTGTATGACCCGTTTGCGGAAAGATCCTTTACCGGTCTACGAGGAAGAGGTTTCAGGGCAGCCTGAGAAACGAAGGCTCGCCATGCTCCTCGGCTTGACTGGTGCTCTGCTCCTTGCCTTTCTGGTGCTCTCCTACGTTATTCCATATTACGGATTCGGCCGGATTCATCCACAAATGCCATTGGTCGTCGGGACCCTCATGGTCTCCCTGGGAAGCCTGATTCTCACTGCGTTCATCCTGCTCATTGTAGTCACCCTTCTGGGACATGACGTTCCCATGTCTCTGAGGCTGCGCAGCGTGACCCTCAAGTTCCTGCTGCCCGTGC
>CAZURN010000018.1:0-28483 GCA_964623165.1 uncultured Syntrophobacteraceae bacterium
CCCTCGACATGAGGGTGCTCGGGTCCACCGATGTGCGCCACCCCCGGCGGGGCGGGAAGGAAATCGTCCTGAACTACCTCACTCCTCACTCCAAGTGGTCCATCCACAGCACCTACTCGGATACCCTGACCATGCTCACACTCTTCCGCGGCGGGGAGGCCATCTGGATCAATCACGAGGATGCGGCCTCTATCGATGTTCTGGACAACGACTGGGTGGAGTGCTTCAACGTGAACGGCGTCGTCATGGCCAAGGCCGTGGTGAGCCACCGGGTTCCGCGCGGCAAGGCTTTCATGTACCACGCCCAGGAGCGGCTCATCAACACACCCGGCTCGCCCCTTTCCGGGAAGCGCGGAGGCACTCACAACAGCGTGACCCGCATCCTCATGAAACCCACCCAGATGATTGGGGGCTATGCTCAGCTGAGCTACGGGTTCAACTATTACGGCCCCACGGGAGCGCAGCGCGACGAGGTGATCCTGGTGCGCAAGGCGGGGGAGGTGGACTGGTATGAAGATTAAAGCCCAACTGGCCATGGTGATGAACCTGGACAAATGCCTCGGCTGCCACACCTGCAGCATCCCGTGCAAGAACGTGTGGACCAACCGGGAAGGGGCCGAGTACATCTGGTACAACAACGTGGAGACCAAACCGGGGATCGGATATCCCAAGCGGTGGGAGAACCAGGAACTCTGGAAGGGCGGATGGGTGCTGAGGGATGGCGAGCCTCGCCTGCGAGCTGGAGGCCGAGCCTCCAAGCTTCTCAAGATTTTCCACAACCCGGATCTCCCAGCCATTGACGACTACTACGAGCCCTGGACCTACAACTACGAGGACCTCGTCAACTCCCCGACCAAAAGGCACCAGCCTTCGCTGCGCCCCAAGTCGGTCCTGACAGGCGACAACCTGCGCATCGAATGGGGGCCCAACTGGGAAGACGACCTGGCGGGAGCCCACGTGACCGGCCGCGACGACGTGAACTTCCGGGGGTTGGACCGGGAAGGTTATCTCCAGTTCCAGAGGGTGTTCATGACGTATTTACCACGCATTTGTGAACACTGTCTGAATCCCGCGTGCGTGGCATCGTGTCCGTCGGGGGCACTCTACAAACGGGAAGAGGACGGCATTGTCCTCGTGGACCAGGAGCGCTGTCGGGGATGGCGCTACTGCGTTTCAGGATGCCCCTATAAAAAAGTGTACTTCAACTGGAAGACCGGACGATCGGAAAAGTGCATTCTCTGCTATCCACGGACCGAAGCGGGACTCCCCACCCTGTGCGCCGAGACATGCGTGGGACGCATCCGTTATGTAGGCGTGGTCCTCTATGATGCGGATCGCATCGAAGCGGCGGCATCCACACGGGAGGACCGGGATCTCTATGAGGCACAGCTCTCGATGTTCCTGGATCCCCATGATCCGGAGGTACAGCAAGCCGCGCGGATAAGCGGCATTGCGCAGAGTTTTCTCGACGCGGCCAAACGCTCCCCCATTTACAGGCTGGCTGTGAAATGGCAGCTGGCTCTTCCCATCCATCCGGAATTCAGAACCCTGCCCATGGTGTGGTACATTCCGCCCCTGAGCCCGGTGGTTTGGCGATCGGGCCAGGAGAGCGCCTCGGCGGAGGAGATCCTGCAAGACATGCGGATCCCGTTGCGCTACCTGGCCAACCTGTTCACGGCGGGCGACGAGGTGCCTGTGCGGAGGGCGTTGGGGCGCCTCACGGCCCTGAGGCGAGCCATGCGCTCCCAGCGGTTGGACGGTGCCATGGACTGCAGGCCGCTCGAAGCCGTCGGGTTGAACGAGGAGAAGGCACGGGATATATACCGGCTCCTCGCTCTGGCCCCATACGGCGACCGCTATGTGATCCCTGCCGGCCGGACCGAGGTGGTTTCGGAGGTTCACCGGAACCATGGGTCTGCCGGGTATCCCGCGTCATGCCTGGAGTGACACGCGATGGACGAAAGGCGCGTTTTGCTGAGAGCATTAGGACTGCTTCTGGAGTATCCCGATGAACACTTTGGGGATCTTCTGCGTTCGGTGCGCCAGGCTTTGGCAGAACTATCTCCATCGTCGGCGCGCTCCAGGTTGTTGGAGGTAATTGACTGTCTGGCCCACATGGATCCTTTGGCCCTGGGCGAAGAGTACGCACGCCTCTTCGATTTCAGCCCCGACACATCTCTTAATCTCACCTACCACAAATGGGGCGACGCAAGGGATCGCGGTATGGCCCTCGCGGGGCTTAGGAGAATGTATGAAGAAGCCGGATTGAAGCCCGCCACCCCTGAACTTCCAGATTTCCTACCCCTGGTGCTGGAGTTTCTTTCGCTGGCCCCCGAGGATTCGTGCCGTCGAGTGCTCGAAGAGTACAGGGATGAGGTTGCTGACCTGGCCAGACGAGTGGCTATTTCATCGAGTGTCTACGGGACTATCCTGGGGGTGCTGCCGGAGGTGGCTCTGGGTTCAGGATGTTGAGGCCCGTTTTTTGGGAGAAGGTTATGGTGTTTGATTGGAATCTCTTGGCATTCCTGGTTTTTCCTTACCTTTCCCTGACTGTGTTCGTGGTGGGTCATGCCTGTCGCTATTTCGCGGATCCCTTCCACTGGAATGCACGCTCCAGTGAGTTCTTGGAAAAGGAGACTCTGCAATGGCCCTCCCTGATATTCCACTATGGGGTGATCCTGACCTTCATCGGGCACGCCGGGGGATTGCTCATCCCCCAGGCGGTCTACGACCAGTTGGGCATCGATGGACAGTCCCATACACGGATTGCCTGGGTTCTGGGAATGCTTTTCGGCGCGGCAGCGGTTCTGGGAAGCAGCTGGCTCGCATGGAGAAGGCTTACCAGCAAACGCCTTCTCAGTACGTCCAGCATCATGGACCTGATCACTTCCCTGATGCTCCTGGTGGTGATTGGTCTGGGCACTTACAACGCTTTTTTCGGTCACTACTACGTTTTGGACACCATTGCTCCCTGGATTCGCGGCATCGTGACCTTCACGCCGGAGCCCAGATTGATGGCCGACGTCCCCTGGCCTTACCAGTTGCACATCGTTTTGGCGTTTGCCCTCTTTGCCCTCTCGCCCTTCACGCGACTGGTCCACATCTGGAACATTCCCGTACCTTACGTTTTCCGGAGCCAGCTGGTTTTCAGGAAGCGCTGTCTGGGCCTCCCGCATGTCCCCGGGCCAGCACAGCGATAAGGTGCACCAACTCATGAAGATTAGGCTGAACGAAATTGGGCACCGGTTTGCTGAAGGCCTCGAAAACCGGCGTCCAGGCTCTGCAAGGTTTTCTCGACCCCGGCTTTCGCCGGGGTGACGTTGGGCAAGCGTTTTTCAACATCCCATGAGGGAGCAATTATTTTACCGGAAGAGCTGAGGAAATGCATGACAAACCAGAAAACTTATGAAGACGCTGTTCCTATCAGCATATGTCGGGGAGATATCGACTATGAGGGCATCGTAAGAAATATCAACGAAGGTGTCGTGATCATTCAAGAAGGCAAGATCGTCTTTGCCAACGACGGGTTCCGTGAGATCTCGCAGCGGGCCCCCGACGAGGTGATCAAAACCGACTTTGGCACTTTCATCGCACCTCTCGACCGGGAGAGGGTCAGCCACTACCTGACGGAGTACCTGTTTACAGAACACCTCGCTGACCGGATCGAATTCATCCTTTCCAGAACACACGACGAGGCGCTGATCGATATGAAAGTCAGCGTTGTTGAATGCGGCGGTGCTCCGGCCATTCTCGCCACTATTGACGACATTACAGAACGCCGGAAGACCCGCATCGAATTGGAAAGACTCAAGGGACGGTTTGAGAGCATCATCCACTCCATGAATGAGGTCGTGGTCTCGTTGTCCCCTCACGACTACTCAGTCCTTTCCATCAACCCTGCCGCCGAAGTGCTCTATGGGGTCCCCCTCAGGGATTTTACCAGCGGCAAGAGACATATCGTGGAATTCGTTCATCCTGATGATCAGGAAGTCATGGAGCGCTTCTACCAGGACCTTCCCGAAGCGGAATTCGATGAGGCCCAGTACCGAATCATCAGCAGGAGCAAACAGGTGAAATGGGTCCGGCATCAAGGATATGTCGTCTATTCGGACCAGGGAACCATACGCCGCATGGATCACGTGATCAGAGACATCACCGAGGAAAAGAAGGCCCTGGACGCACTCACCCGAAGCGAAGCAAGATACCGGGATTTCTTCGAATCGACCAACGACATGGCCTATGTGGTAAGCCCGGACGGGGTCTTCATCGATCTCAACAACGCCGGCCTCAAGCTACTCGGGTTCGAGAGCAAGAAAGCAGCTTTCGCCAGCAATCTCAGGAATTTCTATGTCGACCTTTCCGAGCGAGCGGAGCTGCTTGCCGAGATCAACGAGGCAGGATACATCGAGGGCAAACGGGTGAAGCTCAAGAACAGAGCGGGGGAAGTCATTGAGGTCGCGGTCACCGCTCGGGCCAAGACCGACGATTCAGGGTATCTATTGTATTATGATGGTATCGTGACCAACATTACCAAAGCGCTGGAAGACCAGAGCAACAGGGTGCTCCGGAACGCGGCAGGCGGCCTGTGCCACTATCTCAATACTCATCTCATGCAGCTCGATGGTTCGGTAGAACTCACAGCGGACGATATGAAATCCCTCGACGGGCTTATAGATAGACTAGCTCAAGGAGAGAATCCTCAAGAGATTGCCACCCAGATAAAGGAGGTCATGGAATCAATGCACTATTTCCATAAAGGCATCCGCAGCGCTTACGAGCGGATTTCGGAAGTGACCAAAGCCTTCAACAAAGCCTTTCAATACACCGAAGAATCCTATGTCACAAGCACCATCCTCGACATTTTCAAGACATATGGATACGACCCGGAAAGTCCGGCAAAATGATACTCTTCAATTTCATCACGTCATAAAATGGTCGCAAAATCTGTTCAACAAGTATGTTAACATGTATGTTGCATGCATAACGAATGCATCTATACCCAATATTGAGGTCAGGTTTCGTGCATATGGGAAAAGCTGTCCACCGCGTTGGGTTATGAAGACAAAGTGGGATCTTTTCGGGCTTTTTGCATAGGCCTGTTGCTGCCTGCCGGGGAGGACGCCACGCTGTGCAACCCGAGAGCAAGCCAAAGGTAGATGAGTCTCTTACGTGCTGCAGAAGGCGTTCAGGTAGTATCGCAAAACAGTAAGCAACCATTCAAGGAGATTTAAACCTACGAGACAGTTTGCACCGCCACGCAGTTTCGTCGGACGTTAATTTCTCGCCGGGAGAGCTGCTACTATCTGGCCGGCCCATGTCTC
This sequence comes from uncultured Syntrophobacteraceae bacterium, assembly GCA_964623165.1. Lineage (GTDB taxonomy): Bacteria > Desulfobacterota > Syntrophobacteria > Syntrophobacterales > Syntrophobacteraceae > JAAYUJ01. The sequence goes on from CAZURN010000018.1 coordinate 5,322, forward strand.
AACCCGGCTTCTGCAGGTATCTTGGGCGGGTCATGTTCTCCGGTGCAAGTATCTCATCGAGCGTCTCCTTGGCCAACAGGCCCTTCTCGATGATCAGCTCATAGATGGATCGATCCCTCTGCAGCGCCTCTTTCGCCAATGCCGTTGAGTTCTCGTAGCCGATTATTGGATTGAGGGCCGTAACAATGCTGATACTGTTCTCGACCATCTTGCGGCAGCGCTCCCTGTTGGCCGTAATACCATCGACACATTTCTCCGCCAGAACCTGGCACGCTCTGCAAAGCATATCGATGGACTGGAAGAGGTTGTAGGCGATGACAGGCTCCATGGCGTTCAGCTCCAGTTGGCCGGCTTCCGCCGCAAAGGATATGGTCACGTCGTTGCCTATGACCTCATAGGCCACCTGGTTGACCACTTCAGGAATAACCGGGTTCACCTTGCCGGGCATGATGGAGGAGCCGGACTGCACTGCGGGCAGGTTGATCTCATTAAGCCCCGCCCGCGGACCGGATGAGAGCAGCCGCAGGTCGTTGCAGATCTTAGAGAGTTTGACGGCCACTCGTTTCAGCACACTCGATAGCTGCACGTAGGCGCCGGTATCCCAGGTCGCTTCAATAAGATTTGCAGATGTCGACACAGGCATCCCGGTAAGATTGCTTAGATGTTGGGTTACAACTCTGGTGTACTCAGGAGGCGCATTAATTCCGGTGCCTATAGCGGTTGCACCGAGATTGATCTCGAGGAGCAATTCTCGCGCCTCGCGAACTCTGAGAATGTCCTCAGCAATCGTGGTCGCATACGCAGAGAACTCCTGCCCCAGGGTCATTGGAACCGCATCCTGCAGTTGTGTTCGCCCCATCTTGATAACATCGAAAAACTCCATCGACTTGCCGATGAACGATTTCTGGAGTCTTTTCATGGTGTCTATGAGCTTCGTCAACTTCATGAGCAGTGCCAGTTTGACGGCCGTTGGGTAGACATCGTTGGTTGACTGTGAACAGTTCACGTGGTTAAGCGGGTCTATGAGGTCATACCTGCCCTTCTCATATCCCATAATAACAAGGGCCAGGTTTGCAATCACTTCATTGGCATTCATATTGGTAGAGGTACCTGCACCACCTTGAACCATATCGACCACGAACTGGTCGAGGAGTCTTCCCTCAATAACATCATCGCAAGCATAAGAGATCGCTTTCGCGATATCGGACTGTAATACGCCAAGTTCCATGTTCGCAAGAGCAGCAGCCTTCTTGACATAGGCCAGGCACTGAATCATCTCCGGCACACTGGAAATCGGTATACCAGTGATCCCAAAATTCTGGACAGCGCGAAGGGTGTGAATACCATAGTAACAACTGGAAGCTATCTTCATTTCTCCCACCAGATCATGTTCCAGCCTCATGTCTCTCATTTCCCCTGCTTCTCCTTTGTGCTTGATCCAACTGCCGCTAAAGGGGGTGATATCGGCATGACAACGGAGAACCACAATTGACTTACGTTGTCCGTTGCCGGGATTCTTGCCCCTTTGCCCTCTCCGCCATGCGATTCAACACTAGCTCCACCTCAACAGGGTTACTGTCAAGGTATGTCAAGAAGCGAGCATGCATGCTGTGCCCCGTGGCAACCGTCTCGGTCTCTCTGTCCGGAAGTACAAGAATCATTCGGACGTTGCTTAACAGGCTCCGGATGACAATCAACTCCTTCAAGGCCTCCCTGGTGTCTGCGACAAGAATTGCAATCGTCGGATCATTCAAAGGCCGCCGCAACCTCTCCTCCAGGTCCCTAATGGTCCGGTGGATCTCGACCTCAAATGACGGGCTCTCGATCAACTTTTGAATCGATTCTGCCACTCCATTCCTGGCATAGAACAGGATATCCATTTCGAGTTCCATCTCTCGTGTACCCAGCATAGAGCACAGGTTGTTCTGATCCTCAACACGCTTGGAGCACAGGGCATGCCAACGGGGGACTACGGATTTCCGACTTCATGGAGACGTCATGTAATGTGACAGGGTCGATGAGATGCAGGACCTTTCATGCGGTGGGCTCTTATGCGGTTGAAGAGACCAAGAGTAGATCAAGATGGATTGTCCAGTTATTTCATTATAAGTAGCGAAAATGTATGTGCGAGTGCAGGCCATCAGACTTTCCCTAATGTGAGGAACCCGTTCAATATGTAATTTACTGGCTGATCGGAACGTTCGAATCCAATGGCATTCCGGAGTTGGCTGAGATGGGTCTGCAATTGGGCCGAAGCCTATCGTCTCTTTTGGCATGCATTCTAACAGAGCAGGAAAATTCCTCTCGGACAGGAAAGTGAGAACGGTCGGCAATGGAAGCCGGTTTTATCGGGCTTTTGGAGTATGGCATGTTTATTTGATTGGCTAAAAGCACAACTGTGAGACACCTGATACCTCACAGGCCTTATCCATAATCCTTTGGTGGCTGACTCGGCACAACGAAGCCCCTATGCTTTCTTTAGCCGAAAGATCCCTACAAACCAACAAGCCTTTAGGCCTTCTTGCTCATATCTTTCCCTTGAGAGCGCGTAGAGGGAAACACCGGCGGGTACTTTCCAACATCCAGGATGAGTCTCCGCCCGCCATACTTTCCATATGCCGATCGGCGACTGAGCATGCCGCTCCACAATAGTATTGTGATCGCAGCTACAATAACTGCGCCCCACACAATCATTCCGACAATTGATTCCTGGCATAAGGAAGCCGCACCACCCGCATGCTGGCCGCTTTCCTCCATCTGCTTCAGATTTGCCTTGATGGTTTCGTTGAGCAAGGCTCTACATGTTGAGAGGCTTGAGGGATTCATATCAAGAGCCTGTGCAAGCATGTTGTTGTATGCTTCAGGCGTGTTGATTTTTTCATATGCTTTGGCAAGTTGGATGAACCGTTCGTGATCTCTGGTCCACCTCGCAAGGGCCAGAATAAACTGTTTCCAAATGCGTGCTTCCTCCGCGGACCGAGACAAATTCTCGTAGGTCCCGCGCGCCTCATCCAGACTTTTCCTGGCTGCATCGAACTGTAAGTAAGTATGCCTTCGCCGTGCCTCGTCCAGACCCTTCACTAACAGGATGTTTTCCGCACCGTCGATATCAGCCATTGCCATTCCAATAGTGTGCAGGTTTTGAACGCCAAGTCGACCGCCATATGAAGACTGGTCAGACAAGCCTCTGGCGAGACTTGGAAAACAAAAACCGATGGCACCGAGCAGCAGAATAGTGAGGATGACGGCATTCCACGATGTGGTGATTCTCATCCCAGGCCCATAGAGCCGCAACATGACAGGCCTCACCTTGGTCATGGTGAAGAAATCGAGAGACACACGCATTCAGTTCTGTTCATGGTCAGATGTGATCGAGACTTTGAGGAGCATAAGCCATGCCACGCTGAAGCTGATGAAGCTCTGTCTCTAGTCATAGGAAAGGGATCGCATGGAGAACGAAAAACAACCCTGGGGTAAACGGCATTTGCTTGGCTATGGTCGGCGGGAGAAGGCCACTGGATTGCAATGGGTTTATCGGTAAATGAGATAATGGGAATGCAGATACCCTGACCGGCTAAAAGAAGAGACAATTTGGAACAAGAGGGGCTTTTCATCCCCTTGGAACTATTCCTGACCGACGGGAGTTTTCCTGCCATGTAGGAAAAGGAAAGGACACGGCCTCAGTCCATCAACAATCTTAGTCCGACCCCAGGTTATTGGGATTCTGCCTGAGGGCGCGAAGGTCGAAAAGAGAAGGCAGGTATCCGCCACCCTCCGTTTGATTGGCCAAATGAGCCGCTTTCCAGCCACAATCATCAACTGGCCGTTCCTGGCACGAAGATTGCCGCTATGCGAATGGACATGAACCGGATGCGGTCCACAGTGAGTCTACTTTTTGTCTTCGGCGTCGCGATTGGTGCGTTGCGTCATTGTGAAGGAAGGAGATGGAGAGGAGGATGGTTGATGGCACATGATCCCTTCGGAAATTTGCAGGAATGGGGCTCCGTTCTGGAATGCCTGGAGAATCTGCACGGCACTGGCCGCTTGGCCGAGTGTCAGCGCGGTCTAATACGTATCTTGCGTTTCAATGGGAACTGGCGTCTACGAGAGGAGGTGCTCAATCGGCTTCATCAAATTGAAAGCCCCACCGAAGACCTGATAGAAGAAGTGTTTGAAATTGTAGCAGATGCTGAAATTTATTATGAGGCCAGGATCTTGGCAAGCAAGGCCTTGTCGCACCTGATCAAAAACAGGCGAAGGCTTTCAGGATATGCTTTTTGCCTTGAGACGCAGTCGGTCATAGAAAAGTTGGAATCACTATTACGAACCACTCAGCCTCCTGTCTTTCACAACGCACTCCACGATTGTTTGCAATCGCTTGCCTGACTTATTTGGTACCTGGAGGCCACACACCCTCCCGAGGAGAGTTTAAGTCGTTTACAGGTCGGCAACATCGTTGGGACCGATATATGATCTTGTCGATCAAACCGAAAAGCCTTCTGACCCTCATACTGACCGAACGATCATGAGCAATCCAACCAATGGGGCATTTTGACCTGTTTACTGATCTGATGAGAGTCCAGGCTCTGGCGATGAGGCTTCAGGGGTTACTGATTGATGAGGAGGCAGGTGGAGGCTCCCTGTCACTTCTTCCGCGACTTGCCTTAGAACACAGGCGGGTAGCACTTCCCCTTCTAAATGTCCTTCCAGTATTCGGCTGCCGCCTCTGGGTATCGATGCTCGTTGTGCAGCCACTGGTTGCATCTGATACGAAGTTGCACTCAAGCCGAAACTGCACACCTACAGGATTCAGCCCTTTGCTCGAAATCTTGACTAAGCGTGTCAGAGCGTTCTTGGGCGCAACTTGGTATGAAGCACAAGGGCTCAAAGTGCTTGATGGGGTCTGAGTAGTCCTCGTTGTGATATACGATGACCCCCTCGGTCTGGACACAGCGGTTGCATTTGGTCGGCGGCGGGACGATCCCAGCGTCTATTGCCTTCTGGGTTTCCTTGCCACCGGCGATCGGCTCCTTATGAGCCCATCCTTTGTAGTCAGCGAGCATACTTCCATCTCCCTCAATCAGCTCGAGGCATGTTCAGGTTGAAACCAGTCCATTGCAGTTACCGTTCCCTCACGCCGGATAAACCACCTTTAGAGAAGCGCATCTTTCCAGCGTAAGGGAACGTGGTCTCATAGTTAAGCACAATCAGCCAATTCACACTCGTTGTCCTGTTCATCGGTCACACCCCCCTGAGATCCTGGAGGATTGACCGAAAGGAACTCCACCGTAGACGGTTCTTTCCTTTTCCGGGAATCAGAAACCCCCTTTCTTCAGAGATCGCTCTCTCGATGACTCGATCCAGTTGGACCCTGCCGTATCCCATCCATTTTCCAAAGGACTTCTTCAGGAAGTCCGTTTTGGTGTGAAGGTCAGCTAGTGACTCAAGTTCGCGAACCTTACCGACCGTCGTTTCAAGCACTTCATCGTCCTTTACGGTCTTGGGATTGGGATCGATTGGGTGCAGGATTCCCCTGTAATCCCTTTTGAGGAAGAACTTCCCGCTCCGACCACAAAAGTTGGTCTTGACCACCTGCGCTACAAGATACTTCCATGCGTCCTCCTCACTCACTTCCAGTCTGCGCGACTCCTCCTTCGAGATGTTCGTGAGATTCAGTTGCCACCTGGCAGCATTCGTGAAACCGAAACTACCCCTTGCCGCAGAGGCGTATAGCGAAGATGCTCCCCCCTTCTCTGGCCACGGTCTTGTTCACGTGTTTAGTGAATACCACTGCGGCACCGGTCTCGTTGGCAATGCGGTCGAGCAGAGAACAGAAGAGGGTCGCAGAAACAGAGTCATTTTCGTCACCGCTGTAAAATCTAGCCAGTCGATCCGCCCATTTCTCTCAATAAATACCTAACCCTGGTGATCCACTCCAGGTTAGTTACACAAAAGAAGCTTTGCGGCTGCAAAACGGCCGTGTCCACGCACGATAAATCCGGACCTTGTGCTCACTGTAATCGGCGCTCTCCAGCCCTGGGCGGCGATGATTTTCGCCAAAAGCTCGATCTGTTGATCGGGATGCTGATTGGGATTGCGGGGATTTGGGATGATCTCCTCAAGGGGGACCATCTCGTCGTGTGCACACTTCACTTCAGGCATTTCAGCACTTCCTGCGGATTTTAGTTACATAGGAAAAAAATTCTTCAGACGTAGCCGACCATCGCGGGGGTGCCACCCGTGCGAACTGGCTCACAGTAAGGACCCGCGGCTTTTCAAAGCATCGAAATGTACTCTCTCTCCTTCTTGAAGAATGATTGGAGAAACCGGCGATCACAAGCGTCGAGAGGGATAGGCTGGTTCAATGGACTCAGGAGTTCTGTGAGAATCAGGATCTCTGCACCAAGATACTTGTTCAGCCAATCAAACCGCTGGGTAAGAAGTAGAGCCCCATCGGCTGCTGTGATGTCTTCCCGCTCGAGGAGTTCTTCAGCACAGATGAGGGCTTCTTCAATGAGTGCTCGCTTGTCAGGGTTGAGCTTTGCGTACTCGTAGACCCCAAGGATCAGCCCCGTGCTGAGGAGTTCTGGATTCGGAATGGTATTGTAGATAAGAGAGCCCTCACATCCGGCAGGCCTCTGTGGTTGTGTCACAACCGATGCGCAGCTGGAGAGTGATACTGCTGTGAGCGTTCCCGAGCCCAAGAGCAGGAGCATCAAGGCCATTCCCTTCCACGTCGCTTTTTTCATGTTGTCCACTCCGCGTGATTTGTTTGAGGTCATCCTGATATCCCCCCGAGAAGCTTTTCCTGCTCTTCCTGTGGCACGGAGAGCTTGGTCAAAAGGATCCGGTAGAAGATGAGTTGGTGTTGCTGCATCTTCGCCAACTCCCTGCGCTGGGATTCCTGAACCTCCTTGATTTCGACCAGGTCGTTTCTGATCTCCCCCAGGTGGCATGCACCCCGCTGCAGCTCGCACTGGACCCGGGTCACGTAGATCCGGTTGCACCAAACCCGCGTGAAGAGCGAGCAAAGGAAACCCACCAGAGCGCTGATGCATATGGTCTCAAGAGATGTATACGTCATCGGTCTCCACTTCCTTCCTTTCTCGGAAGTTCTCCTGAAACAAAAAGGGGAAGGCCGCCTTGGTGAGGGCGTCTTCCCCTTTGAATCAAGTCTTCGCTTGTGATGGGCCCTAAAGGCCCACTGAGTCTAGTGTGACTGAATTAGAGCAGAATCGTGTCGCTTCTGCAATTGCCAATGTTTGCCAATTTTGCCCAAGACGACCAAATACTGCTCTGGGCTTATTTTTCTCTCCTGAACGCACCCAAATATGGTTGCCTACGGTACTGGATATGATGTATTTCGAGACTCCTGGTGGGCAGGATTGGTAAAGGCATCAACCATTCGACCTGGACTTCACAGATGACTAACAACCTATACGATATCCTTGTTCACTTGTTGGTGGCGATGGTCGCAGGGGGCCTGATCGGGCTTGAGCGCAGCTATAACGGACATGCGGCCGGTTTCCGGACGCACACCCTCGTCTGCATGGCCTCAAGCCTTCTGATGCTCATAGCTATTTACCAAAAAGATTGGTTCGCGCAGGCGCTCGTTGAGACCGTGCGGATTGACCCAACACGGATGGCGCAGGGCATAATGACGGGCATCGGTTTCCTCGGGGCGGGAGTGATCATGAAAGAGGGGTTGTCAGTTCGCGGCCTGACCACTGCCGCCTCGATCTGGATCACAGCGGCCATCGGCATTCTGGCCGGGGTGGGGTTTTACAGTGCTGTAATCATCGTGATTTTTTTGACCATCATTACTCTTTCTGTCTTTCGATGGATCGAATCCAAACTTCCTGCCCTCACTTACGCCCAGTGCTCGCTTCGCCTTAATTGTGATAAACCCATGTCTGAAAAGACCTTGAGAGACCTTTTGGCCAACCATGGTTTTGACATTGTGAACTTGAGCTATGCATACACGCAAGGGGACGGGGAGTGCATTAAGTACAATATGCTGATTCGCACCCGGGGACGGGAGCAATTTGAGAGGCTCTCACAAAGCCTGTTACAACTTGAGCCGGTCCTTGAATTTCGAATTTCTCTGGCTGGTGATTAGAAGCGTGGGCTGTCACTTCGCAGGATCTTGGCCACAAAAGGGGTAGATTTCTTACGATAGCTTGATGAGAAGCGATTGGTTGCGGACTTATTCTGACTATGGTCGCGTCGTATTCCATGGCGACGCAACTTGAGTGGTTGCGAGTCCGAGGGGACAGTTCCCCGATCGACAACCAGCCCCCTCTTCACCGCGAGGTCTTGAAGGTTGAGGAGAATACTCGAGAGCTTCCCTCTTGAGATCTTCCAGTCCTTTCTAAACATCTGCCACTCGTCCCTCCTCAACGTGACGCCGAGCCACCATGACGGCTTTCGCCAAGGGGCATCTTATATGATGAAGTCTTCATTGCGAGTGGCCTATCTGGACACATTCGATCGCCCGAGGGTTTCCTTCGTGCGAAAGCCATTCTTTCAATGTATCGGGTGAGCTGGCAGGTGAGTATCTGCGGGGATGGGCTTCTCTTCGAACTTTCAAACATTGCAGAGAGAAGGGGGAAGGGGAGTTGTTCAAAAATGAACAACACGACATAACCATATAAAAAATCTAGGAATTCCAGAAAAATAGGAGAGAACAGGAAGGGACCTTTTTAAAATGGTTCTCTGGAAATCCATTGAGCTGTACACCGAGATTCCGATTCGAAGCTCAGCGTAGAGGCAGTGTTCGCAATCTGTCGTGCGCTCCCTCGCCACCTGATGTGACACAAGTTGATGGAGATTGCCAGTGACATACCGACGCCTACAAGATTCAAACAACACAGTTCGTAAAGAGGTTGGTGGAGAACGGCATGTCTCTCAATGAGGCATGTCGTTATACGGAAAGGGAGAGCGATGGGATTCCTGCTGGGACCGTCAAGAGATGGTGGTTTGAGGTTTCAGGCAAGGTGAAGGAGCGGTTCAAAAATGAACCGGTTGATTTAGCCAAACAATATGACTTGGAATTCACGGAAAACAGGAGAGAACGGGACGGGACCTTCTCCAAGGAATTCTCAGGGAATCCGTTAGGCCGTCCACCAAAGTATGAAAGCAAACCGGAGTACTTCAAATCTCACTCTACCGGAGAAAACGAATGGTACACCCCGGTGGAATACATCCTGGCTGCATCGGGGCGCATTGGTGAGATCGATCTGGATCCTGCAGGCATTATTGAGGCGCAGCTCCAAGCAAACGCTGCCAGGTACTTCACGAAATCAGACAAGGCTCTCGTTCGTTCCTGGACCGGAAGAGTCTGGCTCAACCCTCCCTATGCCCAACCGCATTTTCTCGATTCGTTCAAGAGCTGGTTTTTGAGCTGAAATCCGAACACATATTTTGGCTCATCCAGCAAAACTCCCTAATCGATTGGGAAGGAGTTGGCCGTCTGGCTAGCGAAGCTGTTCGAGGCAAAGATCACGGTGAAGACATGGGAGACAAGGACGTTTCACCAAAGGTGGCGAGTGACTTCAAATGAAGTGAACCACCCAACCAACTAAAAATACACATAAATTTAAGAAAATCAAACCCAATGGAAGGAATCGAAAGAGTACTGGCCGTCCACCGATATTCCGAGATTGAAGGAGAGGTAAGAATGCATATTCCAAAGGGTAATCTCGGGGCCACGGGTTTGTCCCAGTGGGGGTCTCGGTGACGACACCATGGCGCAAGTCGCCACTTGTCCTTTTGGCCGGGTATTTATCAGGGGATGCCGCCTATGAAAAGCCGCGTTACCTTTGCCAGAAGGTTTGAGTCGTTCCTTGAATTGCCCCCCTATCCTGACGTTTCAAGCCGTAGCAAGGAGAGTGAAGCAAATCTCGGTGAGCCCGTGCATGGAGTAGGTCTCGCCGCGGCCACCGAGATAATCTCGCTCCGCAAGATCTCGGAGCAAAAGAACCCAGCGAACAACTGAGGTTGCGAATAGAGGACATCATGGTGACGTTTCTCAAACACGCAAGCCATGTCCAACTTGAGGCTCATCCGGCGAATGAGTACCTTTGGGTTGCAAAACAGGAGATGGACATGGCAAGAACCCTGTTGTTTGACGCCAATCGAACAACAGAAGGAGGTTACAAACCATATCCACCCCGATAGTAGGAATGGGATAGATCACCTCGAAACAAAAACCCCGGCACAACGCCGGGGTCAGAAGACCCTAAGCCTGAGGAAGAGATTACGAGATATAATCCTCGCCAACTTCCCGACCGGCCAAAAGAAATTCCACCTCTTCAGGGTCGTCTTCCTCTTCAACCTCGCCGCCAATGAGGCGGTCACTATCCACTGATAGACGATCGGTATAAATGTCCCCGCCGCCGCCAATCAGGCTATCCGCCATTGTTTCCACACCTAGATCGGTCATCCAGAGCGGCCTTCTTTCTTTCCTAAGTTCTTCAATGTTCAACTCCATGGTATTCTCCTATTATCGTTACCCAAAAACAATTGAGCTAATATCTCTGAAACAGCTTACCCACTTAAAATAAAATGGGTATTCACAGTTACGGACCGACGCCATAAACCAGATCCTCAAAGCGTTCTTCACAAGCACCGTCTGAACATTTCCAACATTGTCTGGAGTCGCAGCGCAACTCAACAGTTCCCTTCTTCTCTTTCCCTCGGATTTCCATTTTTCTCTCCTTTGGGTCTCTATTTTTGAGACCTGTTTTCATACTTTTTCAGTATAGTAACTCTAAGACTCACTCACAAGGGGCCGACCAAAGATACGGCCTACGGGTTCCTGGACAACGGGTATTGAAGACTCAGACTCTACCGCCTCCACACTCAGAGGTACGCATCAACCGGATGAGCCCAAATTGAGGTTGGAACAGCGGGTCCTTCTCACCCCTTTAAATACGCAGGGGTCGCGGCAGCCCGATTCTTTCGTGCATGAAGCAGAGTTTCTGAACTTCGCTTTTCACTATTGGAAAGGAGCGTCTGCCGGATGAACGCATCAACCACGATTAAGGTCGCAGATATCAGATATTGTCTTTCGGGAACACCCTTACCCAAGAGGTACAAGCGAGCATCAGACAGCGCAAAAATACACCAAGGATCTCGACGTCCTTTCCCCCAAGAGATCAACTAGAACAGAATCCTCATAGACGGCTGGCACAGGTGAACGCCACACAGGAAGAACAGCGCAAGTGAGATCAAGGCGTTCATCACGGAAACACAAAGCGAGCTGGAAGTCCTGGAGTTCGCCATTTCCCGAAACGCCTCTTACGGCCTTCAACTCTTCCAATCCAACAGGCGGGATATAGCGTGGCGGCTTTTTGATCTTGGAAGAGGCCTTCCCACACCGCGCATTGCGGCACTCCTGTCGGTTACGGAGAGAAGCGTACAGCGATACCTTGAACGTTACAACGCCGAGGCAACAAGGCTTAGGAACAGGACTATTTGGGATAGCCGCATTCAGGGAAAGACGGAAGAACAGATCGTGCAAGAACTCGAGACGATGGGATGGAAGGTTAGCCGTCAGCTTGTCTCGACTGTTTTGGCTGGCACGGGATGGAAAAGGGAAAACGGGGATGCCAGAACCGTTGAAGATGCCATTCTAAAAACGTTGGAGGCTGAAAAGGTTGAAAGAGATCATGGCATTGATGGATTCACCAGGGAAAGAAGGCTGTCCAGGTCACTTCGATGGAAACGGTCCCGAGAAGCAAGGTAGACGTTCTTGCGGCTGCCATGAAGCGGGAGGGAGTAAACAAGGGGATTCTCATTGGCGGCAGATTGGCTAAAGGGGCGAGAATGGAAATTGCGAGGCTCAAAGGCCAAGGAATTGAGATCGAATACAAACCGATCAGTAACGTCCTCTATCCTGTCGTCCAAACTGAACGTTTGCTAAAGAACGACACCCTGTCGTTTTTTGGCAAGGCATTATCCCTCGAGCGTGACATCGAGACCCTCGTCCCAGAAGTGGATTTCGGATGCCAATCATGGAGTTTGTCCGTTCCAGCCAAAAGACCGTCGCGTAGCTCCTGTCCTACCTGTTGTTGCCATATTCGAGGGCACGAGGCTCAAAGAACCGGCATACGTGCTCTTCATCCCCTTCCTGGCTGCGTTTCCCATCCCAGGAGCATTCCGCAACGCACCATCTTCCATCGAAGTGGATACACCCCGAACAGGTGACTCTTGCGGTGTTTGAATCACGAAACCCCGCAGAATATCCTTTTGATATCATTTGATGTTTAGAATTCTGCGGGGTTTGCGGGGTTTGTAGCATACCAGCTGTATATAGAGACACCTTTCCCCTCTTACCATTCCCATCTCGTAAAAGGGGAAAGGGTTCTTCCTCGCGCGTGGCAATAGAGTCCAAACCCCGCAAACCCCGCAAGTCTTGGGATATCGGCATGTTACCTTGCGGGGTTTCCTGGAGGCAAACCCCGCAAGTTGTGCTCTCCGCCTTGATAACCTTCCACATGAGTCGTTTGCTGTGGGGATCCTTGATGCCTTTTTCAAAGGAAAACCCATTCGAGAAGTGGACGCCGACCTGCTTCAAGAGCCTCTTGCCAAGCAACTTCTTGAACCTTCCGGGGGATCTGTCCAGAATGTCGGCCAGGTCGCCTGGAAGCATGGCCTTCAGGGCTGCTTTCTTTGAGGAGATCTCTTCAGAGTCATTTTGAGAGGTTTCGGAAAGATCATCGGTGAGCCGGGCAATCGTCACGCCTGTAGTCCCGTAGAGATCGTGCCAGGCTTCGGTAAAGAGCTCCCACTCTCTCATCTCGTCATCCGTGTCGTAGAGCTCCTCAGCGTTTCCGAGGAATCCCTCGACACCCGCATACTCCAGAATGCCTCCAATGGTTCGGCTCCAGACCTCAAAGCTCCCCACATCGGGGATATTTGACTTGGGTTTTCCGGCGACAAACCACGCCCTCGCCATGCAAAGAAGAGCGGCAATGATCTCCCCCCGGTGTTCCCGGACCCATGACACGAGATCGGAGTGTTTGAACTCGGATCGCAGGAATGGCCTCACCATTTTTGCATCAAGCCGTATCCAGTAGCAGCGCCTCGGAAGATCACCACCGGGGCGGATGTTGTTTCCTGTGGCAATCCATGCTGATTTCTGTGGAAGCGTGATCTGTTCGTTTCGGCCAAGAATCCTGTCACTCCATGTGGTGAGCGTCAGGACAGCAGCGAGGGATGGGGAATCGAGAACCCCCTCCACGTTGTCGATGATGATGTTGTTGATCCCCGCCCGGAGCATCGAGGTGATTCGCTTTCGCCATTCTTCGTCGGCAAACTTCGTGTCTTCGGGAGCGGTGGTCATGGCAGCGGGATGTCCGGTCGTGGTCTCAACTGCTATCTCGGCAAGAAGGCTCTTCCCCGTCCCCGCCTGTGGGGCGTCGATCAAGGCAAGAGGCGATTTCGGGATGAGGGATTGCCGGAGGAGTGAGGTCAAGATCAGAGCCATGGTGTTTGCTCTGCTCGGCTGGTCTTTGAAAGGAAAGTCAGAGAGGAGCTCGTTGAAAATGTAGTTGGCTGCCCTCTGGGCATTCTCCCGAGTGGGGTGCTGAGGAATGGGCGGCAGATTGAAGTTTTCCGCCTTGATGTAGAAGAGTCCCGTTCTGGTGTCATAGCCGGAGAGGTCCAAAATTGATCCGTCCGGACGAATTGTGGGAGTCTCGATGATGGCCTCGAGAGAAGGGAAGTTCAACCTTGGAAGTGAGAGGATGTCTCTAACCGCTTCGAGTGGCGGGTTTGCATCGACATCCCCTTCGGGGGAATCCTTCACCCAACAGGCTACCCTTGCCAGTGCCCCACGAAGAGCCGATTCTGAAAAGGGCTCAATCAGGGGCCGTCCTCTTTCGTCGCTTCGGACCCTTACGATAGTGCCGGCCCGAACGAAGACGGAGGGTTGGGGGTGATTGGCATCTTCAAGGGCTGAGAGAGCCTTGTCCGTAATCTCCCAGAGCTGCCCCGAGCTGATGTTGATTCTGTGGCGACCTTTCGAATCGATGGTCTCCCTCTTGCGGGTGCTTTTCTTCTTCATCTTTCGAATCTCATTTATCGCTTCACCCAGATGATTCAAATTGAGCTCTTTGGTGAGAGCCCTTTTGAACCTGCGGCGCCACTTCATGTCCTCTCGTTTGGGGAGCATGGCGAGGTAGGGAACAGCATCAAACGGCGCTTCTTCATTCCCCTCTTCTGCCTGTTTCAGGAATTCAGAGAGAGCCGATTCGGCTTCATCCTGAGTCACTTCCTCAACGTCTATTCTTCTTGGGCTGACAACCTGAATCGGGCAAACCACCCCGCAATCCTTGCCGCAGTCATAAATCTCCTTCACCTTTTTGCAAGTGATGGGGCCCGGTTGATCCATCAGGGCATGATTGATCTTTTGTTGCGTCTCTTCCCGGGAGTAGCCGGGATACCCCCTGCTCAGCTCATGGACAAGGGCCGGTCCCCCATACTCCCTTGCAAGAATGCAGACCATCATGTACCAGTCGGGCTCCGGAAGCGAGGGGGCATCATCTCTGCAGTGGTTAAGGAAGGCGCACTTCTCTACGATCTCAGGAAGTTGAACAGTCGATCCCGTGTTTGATAGGTCGAGAGCGAGGTTCCCCCTATGCAGGCTGATCCCCATCTCCTTGAGCGCCCCATCCACTTCGGTCTCAGCCATCGGCCTCATTGTTTCCAGGAAGAATTCGAAATTCTCCTCGAGACTTGAACCAAACGGCTCGAGGGTCCCAGGATCGATCACGAGACTGGCGTGCCGCTCTCTCACAGCGTCCCCAAAATACGGGAGCGCGATCAGGTTCCCGATGTCTTTGTCCTCGAGGCTATCTTGCTTTGGAAAGAGACAGTCGAAGGAACCTTCCTTATCGCGCCGGTGGCTTATGTCGATACCTGCGCGGTCGAGCAAGGCAAGCAAGAGGGATCGGGCCTTGGCAGCAGGGATAGGCTTTTCGGAGAAGAGATAGGTGTGAAAGCCCTTCCCCGAGTTGCTGCTGAACACCGTGATCGGCAGATCGAGTGCCCGGGCAACCTCGATGAGCTTTGTAAGATCTCCCAGCGGGTCTTTCTTGCCATCGTGGTTGTCGAGGTCCGCTGCGATCCATGCGGTGAGGTCCCCTGGGAGCATGGGGTAGATGCCGCGGCGGTCTTTTGGCTTCTTCCCCAAAATGTGCTTGAACAACATCTCTTCTGAGATGGGGAGAAGTTCTTTCAGGGTGCACTCACGGCACCCCGTGCCTTTGCCTAGTTTGCAGCCCGCCGCGCGATCGAACTTGTTTCTGCAAACCGGGCTGAACCCGCTCTGAGATCTACCGCTCGAAGCCTTCTTCCCGCTTATCCAAAACTCTGCTGCCAGGGCTTCTCCGGTTGGATTCCAGATGTCGAGCATTTTCCTGCTGGCTTTTAGCGCAAAGTCCCTCAAGGTACGATCCTTCTTGGTCTCATCCATTCGATCTCTTCACTGCCCATTCATAGGTTGTGGTCTTCTTGGGCGCTTCCTTGTCGACTCGTGCCTTCTCGAAGACCCTCTCGCCTCTCGCCCATCGGGCTGCAGTCTCCGGCTCTTTCAAAGCGAGCAGGAGAGCCGGCAAAAGATTCACCAGATCCTTCTGGACTCTCATCCGCTTGAATACTTCGATCATCCCAACTTGAATGCAGCCGGTCAGAATGGAACCGGGGATGTAGAGGGGTACGAGAAACCAGGGATCTGCGGCCTTGAGCGCTTCAAAGCAGGAGCGCGGACTGAGCGAGAAGTAGCCCCTGCAGGCAAAAGGCCGAACGGGATAGATCCCGCAAACGCCATTCTCCAAGAGAGGACATGGGGTTCGTGTTCGGAAGTACTGGGATGTGCTGAGCCCTCTCGTCGAATCAACGGCTGCGGCAATGCGTTCTGTTACCTTCTCGCAGTCTTTTTTTGCGGCGATATATTCCGCCACGACAAAGATCTCAGAGGGGAGTGTGGAGACCCGCAAGATGCAGCAGTGGGAGCATCCCGGCTTGCACTTTGGGATTGGAAATCGTCCGGCGTGTGCATCGAGAGCGTTGCGGATCAGCACGTCGGAAGCCAAAAGCAAACCTGTGGTCTCATCGATCAGGCTCTCCGTAGACTCACTATGTCGCGCGTTGCGCATGAGCGACTCGATGGTATTCCGTGTGATGGCACGAAAGGTGGCGATCGCTTCAGGAGGGAGATCGATGGCATAGGGAACCGTGGTTCGATCGAGTCTCCTCGCGAATGTTCTCCGTGTAGACATGTCAACCTCCATGCAACTCATTGAAAGTTTCCCTCAGCCAGAGACAAGTCAAAGTGCTGGTTCTCAGAGCACTTGTCGAAATCCGACCGGCGGATTCTCACCAGTTGTCCACCGGGATGTTCATGAAGGTTCCCATCGTCGCTTCTGGTGAAGCGCTTTGAGAGTGTCGCCGGTTTCCGGGAGAGAGCGACTGTCAGTGTCAATTTCATGGTCACCCTACTCACCCCTCAGCATCCGGCCCACAATTGCTTCTGCCTGCGCGCTCAACTGGTCGTCCGGGATGATGGAGCGCCGGCGGTCCATCCAGGCCTTCAAGTCGGCGCGGTGGACGCGGATGATCTTCCGGCCGATTCGGTGGCAGGGAATGGGATCAAGTTTGTCATGGATCAGAGCGTGGACTGTCCGATCGGATACACTGAGCTCTCTTGCGAGCGCTTTAAGTGAAAGATACCCTGGCGATGGATTCTTCGTGTCTGGCGACATTCCGCAACCTCCTGATTTGAGATTCATTGTGTTGCGGAATACTACCGGCATGGCGTTGGCAATACGAGGGTGGCTACACTAGGCGGGGTGGGCTACAGTAGACGGGGATGTAAGGACTGTAAGTGGCTGTAATAACAGAATGTGCTATTTTGACTTGCTTGGTCGGACCTCTGCGTCCCATATTTTTTTTGCTTCGGGGTATAGAAAAGCGTCGTATGCGATGAGCGGGTACCTTTCCCCTTCGGGTGGAATGTGTTCGCGGATGTGTATGAACTCGTCTCGATCCAGGAGTCCCTCCACTGCACTCCGATAACTCTTGTATCGGCTGCTGAACCTTTCTTTCTTCAGTTCCTCGAAAAGCGGGGCCAAGATCTCCATTTTCTGTTTTCGTTCGTTCGCTGCTTTTCGTCTTCCTCCGCTGCCGCTCTTGTGCGCGTGAAGCAGCCTCTTTAGTCCCTCGTCCGTTGAATAAGGCACAAGATCCGCCCATTTCAGCTCTTCCTGCCCCGTCAGAGCGCTCAAAAGGGGAAGCCGCCTTCCGATCTCGGTCGCAAGGAGAAAAAGCGAGATAAACTGGCCTCTTGTCATGTTGAGTTGGCCAGTGATTCCCGGGCCCTCTGAACCCACTTGCCCATCGAGAAGTACAAGAACACCCCGCAGTGCATTCTCCAAAATAGTGAGCTCCATGTACTCTTGGTCATATTTGTGGGGACTCTCCCCCGGCAGTTTCTCCTCTTTGGCTCTTTTTGCTTTCTCCGCCCTAAAGAGTGTGGGCATCAGGACGTATTTGAGAAAGGTGATGTGACTTCGCTTTTCAAGCTCTATCAGCCTGTCAATGCGCTTCAGAGCCTCCTCGGGTTGAATTTCATCTCCTTCTATTTCTTCCACTTCTTCCGGCTCGACAATGCGCAGCCCTTTCAGTTCCCTCTCGAGAGAGGCGCGTTCCGCTAGCTCCGCCTCCAGTCGAGCAAGTGTCTCTTTCTGGTCCCGTGTCATGTTTGCGCCCTTCGCAGCGTTCCAGGCATGAATCCATTGGAAAGCCAGCCAGGATTTCCGGCTTTCTCAGCCAGGCTAGCCAGTCCTTCCCTATTCCATGGTAAGGATGCCCAGTCTACTCCGGTGCAAGTAGTTGTGCAAATGGGGTAAAGCGATCTGTATACTACGTGCGGTTCATAAGAGAGTGCAATGGACCCCGCTTTTTCGTTCTATGGAGCCTTGAGTGGTTTACACGGAAACGGATCTCTCGAATGTCACGGCAGCAATCATCGTTCTTGCCAAGGGGGAGCGTGCCGTCTCCGTTACGACGGCAAACCGGACGGTCCAGTATGCGCTGGCGACAGGAGATCATCTTCAAATGGATCGTAGAGAAGGATTCCCCCGCAGAGAAACTGAATGGTGTCTGGGAAGCGGATGCAGAGATGATCGTTGGCTGGCGAAAGAATCAGTAGAGGCCAGGGGAGGGTGATTGAAACCGGAACATCTGTTGAACTTGTTTGGCAGATGGCGCATAACACCACAGAGGAGAGGTATTCTAACTTCGGCGCTCCTCACGGAACGCCGATTCAGCCGTCCAATAGTTGAGAAATCTCCTCGATTATCGAAAAGATGGTCAGGGGTAGTTTGTCTATGATCCCCGGATGATGACAGCCCTGCTTCTCTGTGTCAGCGTATGCCAACTGTACGATAGTTCCCAGGTTCCGCCAGATTGAGAAGAGGACCTATCATGACGTCACCTTCCGGGTGATTGCCGCAAACTGGCCCTGACTTCCTTTGCGAATTCACATCGCGCCACTTCCGGGTCCTTTCCGGCCCCTTACTGCACCGCAGGCTCAAGCCGCTTCCTGATATTCCGCAGGTAGGATCCCGAGTTGCCTCAACATGCCGGCCTCGTTGCCTATTACCCAGGATTCGGCCAGCTTGCCGCCTTCTATCCGATCGATGCAGATCCCGCTCATGGTGAACAGCTTGTTTGTCGGCTTGTACCCCATGAACTCCCCGGTGTGCGTTCCCTGCGATGTCCATCGGGTAACCACCTTGTCGCCTTCCGCGAACATATCCTCGATGGTGATCATCTGACCGGAAAACGCCGCGTGACACGCCTTGCTCATTTCTCTGAAACCCTCGGCGCCGTGGGTCACTCGCGCGGAGTTGGTGTCCCAGCCGTCGTGCAACACGTAGTCGTCAGCCAGAAATTCTTCCAGGGCCGACAAGTCATTTTGGTTGAAAACCCTATCGACGAAGCGTCTGATCAACGCCTTGTTATCTTCCAGCGACATGGGATTGTGCTCCTTTCGCAAAGTTATTTTTTTCGGGCAAGGGCCCGATTCATAGTAGTTTAATCTAATTTCCTGGAGGTGCCTGTCAAGTGAGGGCAGAAGGGGCGCAGCGAGGTTGTTCCTGCGCCGTCAGCCCCCCCCTGGCGCATTGGGTTGAGGCGCGCAAGGAGTAGGAGTGCTCCGGGGCCGCAATCAACAACAACGCATCCAGTAAATATATCGGTTAATTCTTGGCGTGTAGAAGAATCGTGCATGAAAGCCCTGCCTTTTTCAGGTTTCTTCCTTCGACGGCGGGGCCGCTTGAGGTGGGCCTTGCCAGGGGGCAAGAGGCGCAAAGTTTTGCTTTGACATTCTTCCTCGTAATCCGGATAAATCCTCGTCGGGTCTCCCAATAAGAAGTTGCTGCTACTTGCCACATCCGTGAAGCCTGAGAGAGAGGACGTCCATAACGGAAATGATCCGGACATGCTGAACTTTTGAGGGGTCGGACTTTCCGGGATCAGGATAGTTTACTTGAAATCCACTTTGTGAATGGAAAAACAACTCTATCGATCCTCCGGGCTGCCGTAACAATGGATCGAGACGACCCCAATAGAACCTGGAGTCGTCTCAATTGCATATGGGTGGGTGCATTCGCGTTGAGGAAAATAGAGCTAATGGTTTGCCCGCAGGTGTTTCACTGCGTCGGCAGTCACCGTTTCGCCGCCGATTCCCCAGTAGCCACTCTTGACTTCCTCAAGAATGACAAACGTCTTCTCTCTCAGGTTTTCGCCCTCGACAGATATCATCGCTTCGGTGACCTTCTCGATCATCCGTTGCTTCTCGTCGCGGGAGAAAACGCCTTCGATCACTTTGATAGTTGCAAGTGGCATGTTGAGCATCTCCTTTCGCACGTTGAAGCTAGTCAAGCTTTGGGGCGGCAAATGATTCTGCCGTCATTTCAATTTAACTCGCGGATGCCAGAGGGGTTTTTGAACGATAACGAGGTACGAGAGGTCTGGTCTGTGGGTGAAGGGTGCGAGCTGAGTTCCCGAATTGTCCCGAGTCCGCAATCAAGCTACATTTAAGTTCCTTACGAGGACATTACAATATCAGGTGGGCATCTTTCTCTGAACCACGCAGATTGGGATGATTTTCGAGAAACTGGAAGGCCTCCGCTTTTGCAGGTTGTCCTGCCAGATCCTTGAATCCTGAGCAAGTGGGCGACTAGAACGGAAACAATCTGGATCTCTTGATTGGCTCATATGGGCATCACAGAGACTTGTTCTCAACAACCATTTTCAAGAAATGCTGGATTTCTATGCAACCAAGGACACTCTGCGCCGCTGGGCAGTGAGAAAGATAATTCTCAAAGGCCTCTTGCGCCTCTACTTCCTTTTCCGCTGGAACCTTGAGGTTGTAGTTCACCCTGATTCTTGTGATTTTCAGCACACCGTTGACATCCTCAATATCACCCGTGACCTCTGCCTGAAAAATCTCCTTATGACTTCTAATGCCTTTTCTGGCCAACACCGTGGCCAAAGTTCCCATCATTCAGCCGCCAACGGCACCAACGATGTGATCTAGAGTTGCGGCGTGTTCCTTCTCTGGGTCAACCTTATAGAAGTGTTTAATCCCGCCATGAACCCCGTAAAAGACTGGTTCCTCGAACCCTTCAATGACTGCTTTTCGAGTGGGACCAGTTTCCCTCGTAATGGTAATTCGCGATTGGTGCACCACTTTTCCCATGGCTTAACCTCCTCGGTCTGAAAGCTGATAATTGCTGTGTATGGGTCATTTCAATTAAACATAACCATTGCTGCCTTGAGAGGAGTCTCGGAAGCAATCTTCTTAATGAGCGGGCTCTCACCGATTAGGTCTTAGCCAATGCCATACTTAATGGCCTCCGGAGCCCTTGGTCATGGAAGCATTATTCCTTGATCGATTTTTATGCCTTGGACGCTTTCCGTGAGCTCGGAAAGGGATGACCCAAGAGAACGTACGGAGTCCTGATTGGGTCTAGCTCTGCCGTGTTAACGGGTTGGCAACGCAAACGAGAAAACGGTCTCGACAGGTGTGCTTTTGACTTCGACTTTGCCTCCGTGTGCTTCTACGAGCTCCTTTACAATGGTGAGGCCTATCCCGGTACCCCCATAGTCCTTGGAGCGGGACTTTTCTCCCCGATAGAACCGTTCGAAAATAAGGGGCAAATCATTATGATCGATCCCTGGTCCATTGTTTTCAATGGCAAATGTGATTTTCCCGTTGGACTCTTGGACTCGAATGCATATGGTCCCGCCTTCTGGCGTGTACTGCAAGGCGTTCTTGATTAGATTCTCAATAACCTGGGTGATTTTGTCGCGGTCCGCTATGGCATGACTCTTCTCATCCAATTCTGTCTGAACTCTGATGCGCTTCTTGGCAAGATTCAGCTCAAAACTCCTAAGAATGTGCAGGGTCAGAATGGAAATGTTGACATCCTCCAAGAGGAGATTGGCCTTTGCTGCGTCGGCCCTCGCCAACTTCAAAAGATCCTCAACAAGGTTGGTGAGTCGCAGCGCTTCTTCCTGAAGTAGCTCGAAGGTCTCCTGCGTTGGGAGGACAACACCGTCATGAAGTGCTTCAAGGTAGCCTTGGATATTGGTGAGGGGGGAACGAAGCTCGTGGGCTACATTGGAAATCATATCCCTCCTGAGCCGCTCGATTCTTTCAAGATCCTCCGCCATTTGGTTAAAGGCTGCTGCAAGATCTCCTATCTCATCGTTCGAATCCGTCCGAACCCTCGAGGAATAGTTGCCATCAGAAATTGAGCGGGCGGTGTCAGTCATCTGATGAAGCGGCCGCAGCACCATCTGGGTGAAGAAGAAGCTCAGTGAAGCACCCAACACCATTGCGACAATACTGGTCCAGAGAATGTATCGGTGAACCGCAGCGATGAACATCTGGTGAGCATCGATGGGAGAGATATGGTACTCTTTCATTAGAAGCGAAAAGTAATTAGCTGCAAGAGTATCCAGAACGACCCACAGCACAATTATGACGAGGGCGACCACCGGCACGTTGATTCCAAGAAGCTTCAGGAGCAAACGCTGTTTCATGTTGCACCCTCATCGCTCAGGTGTCGTGTTCAGTAAATCGATACCCGAAACCTCTAACAGTTATTATGTAGCGCGGATTGGCGGGATCTGCTTCGATCTTTTGCCTCAGTTTGCCGATATGCACATCTATCACACGGTCCACAACCTCCTCGCCCTCAGGGTAGAGGGCATCAAGGAGGTGCTCTCGCGTGAAAAGCCGCCCGGGCGAGTGCATGAACAATGTGAGCAATCTGAATTCTGATGGAGTCAAGGGGATTTCGCGGGTCTTCACCGTCACAACGTGCTTGTGAACATCCAACTTCAGCTCTCCAACGCAGAGCATATCCCGCTTATCCCGATCCTTTAGATTGGCTCGCCTCAGGATCGCCTTGACTCGAGCAACAAGTTCTCGAGGGCTAAAGGGTTTTACCATATAATCATCGGCTCCGATCGTGAGCCCAAGCACGCGGTCAAACTCCTCGCCTCTTGCGGTGAGCATGAGGATAGGCACATCCGAAAATTCCCGAATTTTGCGGCAGACCTCCCAGCCATCCATCTTAGGGAGCATGAGATCAAGGACGATAAACACAGGGGTCCTTTGCCTTGCCAATTGCAGGGCTTTCTCACCGTCATAGGCGACAGCGGTTTCATACCCTTCTCGTTGAAGATAGAGGGTGATCAGGGAGGCCGTATTATTGTCGTCTTCAATGACAAGAATGAGGCCTGATGCGGAGGGGACAGTGACCATATGCCGTCATGCCTTTGATCGAGTTGAGAATCCATCGTCTGCCGATTTCAAAACCTACGTTAAAATCCAACGTGCCTTCATGCAAGTACGCCCCTCTTCTTGAGATCGAGCTCTACCACACAGGGCTCACACGAAATCTTCCGACTGACTTGATGCGGTTCACCTGCTCTCCAATCCTTACCGAATCTTTACCTGTCCTTAAACCTTTCGTCACAATCGATGCATATCTTCGAGTCAAGACAGCGGAGTCAAAAGGAAGACAAGGCGGGCATCTCACATGCCTCAGGATGAAGAGCCCGTTGATGGAGAGCAA
>CAZURN010000019.1:0-28421 GCA_964623165.1 uncultured Syntrophobacteraceae bacterium
TCCTGCCGGTGAGTTCGGTATTGTTGCCACGGATAACCAGAGGCTGGTTGGTGAGGCCCGGATAGAGCTTCCTCAGGTAGGACCCGGGCATGTATTTGAAGACGTCCGAAGTCTCGACGGCGTTGATCCGTTCGATTCCCTCGGCGGTCAGGGTCTCGACCACAGCCGGCATGTTGATGGTGGCTTCGTCCACTATCTTTCCAGTGACGGTCACCTCACCGAGCTTGAATACCTCCACTGGCCCGTGATCCTTCTTCTCGGCCTGATGTGAGGGAGCCTCGGCGCCGTCATCGCCCCCTTTTGCCTCCTCCTCCGCACCCTTGGAGACCTCCTCCGATTTCGTCCCCGCGCCCGTCGGCAATTGCTTCGATTCACCGGCGGCATAAGCGGCCGCAGCAAGCAATACGATTGTCAACCCAATGCATAAGGGGTGCAGCAATTTGTGCAGGTTCTTCAGGAATTTCTTTCTTGCCATCAATCGTCCTCCACCATCGCCACCGATGGGCAGCATTCCCAACGTTTCAGTTGTTCCCCCTGGACTTTGCAGCAGGATTGCCGAAGAGATGGCGAGGCGTTATATGCACCAGGCATCCCTCAGCCCGAGGGGGCATTGTTCCAAGGGGGTGGCCGGCAATCTCTTGGCGGAGCCCGGCCGCCTCCATCTCAGCTGACTCTCTTTCCTTTCGCTTCCTTCATCTTGCTGGAGCTAGATCATGACCACATCCCTCCCTTCCTCCCTCCAATTTGTTTGAAACGAGCTTTCACATGAGCTCGTAAACAAGGACTATCTGCATCTGGAACGGCCCTTTGAAAAGGTTTGGGGGCACCCTCGGAAATGGCGACGCTTCCGCGACGGTGGCCAAAGCCGCCTGGTCGAGCAGTGCGTGACCCGAGCTCTTTACCACCTGGATCCCGGTCACCCGGCCTTCGGGTGTGATCGTGAAGCTGACCGTGACTCTTCCCTCGGTTCGGCGTGATCTGGCCGGGTCGGGATATCTCTTGCGGCTCTCGATCTTCATCTTCACCATCTGCGTGTAATCTTGCCGGCTCACAAATTCCTGAGGGGTATCCGGCACAGGCGTCCAGTTTCCCACCTTCAGCCCCATGACACCCGACAAATCCGGCACCGCCGGAATGGACACGCTGCCGGCCGAGATGCTTTCCGGCCGGGTTTCGAGAGGCTCGACCCTGATCTGTGGAATTCGCCGCTCCCGCACGTTTATCACTGGGGCGCCCTGGATTTCGGGCGCCCTGGCCCTTGCCCTGGGGCGTGGGATCGCCCTGGCGGTTGGCTCCGAGATGTCCCGCACGCTGAGTTCGATATAGGACATCGACTCGGGCTGGTAGCGGTTTGCCAGGTGCGTGCACAGGAGTAGATGAATGCCGAGGGAGACGGCAGTCAGCCCTGTGAGGAGGATATTGGGTGATTTCCCGCCATGGTTTGAGTGGGTCACGGTTTCAAAGCCCCTTCTCGGTAGCCAGGCAGAGCTTTCCCGCCCCCGCGGCTTTGGCCAGATCCATGACCTTCACTGCTTTGTTCAATACGATGGATCGGTCGGCCTTCACCACCACCATCCGGTCCCTCTGGTCTGCAATCATTTCTTTCAGCCGCGTGTAGAGCTGGTCGATGGGGACTTCACGGTCTCCCAGATAAGCCCGTCCTTCCCTGTCCACAACGATGGTGATCTCCTCCATGATCTGAGGTGCTCCGGCCTGCGCCTGGGGCAAGGCGATATTGATGCCCTCTTCAACCAGGAAATTGGTCGTCAGGAGAAAATAGATCAGGAGCAGGAACACAATGTCGATCAAGGACGTCAGTGGCATTTGGATATGGTAGCGTGGCCTCTTCCTTTTGTGCACCAGCATGGTCTACTCCTTTTCCACGGTGACACTTTTCATGAATGTCACGGCGCCGGCCTGAAGCCGGGCTTCATACTGTTCGATCCGTGAGACCAGGTAGCTGTGAGCCACCATGGTCGGAAGGGCCACTGCAAGCCCGAACGCCGTGGTGAGCATGGCTTCCCAGATGCCGCCCGCCAAGACCGCAGCGTTCACCTTCCCTCCCAGCTGCTGAATCACCATGAATGCCTTGATGAGGCCCACGACCGTCCCGAGAAGTCCAAGGAGGGGAGCAATGTTTCCGATGGTGGCCAAGCCCTGGATGTAGGACGAAAGGCCCCTCACTTCCTCTTCGATGGCATTGACGATGACTGTTTCGAGGACTGCCCTTTCGCGCCCCTTGACTTCCATGGCCTGCATGAGAACTCGCCCCATGGGGGATCTGCTCTCTTCGGCAACCTTTCGGGCTTCCGCCTCTTTGCTTTCGAGCAGCAGAGCTGCGACCCTTTCCGCAAGGCCCGTCCCTCGAGTGCGTGTCATGGCAAAACGAATCACCCGTTCAGCAAAAATGGCCAGGCCCAGAACGGAGCAAAGCAGGATCGGACCCATCAGAATTCCGCCTTTCTCAAAGAACTCCATCATTTCAACGCTCCTCCAATCAACAGGGTCTCACCCTAGATGTTTTCGTTGTCTGTTGGTGCGCTCTTGCGTTCATTCGCTTGAAAATCGACGGCGTCGGCAAGGCCGTCAAAATCGAGGTCTTTTTCACGCCTCACCAGGGCTTCGGCTTCGTCATATTTCTCCCACAGATCGGGAGCGCCGTCCTTGTTGGTGTCTTCCTCGACGGCAAGAATTCTTCCTTTGTCATAGAAGAACCATGTGTCGACAACGCCGTCGCCATCGGCATCCTTCTCAGCCCGGACCGCGTTTTCTTCGCCATCATAGAACCAAGTCAAGTTCAGTTGCCCCGTGTGCCCGTCGTCTTCTTCGCACCGGGTCAGCTTGCCATGCTCGTCATAGACTTCCCTGAGATCGACACGGCCATCCCCGTCCTCATCCATCTCTTTCATCACCAGCATGTCGTCTCTATAAAAGAAGCGGGCATCGGGATTCCCGTCCTTGTCGATGTCCTGCTCCATCACCATGGACCATCCAGGACGGTCGAACCACTGGGTGATCTCGAAGAATCCGTCATGATCGGCGTCACTGACGAGTTTCTCCCTGGAGCCGTTCGTATAGGTGACGATGATGTCCACGTTGCCGTCCCCGTTGTCGTCCTTTTCCACCCGGATCACACGCCCGTCCGCGTAGTATTGCCAAGTGTCCATCTTCCCGTCCAAATCCGTATCGCTTTCGACACGCTCTCTCTTTTCCGCGCCATCGAAAGAGATCCTGATGTCCGGTTTCCCGTCCCTGTTTTCATCCACCGTCTGGATATGCATCTTCCCGTTCCGGAAATGAGTGACGGTTTCCATAAAACCGTCCCCGTCGGCATCATGCTCTATCCTGATTGGAATCCCCCTTTCGAAGACCCTGATACGGTCGATCTTCCCGGAATGTCTGGTGTCCTCCTTGATCTGCTTGACTTGGCCGGCTTCATCGAATTGGCTGAAGTAATCGATCTTGCCGTCGAAGTTCAGGTCCTTGTTTTGTGAAACCGGCTTGCCGTTCTGGAAAGCCACGAACAGATCGAATGCCCCGTCACGGTTTGAATCCTTCTTCTGCTCCACCGGTTTCCCTTTGGCGAATGTGGTGACAGAATCCATCCGCCCGTCCAGGTCCGAGTCCTTTTCCTCCCTAACGAGCTCACCCTTCGCGTAGTATCGATGGACCTCTGCTCTTCCGTCCCCGTCAAGATCATGGATGCTCTTCTCCGGGAGCCCTTCGTGATCGTATTGGACGATCTTCTCGAACTTGCCGTCCTCATCGGCATCGGTTTTTTCCTCGACGGGCTTGTTGTCTCTGAACGTCTGCCAGACATTGGGCTTCCCGTTCCCATTGGTATCCCTGGTTGCCGAAACGAGGTTCCCTTTCTCAAAAGTGTACACGGCATCGAAGACGCCGTTGCCCGTGGTGTCCTTTTTCATCAGAGAGGGGCGTTCCTGTTCATCGAACAGTGTGACCTGGGAGATCTTGCCGGATCTGTCCAACCTTTCCTGTCGGCGCCTCTTCCCGTGCTCAAAGAAGTCCAGACAATCAATCCGGCCGTCATAGTCGGTGTCGCTTTCGATGCGGACCAGTTTTTCATCCTGGTAAAACTGGAGACGATCCATGCGACCATCACGGTTGCTGTCGATCTCAAGCCTGAGGATCTTGCCCCCACCATCGAGAACGGCGACCTGGTCCCGCTTGCCGTCTCCATCGGCGTCCCTTTCCACTCTTTTCTCCCCTGCATGCCCACAGACCGGAAGGACGATATTCACCGCAAGCGAGCACAACATCGCTGCAATGAACCCAATGGCCATGGCGCCGAGCGCACATCTCGCGCGGATAGGGTGGTTAACGTTCAATGCTCTTCCCTCACTCTGCAGTCATGCCATTACATGCCGCAATGCCGGAACAGTATGGGTGCGGCCGGGACGACAAACGGGCCTCGATGCGATGCTTGATTTGGGATTCCTGCAAAATGGGCAAAGATGCCGTGTCCCAACAAAAAAAAGGCTGCCAGAGCAATACTCGCTCTCGGCAGCCTTCTTGGCCACATTGGTCGTAGATGTTGTGACGGCTTCGATCAGAGCCGCCTACCTATCCAATCCCTCCTGCGTCATTCAATTAACGCGTTGCTCCAGGCAGTTCCGCAGTCGACAGAATTCCCCCTGGACTCTTTTCACGGGTATTCACAGGGATTGACTGCTGGAAAGCTTGGTGGAGAAGCGGCATCAGGAGTTTCTACTTTATTAGACCGGCATTTTTCTGTCAATGTGAATTTCACTGTTCTCAAACTGGGCCGGCACGGGGTCTGCATCTTCTTAAGGATTGCAGGACCGTCAACGGCAGTGTTACCGGCAGCCCCGGCCAAGCCCCGAGAGCATTTTGAAGGATCATTTCAGTGAAACCTGAGAAGAACATACCTTCTACGCTGACGAGGCTCCTCCTGGGAGTGCTCCTCATGGCGGCACAGCCTCTCTTTGCCGGCATTCCCCCAGCCCAGCACAATCTTCTGATGGAGGGGGAAGGCATCAGTTTCTACGGCGAAAGTCAATTCCTTGATGAAGCCAGAGTTCTGATGGCCGCATGTCCGGTTGCGCGGGCCAAAATAGAAAAGGCCCTGGGCTGGGAACTCAGGTCAAAACCACATGTTCTCTTGATGGGCGACCGAGAAGCCTTCAGGCAAATGACGGGGAACCCCCTTGTCACCGCCTTTGCAATACCCGAGGCAAACCTCATCGCGATCCACGTGTCACCGGCCACAAGAAATCCCTATATGCTTCAGGAAACGTTCCTCCACGAACTCTGCCACCTTCTGCTCCATGGGCAGATGGAAGGGGCTTCCCTTCCCCGGTGGCTTGAAGAGGGAATCTGCCAATGGGTCAGCGGAAGCCTCGGGGAGATAGCCGCAGGGGATGCCCTGGAAACGAGTGAAATCAGCATTGCCCGTCGCCCCATCCCCATGATCGCACTGGAAGAGCGGTTCCCTGGCAGCGGAGACCCGATACTCCAGGCTTACGCTCAAAGCAGAAGCCTCGTCGAATACGTGGTCTCCCGGTACGGGAAAGAAGGCCCTCAAGGAATCCTTCGCCTTCTGAAGGAGGGCCATCGGGTGGATCAGGCCATTGGACTCGCGCTCGGGATTTCTTACGGGGACCTGGAACTGGAGTGGCTCCGGCACATCCAAGGGAGAAGCGTCTGGGTCATTTGGGCCAGTCAGCACCTCTACGAGATCCTCTTCTTCGCGAGTGCGGTTTTGACTATAATTGCCTCCGCTAGGCTATGGGCAAAGAAACGAAGGCGCGACGCCGAAGACGGCAGTGCCGAGGAGTCCCACTCCCACAAAGGAGACCTAAGATGAAATGGCTGATTCTTCTGACCTTTCTTGCAACCTGCTGCGCTCCTTTTTCTGCCGCGGCGCGGGAATTCGAAAAAGACACGATCCAGACGGCCAAGGGGCCGCTGGAAATTACCTTCATCGGCCATGGGTCACTCATGTTCAATTTCGGGGGCAAGGTGATCCATGTGGACCCCTACGCCGAACTTGCTGATTACAGTGGCATGCCAAAAGCGGACTTGATCCTTCTCACCCACGAGCACCGGGACCACCTGGATGCCAAGGCCCTGCAGGCCGTACGGTCGGAAAAGACCGAGTTGGTCATGACCGAGATCTGTGCCAAACAACTTCAGGGCGGCATTGTCATGAAGAATGGCGACGAAAGGACGGTGCAGGGTCTAAAGATCGAAGCCGTGCCCGCATACAACCTGGTCCACATGCGCAGTGAAGGACAACCCTTTCATCCGAAAGGCAACGGGAACGGCTATGTCGTCACCTTTGGAGACAAGCGGGTTTACATCGCGGGGGATACAGAAGACACTCCGGAGATGAAGGCCCTGAAATCCATCGACGTGGCCTTCCTCCCCATGAACCTTCCCTACACCATGACACCGGAGATGGTGGCCAACGCCGCCAAGAGTTTCAGACCCCGTATTCTCTATCCGTACCATTACGGGAGTACGGACCCCGCCACCATCGTTGCACTGCTCAAGGGAGAAAAAGACATCGAAGTGCGCATACGCAGCATGAAATAGGGGCGGTGCCCTGTGATGCATACCAAGTTGAACGGTCCACCCACAGTTCTATGAGAAAGCAGTGTATGATCAATCGGTTCACCCCCACCCATCGTGCCCCCGGCGAGCAAGAAAGGAGCATCCTTGGGATTGGCCTCCCCTTGGCCTGAGGGGTTAGGGGAGCGGCAGCAACGGCCTTCAACCCGAACGACTCCTCCTCGCTCTCCAGCCTCTCGCGCTCAACTCCTCCTTCTTCCTGAGCATTGGAGGAGGGGAGCACCAGATGTCGAGGGGCGATTCCGTCCCGGGGTGAGCAAGACAGACCCGTTCCGCGTGGAGGAAGTACCCGCAATCACCCGGAAGGCTGGTCTGAGGGTCCTTGAACCCACCCCCGGCGGCGTAAAGGGGGTCCACCGCCAGAGGATGACCCGCTGCAGCCAGGTGAATGCGGATCTGATGAGGCCTACCGGTTTCGATGCGCACTTCCAGGAGGCTCGCGTTCTCCCTGCGTTCCAGAACACGTGCGTGGCTCACCGCATGTTTGCCATCCGGTGAGGCGGCGTGGACCGCTCCAAGGAGCGGGTGGGCCACGGGTCCGATGGTACTCTCGATGAAAAGGTTGTCACGGTCCGGAATACCCGAGGCGAGCGCCCGGTAGATCTTGACCACGCGCCTCCCGCGCATGGCCTCCCCCAAGGCGGATCTGGCGCGAGCCGTGAGCGCGAACAGAACGATTCCTGAGGTGCCCCGCCCCAACCGGTGTGCGGGTGTGCCTTGAGGAAATCTCCTGCGCACGAGGGTGAGCAGCGTGTGATCGAGGTATCCGCCGCCCGGGATGGTCGGGAGTCCAGAAGGCTTGGCCACAGCGAGAAGATCCTCATCTTGATAAAGCACTGCATAAGCGAGCGGCACATCGGGCTCCCGCCATGGGGGGCGACGCCAGACCAGATTGTCTCCAGCCTTGAGAATCACTCTGGATGTCGCCAATCTTCCGTTCAGGAAGACCTCCCCTCGTGCCAGCCGGTCCCACCATTCCTCCCTCGAGGAGTGCCTGTAGGTCCCTGCCAGGTAATTCAGAATCGAGAGCCCATCGCCACGGCCGTTGATGCGATCAACGTACTCGAATCCCTCGTTCAATGCCAATGGGTCCATCCTTCATTTCACCGGTTTTATGATCAGATCACGAGGATGAAACTCTCCCGGCGATGGAAGTCAGGGCGGGGGCCGCAATGGGTGAGAGCCCAGTAGGACAGTGCTCCCACCCGGTGCTTGACCACCGCACACACAGCGGCGTGGAGAGGTTCAGTGGGGAGAACGATCCCCGAAAGGTCGATTGCCATGGACAGTCGCAAAGATCCACTCTTCCTTACGAAATCAAAAGAGAGATCTCCGAAGGCTTCCTCCTCCGTCATGCCCATCCGGCAACCCGAGAACCGGTAGACGTTCCAGTGGCCCGCCGGTGAAACGTTGAACTCCCAATAGCCGCGAGATCCCGCAGGCGTCAGGAAGAGCTCCAGGCACGTCCCTTGCCAGAGCCCGTCTCTTCGAACGCTGACACCCTCAGGTTGATCGATCAAGACCCCATCCAGGTTTCCGGTGAGTTCCACTTCCAGGGTCACCGCAGAAAGGTCCCGGGCGATGCGCCCCGCAATGCCGATCTCCGGGGATTGACCGTCCGGGAAAAGCTCCAATCGATAGTCCAAAACACTCATTTCAGATCCACACTGATCCCTCGAATGACCTTCTCCTGAAGTTCGATGCTCTCCATCAGGCGGAATTGGACCAAGGCCCTCATGAGGTTGTGATCCCGGTGCGTGGTCTTGAAGTAGACATCCCCCTCGAGGTAGTCCGTGAAGAACCTCAGTCCCAGTTCGAAGGCGATGAGCCGAACCGCGTCGAAGATGAAAACCCGGTCGTGAATCGACAGTGAAGGGCCTACCGCCGAGTTGTACCCTTCCAGGATGGCCCGGCATAGTTCCGGGTCGAAGTGAACCGATTCCAAGCGGTCGGTTTCCTCCCCCAACGGATTACAGCAGGAACGAAGGCAGTCACCCATGTCATACTGAATCAGGCCGGGTTTCGCGGTGTCCAGGTCCACGATCCCCACCGCACGCCCAGTGAGGTCATCCAGCATGACGTTGTTCACCTTGGGGTCCCCATGAATGACTCGAACCCTCAACTGCCCCCGTGCCCGGCCTCTTTCCAGAACATGGACGGAGTTCCTTCCCCTTTCCACGTGCTGCAGGCATGCCTTGACCATCCGCGAACCGGGGGAAGGGGTACCGTGCCTAGAGAGGACCGCATCGAAACGGCGGAGGTAGAGGGGCGTCACATGAAACCCCTCCAGGGTGTCGAAAAGACTCTCGGGAGGCAGGTCACTCACCAGGACATGGAACATCCCAAGGGCCCAGCCGGTCTCCCGCGCATGGTCTGCTGTCTGAACCGAGTCGAAGGACCGGGAGTTTTCGATGAAGGTCATGGCCCTCCAGAACGAACCGTCTCCGTCGATCCAGTGGTCCCCGCCATCCCTGGTCCGAAGCACCCGCGGAATTTCGAACCGGCGAACCGCCTGCTCGTGCGCGCCGCGCAGCCTCTCGAAAACATGGTCTCCGAGTGTGCGCATGTTCGCCATGACCAGGTCAGGCCTCGAAAAGACCCGCGTATTCATCCGCTGAAGAATGAAGTGGGGATCATCCGGCGAATCTACCGTGACGAGGAAGGTGTCGTGGACGTTTCCACTGCCGTGTTCTCGGACATCCGCAACCTTGCCCTGAAGCTCAAACCGGTTGGCGATGGAGAGGAGCACATCCACGACTCACCTGCCACAAAAGATGCCCCTTGAGTGCGGAACATACGGTGATCGTTGAGAATTGCCTTCCTAGGTATGGCCCGTGTTCAGTATCAGCGTTTCTTGAATGCGGCCTCGAACGGGTTGTTGAATGTGTTCTTGATGGCAGTCGCAGAGGCTTTTGCCGGCTTTGTCGATGCGGGCGACTTCCTTTCAGTTCGCGACTGCCCGGCTTTGGGCGCCGCGCCCGTCTTCATGGAGAGGGCAATGCGGTTTCTTTCCCGGTCCACTTCTAGAACAGTGACCGTGACCCGCTGGTGCACGTGCACCACTTGCCCGGGGTCTTTCACGAAACCGTCCGAGATCTCGCTCACATGCACCAGGCCGTCCCGGTGTACGCCAATGTCCACAAACGCACCGAACGCCGCCACGTTGGTGACGATCCCCGGGAGTCTCATGCCGGGCACGAGGTCTTCCACCTTTTCTATCCCCGGGGCGAATGAGAAAGGCTCGAACACCTCCCTGGGGTCCCTGCCCGGCTTCGCGAGTTCAGCGAGGATGTCGTTCAGGGTCGGTAGTCCCACTTCTCCGGTCACATAGCGGGATGGATCGACCCGTTTCCGCAGTCCGTCGTCCCGCATGAGGTCCGAGGTCGAGCACCCCGCATCACACGCCATGGCTTCCACAATGGCATAGGATTCGGGGTGAACGGCACTGGCATCCAGTGGGTTCACGCCCTCCCTTATGCGGAGGAAACCGGCGGCCTGCTCAAAAGCCTTGGGACCGAGGCGTGGGACCTTCTTCAGATCCTCCCTGGATCGAAACGGACCCTTTTCC
The DNA here is from genome assembly GCA_964623165.1 of uncultured Syntrophobacteraceae bacterium. Taxonomy (GTDB): domain Bacteria; phylum Desulfobacterota; class Syntrophobacteria; order Syntrophobacterales; family Syntrophobacteraceae; genus JAAYUJ01. The sequence goes on from CAZURN010000019.1 coordinate 10,184, forward strand.
CTCCGGTGGCTGACGATGTTCCTGGCGAGCTGGGGACCCAGACCCGAGACGTAGGCCAGCAAATGGGAGCTTGCCGTGTTCACCTCTACGCCCACAGCATTGACACAGCTCATGACCACATCGTCGAGGCTCTTTTTCAGCTGCCCCTGGTCCACGTCATGCTGGTACTGTCCCACCCCAATGGACTTGGGATCGATCTTCACGAGCTCAGCCAGCGGGTCCATGAGTCGTCTGCCGATGGAAACGGCGCCTCTCACCGTCACGTCGTGTTCGGGAAACTCTTGTCGTCCCGCCGCCGACGCCGAATACACGGACGCTCCACTCTCATCCGCCATGAGGATTTGAATGGACCCATACAGGCCCAGACCCCGCACAAAGGATTCGGTCTCCCTGCCGGCAGTGCCGTTTCCCACGGCCACCACCTCGATCCCCGCTTCCGAGACGATGGCGCGCAACCTTTTCGCAGCCTCGGCGGCAGCCCGCTCCCCTGAGTGGGGATACACCGTCTCATGATGGATGAGATTCCCCTGGGCATCGAGGCACACCACCTTGCATCCCGTGCGAAAGCCAGGGTCAATGGCCATGATTTTCCTCACTTTCAGGGGAGGAGCCATGAGCAGATGCCGGAGGTTGTCGGCAAACACATGGATGGCATCCCTGTCGGCCCGTTCCTTGGACCATTGCCTGGCTTCCGTTTCCAGGGATGGAAGGAGCAGCCTCCTGAAGCCATCATGGACGGCGGTCTTGACCTGCTGGGAGGCCGGGCTGTCCCCCTTGATGCAGAGGGATTCCAGAATGGCCAGGGCCTCTCCTTCGGGCGGAACAACGTGGACCGTGAGGAACCCTTCCTTCTCTCCCCTTCGCACGGCCAGAATCCTGTGGGATGGAGCACTCGCCAATGCTTCCTCCCAACTGAAATAGTCCCGGTACTGAACCGCTTCCTCTTCCTTGCCGGAAACCACTTTTGCTTTGAGCGTTCCACGGCGGGCGATCAACTCCCGAAGCCTTGCCCGGGCCTCTCCATCCTCGTTCACCCATTCGGCGATGATGTCCCTCGCTCCCGCAAGGGCATCATCCGCCGATGCGACCTCTTCGGTCACGAATCTCGCCCCTTCGGCCAAGGGGTCCAGTTTCGGGTCCTGGGCCATGAGCAGGGCCGCCAGAGGCTCCAGCCCCTTTCCCCTCGCCATGGTTGCCTTCGTGCGGCGCTTGGGCCGATAGGGAAGATAGAGATCCTCCAGGGTGGAGAGGTTTTGGGCTTCCAGCACCTTTTCCTTCAGTTCCTCGGAGAGTTTCCCCTGCTCTTCAAGGGACTTGAGGATCGAATCCCTGCGCCTCTCGAGAGCCTCCAGCTGGGCCAGCTGATCCCGAATGCTTCCGATGGCGACTTCGTCCAGGGATCCAGTCATCTCCTTTCGGTATCGGGCTATGAAGGGGATCGTGGCACCCTCTTCCAGCAGGACTGCCGTCGCCTGGACCTGTTCCGGGGAAAGCTTGAGTTCATGGGATACGAGGGCAATGTGACGAGTGTTCATCTTGTCTCTCTTTCCAGTTGCAGCGGGGTTGCTCTCAAGGTGACCAAGGAGATTCAAACCGCCCTTCTGCCTAAACATCAACCCCGGGACACCCCCCTGCATCGTTCACCCCAACGCTGGTACAGTCTCAAGGGGATGATAAGCAAAAAGAAGGGGATGGAATACACGGCGGCGAGGGTCGGCTCCAGCGGGCCGAAGAACTCAGAACTGAACACGATGACCAGCACGTAGTTCATCATCCCGAAGATGATGGTGAGAGCCAGTTGATCCTGCATGGGGCGCCCCAGGGCACAGAGGATTCCCGCAATAAAGTATATTGCCGCAAGGACCCCCGAAACAGCCAGAGCCTCCACGATGACTGCGGGGTTTTGACGGAGGAATTCAGCGTACCTCGAAAAAACGCCCAGATTGGTCAGGATGAATAAGACCAGCGCAAAGCCATACTGCCCTTTGCGAATGACATGGACAGCCTTTGGGAGCCACCGGTTGAATGCCTCGGCAAGGAAGACCGGTATGAAGACAATGACGCACAGGAGCTGCATCATGGCCTTCAAGGATATATTCATGGCTTCTCCGGAGAGGACCTTGACCATCACGGGAAGAGAGAAGGGAACCAGAAGTGAGCTTCCAACGAGGATGAAGAGCACCATAGGGGTGTTCCCTCTCACCAGTTCCGAAAAAAAAGGGGAGACCACCGCCGTGGAGACGCCGCTCAGGAGGAGAGCCCCAAGAGCATACCTCGGGGAAATGCCCTGGAAGATCACGAACACCGCAGCCGGCAGCAGGATCAGTTTCAAGGCGAGAAAGCCGAGGATTCTCCCCCAGGAGTTCATGATGGCCCCCACGATGTGCGACAGGCGATAAGAAAGAAAGCTCATGAAGAGAAACGCCATCATGCACGCCGTGGGAAACGGCCTCAGGAAAGAACTGAACTCTTCAAGGGCAACACCGGCGAAGATCGAGGCAAAGATCACCGCCAGCATGATCCAGTCTCTCAAACCCAGCATCGTCCCGCCGCCCTCATGCTGTGCAATCAATCCTGGACCACTGGGAGAGATCCTCGGGCCTGGTCGGGGATATCAGATCATCCCACGCAGGCCAGCCGGTCTTTTGGAGGAAAACGTCGTCGGCTGCCGCCTCCGGCGAGTAGTAGGCCCCCAGATCCTCCTCGCCGATCCCGAGGATGAACCGTCCTCCACTCAAGGGATCGAATCGAATCCAGAAAACACCGATTTCCGTCTCATGCCTCCACATGACAGGACTCCATCAAGCTTCCGTTCATGCAAACGAAGTCCCCCTAACGTGGGCCATTCGCTCCGTCTTTGGCCGTGAATTCGAAGCCCATGGCTTCCACGGCCTCCCGATCCCCCGGCGCGTTTCGGCGGATGAGATAGCCGGCAATGGCCGCCCGCCTCTCCGCAGGCTTGTTCTGGGCGACATCCATCTTGCCCGTGACGGACATGGGGCGCACCTCCACGACTACACACGCCTTGGTTTGAGGCATGTCCTCCGTGATCGGATCAAATCGTACACCGGGTTCATGCTTTGCCACGAGCGCGTTAAGGGCCTCCACCTTGCGACGGCTTTCCAGGACAATGGATGCAGTCCCACGGATGACCACGCACTGGTGGAACTGATGCAGGTTGCACACAGACGCCGCAGGGTCGAAAGCCAGGTCCAAATAAGAGAGGGGAATATCCACTTCGAAGCACACCTTGGGGTTGCGGGCAATGTTGTCCAGTTTTTCCCCTTCGGGAGCCGAGTGAAAAACGATGTTCCCCTCGAAAACCGCGAAATTGACCGGCGTGATATACGGAAAGCCATCCTGCCCGATGGTCGCCAGCCTGCCGATGCGGCTCGCTTCCAGTATCCGTTGGATCTTTGCAGGATCTTTGATCTCGTTGTATTTTCTTCGCATGGCGCAGATTCCCGAATATTCGCAGTTGCTTTCAAGAGCGTACCGAGCAGAGTTACAAGCGTATCCTAGCCCCTCGTGGGCATGGCGAATGCGACAAACACAACACCCTATGTTGCACCAGCTTGACTGCAACATCGCATCAGCGGTCGTGAGACACATTTGGGCTCAGGGTGAGTGACAATGCCTCGACAGGGGTGCTTACGTCAAGGATTTGTTACCGGGCCGTCATAGCACACGGGACAGAGCACGAGAGGCTGAATACACCCGCAGCCTCTCCCGTACAGGCTTTACTTGACACACTCCGGGCAGAGAAGCACCGCGCACCCGTCACATCTCATATAGGCCTTCCGTATCTGACAGACTTCACACAGTCTGACTCCTTTCCTTTCTTCCGTCCCTTCCGGCGTTTTAAGGACACCACCTCCCGATTTGTTCGTCGCGTTACGGACCCCACAGTTCACAATACGCGCCCCCACTTTGACGGCTGTCGCGAGACAAGTGAACGTAAAATAACAACTTCTGTCTCAGGGGCACCTATATTTGCGCATCCCTTTTGCCGAAAACCAGGAACAAGAGCAAGGTTGATCTGCCAAACACGGCGTGCAATAAAGACGGAGTCCAGGACCACTGGTATTTTTGCCTCATGGCGCGGTTCTGGCATCCGATTGATTATGGAAGATGCACTTTCCATCAAGAGCACCAGGGACAGAATTGGCAGCTGAAACGAACACAGGGGATGCAATCGGGGAGATTTCCTTACACATGGACTCTGAAGATTCGGAGAAATCATTTTCAAGGGTTCTGACCATCGTTGTTGTCGCTGAAGTCCTCATTGGAGTCGGCGCTTTCCTCTTCGTCTCCCCCTCCGCTCAGAGGGCCGTCGCTGGACTCCAGACCTTTCTCGCCGGGAATCCCATGCTGCTCGTCCTCCTCTCGGTCATGGTCCTGCTTTCGATGGTATTGCTGATCGTTCGACTGTCCTCACAAACGCCTTCCACCCTGGCAGATCTCTCAAGAAAAATGTCGATTCATTTTAAGGGAAAACGGGGAAATGTCGGAATACTGACCAGACCGTCACTCTCCAGTTTCGGGCTCTATTTCGAGGGGCTGTATCACGACGTCAGGGTGCGGTATACCGAGGGGAAGTCCAGGCCAGGGGGTTGCTCCTTGCGAAAGCTTTCAATTCTGCACCCGAGAGACCTTGGACTGGATCTGCTCTGCTGCCATCCGAGCACTCTTCTGCATGGTCTGCTATCAGCGACCGAAGAACGCGAACTAGCTCTCAGGAAGGTGGACATGGATGGGCAGGGGCTGGAACTCTGGTCCGACGACAAGGAAAAGGCTCTCTCACTTCTCAGGGAGACGGATGTTTCATCGACCATGCGGGAATTGTCCAGCCTCATTGACGAAATGGCGGCAACCTCCGCCGGATCGGAAATGCACTGTGGATTCTACATGAACGATGCGGGGGTCACGGTGGTCCTTGGCGACCGTTACCAACCGGAGAAAGCCCTCCTGGACGCAATGGTGCGGCTCAGCAGCGCAGCGGCAACATCACCCGTCGTCTCCGCAATCTCCCCTCGGAAGCCGGATCGGTCTTTTGAGGCCGCCATGGCAAGGCTGCTCCTCTTCATGGTCGTCATCATCGTATTTCTTGCCTGGTTGAGCGGGGCCATCATTCGCTGAGGCTTCCAGTCTTTTTCAGTATCCTGCGAAAAGCTCCACGCACACGTAATCGTGACACCCAACGCCAAGATATTGATATCTGTTGTCGAGGATGTTTTGCCGATGACTTGGGCTGGCCATCAGCGCTTCATGGGTATCCTCGGCGGACTGGTAACCTTTGGTGAGGTTCTCTCCGGCGTAGCGGCACCTGTGACAGGTTTCCACCATTCGCCATGCCTCATTTTCTCCCGTCCACGGGTCTCTGTGCTCGAAGTAGCCCGCTTCTACCAGGAGCCTCGCACGCTTCATAGCTCGCACAGCCAGGCACTCATCCCAGCGCAGCCTCCCGTTTTCGCGGCGGGCCAACTCGAACAGCCGCCACGCCTTCTCGGCACGGGTGAATTCCGGCTTCTCCTGGTTGGTCATGAAGGGATACGATATGTACGGTTCGGCGCGGCCACTGCAAGAAAGGATGGCGATGGAGGCACAGATCAGGGCTGCGAGCATCCAGGTTTTTGGCATTCGGCATCCTTCAAATGAGGTTCACGGTGCGATCGAGACCGACAATGTGATCACCTTGCCGTTTCTTTTCAGGGTCAGTTCGTGGAGATTTCCTTTCCCCGCCATCGCCTTGTGTAAGTCTTCCATCCGGTTCACTGCCATGCCGTCGACCTTGATCAGGATATCCCCCTGTTTCACCCCGGCCTTTTCCGCCGGGCTCCCCGGAAGGACGGAGACAACCTCCAGCCCCTCTCGCGAGGCCAGGGGACGAATCATGACCCCCATCCTCCCCCTGGGGAGCGCGTCACTCCTATCCGTCAGCCGCACGTAGTCGGCCACATTGGGATCGGCAACATTCAACGGGTAATCCAAGGGCATTGGCGCCACAGTGACGAAGGTGTGGGGGATACGTTCCCGCGTCAGCTTGGGCAGTCCCACCCGATGACTGATGTGGCCTTTGCCGACCAGGACCACCACCTGTTCCTTGCCTTCGGACTGAAGCAATCTGCGGGCCAGCGTCTCCGCCATGGTCTCTTCCCAGGCCAACTGAGCCTCGAAGAACGAATCGAAGCTTTGAATGCTGTCCTTGACGTGGTCGGCAAATTGACTGCGCACATACTCCCTGTGTGCGGGATCGTCCCGGTGGAAGTCCCAGGCGACACGTTCCCGGTCGACGGAAGTCAGGGAATCGAGACCAGCCGAGGCAATCTTGCTCACCACATCCCGAGGCGCATTGAGTCCCACAACAGGAATCCCCTTTTCGCGGGCGAACATGAGGATCGGTCGATAGAACCGGAAGGGATAGCCCCAGACACCATCCCAGTTGACTTCCTTGAGGAAGACGTCCTCATCGATCTCTTTCCTCGAGAATCGATCCAGGACTGGCTGGCTCTCGCGCGGAAACATCTCCATCGCCAGTGCCAAGGGCTCGCCCCGCTCATGAAGGCGTCTGAGAATCTCTTCCTGGACCCGATGGTCCTCGGCGCTGGTGTGGGTTTCGCCCACGTAGATGATCTGCGCCTTGGACAGTTCCTCTAGAAAGAACCCCATGGCAACGACCTTCCCGGAGCGGGTGTCAATGACATCTCCTATTTTGAACCCACCCGAAGGGGGCACTCCCATCATGGGTGGGGCCTCACCCGCGCGCATGCACCCCAAGCTGGCGATCAGGATCGCTGCAACCATGGCAGACTTCCCCAATGCGACTCTCATGGGCCATCTTCTCCGTTACAGGAATCTGGCGGCTCTCAGGCGGTTGCGAAACTGTGAGAGGGATCGCACGCGCCGGACTGCAGCATGGGGATGAGCCTCCGGTTGGCGGCAGGGAAGGGGTAGTCCAGGAGTTCTTCCACCCCGACCCAGCGGGCCTCCACCGCACCGTGCAGCGCCATCTTGTCCCCGTCGCCCTGGAGTCTACACCAAAATGCATGAAGGACCACCCGGAAAGAGGTGTAACTGTGCCGGATGAGGGCGATCTTGGAGTGACAGTGCACGCGCAAATTCAACTCCTCCAGGAATTCCCGAACGACCGCCTCTTCGGGGGCTTCCCCGTCGGTGACCTTTCCTCCTGGAAATTCCCAGAGATTGGGCATGAGTCCCGAGGGAGGCCGCTTCTGGATGAGGACCTTTCCCTCGTCGATCAGGACTCCTATGGCCACATCGATGGGCACGGCAGGCTTGCGCTTGATTGAGACCGGTCTCTCCCCGACCGGGCCCTCGTGAAGCGCGCGGCACCCCCCCCTGACCGGGCACACCCCGCACACGGGGTTCCTTGGAAGACACACTGCCGCCCCCAGATCCATAAGGGCCTGGTTGAAGCGCTTCCCCTCCCCCCTGGGGAGGAGTCTTTCGGCAAGGTTCCAGATCGCCTTCAGACCTTCCCCCTGTTTCACGGGCACCGCCACGTTGAACATCCTGGCCAGGATCCGCTCCACGTTCCCATCCACAACGGGGAAATCTTCGTTGAAGGCGATGCTCATGATGGCTCCCGCCGAGTAACGCCCTATGCCGGGAAGCCTCAGCAAGGCCCGGTGGTCCCGGGGAAGCCGGCCTCCGTACTCCCGCACCATGATTTGAGCCGCCTTTCGAAGGTTGATGGCCCTGGAGTAATACCCCAAGCCCGCCCACAGACGCAGCACCTCCTCCTCGGAAGAAGACGCGAGGGACGGCACATCCGGGAACCTCTCCATCCAGCGATGGTAGTAAGGAAGCATGGTCTTGACTTGGGTCTGCTGGAGCATCATCTCCGAGATCCAGACCTCGTAGGGCCGGTAGGTCCTCCTCCACGGCAGGTCTCTCCCAAATTCCCGGAACCAGTCGAGCAGCAGGCGCTGCAGTTGCGCACATTCACGGTCCAACAGCAACGGCATCTCCGTCATTCACGATTTTCAATGGCTGGGGAGGCGGGATCCCAATTCTGAGGTCCCCTCCAACAGCGGCCAGGGGTATACTGATAGTCGGGTAGAGGGGGGAGTTACCTTCCCGCCCCCCCAAAGATCCGGACGCACACGATTGACGCATCCGGCTTCTCATGCCATGGCCTTGTTGCGGGACTGGCTGGGGGTTTGGGGGTCACTGAGAGACTGCTTGGATATAATCGCGAATGAAAATAGCAGCCAAACGGTGGCCTCGCGCAGTCCAATGACCATCATGCATGTAATAGAGGGGCTCGGCATCGGGTCCCATTTCGGTCTGAGCCCCCTTGAAGGATTCCACCAGGTCCAACAGATCGATCTGAAGTCTTGTACAGATCTCTTTCATCCCGGAGAGGCTTACGGAGGGTGTCGCACGTTTCAGATCAGCGGCAGGAGGCACATAGACTACAAACAGCTTGGCTCCGTGGGAATTGCAAAGGATTTTCATCTCTCCTAGAGTATGCTCCATCACTTGAATGGCTTCGGGATGCAGACTTTCAGTCCTGTTATCCTGTGGATCTCCGACGGAATTCTTGTGGTTGATCAATAGTTTAAGATAGTTCGTGTAGTAGCTCAAGAACGATACCGCATAGGACCACCTTGCAAAAGGGTTCCCCCCTAAGGGCCTCGCGACCGGATAGTTCTTCAGGACCACTTTGCCGCCGTCCAAGGCACAATAGGGTCGTCTAGACTCTTTTCCGTCCAAATTGTCATCGAAGTCATTCCTGAAGAACATCACTCCGACAAGTCTGGGCTTCTCAATGGGCATTTGCTGCTGGAGTACGATCCCTTCCTGTACTGTCCCGTAGGCGTTCACTCCGCAATTGATCACCTTCATCCCTGGACCCAATTCATTCTGCAAAAAGTCTGTAAAGACGCTCCCCTGCCCGACTCCCCACCCCCAAGCAAAGGAATCTCCCAAGAACATCACGGCACTGGCTCCTGAAACCGGTTGCAATTGGCATTCGATTTTTCGGAAACCTTTTTCATTCATGGAGATGCGCACGTCGAAATCTTTCTTCTTAAATCTCCCCGAAAAGGAGGGAACCCCGACCCAACCCAGGTACTTGTCGCCCTTATGAAAAGTGTTGAGCGGGTTGACATAAACCGGACTATAACCAATCATTCTCAAAACGGCTTCGACGATTGCAGCCGAGGTGAGCAAGGACAGGAGTATGGCAAATAGAATAAATAGCATTTTCTTCATAACCGCGCTTTCTCCAACACTTGACTACAGAGCCCTACAATCCATCGCCAATGGACATTATGCTGTCCGGAGATCCTGTGGCGGCCCTGTTTTGAGAATTGATTCGCTGGTAGATTTTTTTTATACACGTAATTGACCGAGCCATTCAAGCCATTCAAAACCGGTAAGTGATTGAATGAAGCCTATAAATCGGGATGTTTACATACTGGGCATCTCCTGCTTTTTCCACGACAGCGCCGCCTGCCTGTTACGGAATGGCAGGATTATGGCTGCAGCGCAGGAGGAGCGATTCACTCGAAAGAAACACGATGCTGGATTTCCCAGGAACGCTGTCGCATACTGCCTTGCCGAAGCGGATGTGACTGTCGCGAATCTCGACCACGTGGTTTACTACGAAAAACCGTTTTTGACCTTCGAAAGGCTGCTTTTCAGCTACCTCACTGTTGCACCTAAGGGTCTTCTATCCTGGCTCAAATCCATGCCCCTGTGGTTGCGCAAGAAGCTTCATATCGCGAGAATCATCCAACAAGAGCTTGGCTTTGATAAGGATATCCTTTTTACAGAACATCATGAGGCTCATGCCGCTTCGGCTTTCTATCCCTCCCCATATGACGAAGCTGCAATTCTCACCATCGATGGAGTTGGTGAATGGGCTACGGCGTCCTATGGCTACGGTAAAGGCAAAGAGTTCACCTTGTGCAAGGAGTTGCATTTCCCGGATTCTCTCGGGCTTCTGTATTCCGCTTTCACCTACTTTACTGGTTTCAAGGTGAATTCCGGAGAGTATAAACTCATGGGGCTAGCCCCTTACGGAGAACCGATCTACAAGGATCTAATCCTGGACGAACTCGTCGATGTAAAGGAGGATGGCTCCCTCAGACTCAATCTTTCCTATTTTGACTTCCTCGGCGGCTTACGCATGACCTCAAAGCGTTTCGACTCCTTGTTCGGAGGTCCCCCGCGTATCCCTGAAGGAGAGATCACTCGGCGCGAAGTGGACATCGCAGCGAGCATCCAGGCAGTCACCGAAGAGATTATGCTCAAGATGGCTCGACACGTTCATCATGAAACAGGGATGAAAAAGCTGTGTTTGGCAGGGGGCGTGGCCTTGAACTGCGTCGCCAACGGTAGGATTCTTCGGGAGGGTCCATTCGAGGACATATGGATACAGCCGGCGGCCGGAGATGCGGGTGGAGCACTGGGCGCCGCCATGTCTGTATGGCATCGCTATCTCGGGAAGGAGAGGCCGGAAAACGGAGGGAAGGACCGCCAACAGGCTAGTTATCTCGGCCCTCGGTATTCTAACCAATCCATCAAGGATTACCTCGAGAGTGGGAAGATCCCTTACCACAGACTCTCAAAGGAAACGCGGTCCGCAGTGATTGCTGAACAGATTGCGTCCGGCAAGATTGTCGGCTACTTCGCAGGGCGCATGGAATTCGGCCCTCGAGCTCTTGGAGCCAGAAGCATCCTGGGTGACCCCCGCCAGGCGGAAACTCAGAGTGTTATGAATCTCAAGATCAAGCAACGGGAGTCCTTCAGGCCTTTTGCTCCTGCTGTTCTTGAGGAGGCGGTCGGTGACTACTTTGAGCATGACAGGCCAAGCCCATATATGCTGCTGGTGGCACCGGTTCGAGATCATAGGCGCATTGCCCAAGCCTCGGGGGATGGTTCTGATATTCTCGAGCGCATCAGGGCCAAAAGAAGCGATATTCCTGCAGTCACCCACGTTGACTATTCCGCTCGAATTCAAACAGTGAATAGAGATGACAAACCTGATTTCCACGCGGTAATCCGTGAATTCGAGAAGCAAACCGGTTGTGCCGTTGTTGTGAATACGAGTTTCAACGTCCGCGGTGAACCGATCGTATGCACCCCGGAAGACGCTTACAGGTGTTTTATGCGGACCGAAATGGATGTGCTGGTGCTGGAGGACATGATCCTCTATAAGGTGGAGCAGCCACCATGGAAAGAATCACAGGATTGGCGTGATGCACTCATCCTCGACTGACACGAAGGCAATACGCAAGTTTGGGTTCTTTGCACTCCTCTTCTTCGGATGCCTGGCGGCGCTAGGGTTCTGGAGGGGAAAGGTGCTTCTGATATGTTTCTTTGGTGTCATTGCTTTTTTAGGGCTTGGCTTCTTGCTGATTCCCCGCTTCATGTCGCCAATCCACAGGGCTTGGCTGAAAATGGCCATCAAGATGAACTTGGCTGTGACAACCGTAATGCTTGCGCTTGTCTATTATCTGGCTGTGACTCCTTCCGCGTTGATCAAAAAGATCACTGGAGGCAAGCTCCTTGCTGTCAAGCCGGACTCCAATGCCGAGTCTTATTGGGTTCCGAGATTAGAAACGGGTCAGCCCGCAACGCGTTTTACCAAGAGATATTAGAGGACTATATGGCTCAATCGATCGTTAGTGAATTCCTGGAATTCCTAAGAGTAAGAAAGCGGTACTGGCTGCTTCCGATCCTCCTTGTATTGGGATTGATCAGCGCACTCATTATCCTAACGGAAAGCAGCGCCATCGCACCATTTATCTACACTCTCTTTTGATGCCGGCGGCAAGGGGGCTGGGATCCGTTTCATGAATACAAATGGTCCCTCATTCGGTAGCTTTTTCCGTTCCTTCCAAATGACAGCCCCATCATGTTCTGGCATCCGATGGATCCCTTGGGAGGTCACCCCCTGTCGAGGCAGCACTTCTTGTATTTCTTCCCACTGCCACATGCACAAGGATCATTGCGCCCGACCTTTCGGCCGGCCAAGACGGTCCTGGTCGATTGTGAATTCGGCAGATCCGCTTCGTGTGTCCATTGGATGGGAGGTCCGGGAGTCGCATGGATTTGGCTGATCCCCAATTCCAGTTCCACGTGCTCCAAATCTCCATCAACCATCTCATCCACCGAATCTCTGTGGAAGGCCTTCCGAATCACCCTGATGGACTCGACGGCCTTACAGGTCCAGGAGATGACTGACGATAAACCCATTCAGACTTGGGTCGTTCTGTTCGCATTTCCCGAGTTGGTCAGTCAAGATTCGAACAGCCCTTTCCCGATCCTCAGCCGAGGATTTCCCAATGTTGGCGATGGATTGTACCGCGCAAAGTTTCGCATAAAGCCCATGAGCGTTGTCCTCCAAGTATGCCGCCAAGGCCGGGACGGCCGGAGTCCCGATCATGGCCATAACCTCTGGAAGCTTTTCCTCGACCCAATCGTCATCCTCCTCGTCGATTCTCTGAAGCTGCCCAACCAAGACATCTACTGCCTCAACGGCTCGGAGCTGACCCAGCGCCCGCCACGCATGCAGGGGTGCCCACACCTCCGAGCTTTAAGAATCGGCCTTGTTCAGATCATCGTCGGTGAGCATGCGCATCAGGTCGGGAATATGCTCGTTGGAAATGCCGAATTTGAGATAATTCGGCCACTTCCGCATGGACCGGGCATCGCCGATGCTGAGAAGCTTCCCGACAGGATCGGAATAGGGAGCTGTCTTCATCGATTGCGTTTCATCGGTTCAAAGCCTAACGACCAACTCAGGCGAACAGATAGCGCACTTCGCTCTCAAAGTCACGAACTGGGTTCACCCCAGCCGTCCTCTCCTCTCTGACACTCTCCTCCGGCCGAGTTAGCGGGAACGAAGAGGCTGCCAGGACATACTGTTCAAAGCCCTCAAATGGTTCGCCGGTACCCCACGAAGCTGTGGATGTCGTTCATGACATCCTGGTAATCTTTCTTCACACTCTCGTACATGCGGGCATTTTCAATGGCGATGGCCCCAATCTCAGCCAAGGACTCGGCAAAGCTGAGCTCGTCCGCATCAAACGTTCTCTTTTCCCCCGTGTAAAGCCTCATGACGCCAATGACGCGCCCTTTCACCGACAGGGGAACAGAGACCATGCTCACAATCCCTTCCGCGGCGGCGGCTTCAGGGTACTGGGCCCTGGGATCCTTGGTCACATCCTCGATGATGACCGTCTTCCCTTCCATGGCTTCGGCGATGCTTCGGTCCGCATCGACGGACCCCTTCTGGATGTATCGGTCACTCAACCCCTTGGATGCCGAAAGCTCAAGGGTCCTCTTCTTGGGCTGCAGGAGGCGGATGGCGCATCCCTTGAGGCACATGACCTGCGTCACCCTGTCCACCGTCGCCTGAAGTACGTCCTGGACATCCAGACTGGAGTGGATCACCTTGACGATGTCCCTGAACGACTCGAAAAACGTCCTTTCCCTGGGTTCCATGGGTCACCTCCCTGTGTTGTGTTTACCGCGCCTCATCAGACTCCCACTAGATGAACTGACGGTTCAGTTCATTCATGGCGCACTCCACCGCCGCATCCCTCACCCCCACCTCGTGGTGAGACACCTGCAGCAGATCCAGAAAACGGTCCCTCCCCCTCGCATGGGGAGGTCGATATTGATCCAGCCTCTCGAGTTCCCGGACAAGGTTGCGCATGAGGTGCTTCTTCAGGGTGAAGGAGTATCCCACCAATTCGCGGCGCCTCCCTGAAATCCGCTCCACTTTTTCCCGCGTGATGAGACGCAGTGCCTCGAGCACCTTGAAGAGCTCCAGGCGGTTCAACCGCGAATTGGCAAGGACGGCATGGAGAAAGGCGTGGGGAAAGAACCGGAGGGCACTGGTGACCGGATTGGACGCGGTCATGCCCAGACCGCACTGGCTTCCTGCCTTGATGGCATCGCTCTTGGCCCACAGGGCGTGAATGTGATCACTCGTCCCTTCCCCATGGAGGATGACATCCAGATTCACCCCAAGGGAGCGGGTCCCCTGGAAGCATGCGGGACACTGCCCACAGGATTCTTCCGCAAGCCAGTCCGTGAAGTGCCTTGCAAGGCGGACCACGTCGTCGTCTTCTCCGATAAACACCAATCCCCCGGAACCGAGCATGGCTCCCACTTCATCGAAAGCATCGAAGTCGAGGGGAGCGTGGAGGAGGTAGGCGCGGATACCGGTGAGAGAGAGAATGGCTCCAGACGGACCTCCGATCTGTACCCCGGCGAGGACTTTCCCATCCTGTATTCCCCCGCAAATGGAGACGATGTCCTGCAGTGTTCTGCCGAACCTGACTTCCACGAGTCCGGTGCGCTTCACGATGCCCGCCACCGAAAAGATCTTGGAGCCGCCGGTGTTATCCGTCCCTTGTTCAGCGTACCATTTCGGTCCCCGCTGGAGTATCAGGGGCACATTGGCGAAGGTCTCCACGTTGTTGAGGAGGGTGGGTTTTCCCCACAGGCCCCGTACGGTATTGGAGGGTGCGTTCAGGGTGGGTTCGGCGGCAAGGCCTTCGATGGCCCGCATGATGGCCCGCTTTTCACCCGCCACAAAAGCCCCCGCTCCAAGACGGATGTCCACATCGAAATGGAATCCCTCCACCCCGAGGATGTTCCTTCCCAGGTATCCCTTGCGCCGCGCCTGGAAGATAGCATTTTCAAGGCGTCTGACCGCGTCCTCGTATTCCTTGCGCACATAGATCACACCGTATCGCGCACCCACCGCGAAGGCCGCCAGGATCATCCCCTCCAACACCTGATGGGGCCTCTCCTGAATCAGAGTCCGGTCCATGAATGCGCCCGGGTCCCCTTCATCCCCGTTGGCCACGATGAGCTTTACGGAGTCCTGGTTTCCATCGCTTTCCATGATCGTGCAGACTGCCCGCCTCATGCCATCCCACTTCCTGCCGGTGGGAAAACCGGCGCCACCACGACCCCTGAGGCGAGCCTCGGCGATCTGGTCCACGACGTCCTCGGGCTTCCACGGAGCATCCCCATTCAACCCGAGCACCCTTTTCACCGCACCGTATCCGCCCATGGCGATATAAGCCTCCATGTTCTCGGGGTCGGCACCGGCACTGAAACCAAGCAGGAGCCGGTCCTGAAGTCGCAGAAAATCGTCGCCCTCAAGACTCTCACCTATGGCTCCTCGAACCTTCAGCCCTTGTTCCCTCTCCGGAGGCGCGTGACTTGGAGGGGCCAAAAGCTCAACGATACTGTAAACACCTTCCGCCGATTCCATGACCAGCGCGTTGGCCGTGAAGTCCCCCAGTCGATGCGAATCTTTCAACCCCTCGATCCAGACGGCTTCCTCCGACAGGTAGCCCCTGGGTTTGAGTGTGTGATTCAGCCCCCCCCCCGGAAGGGGAAACGGGAAATTGACCACGGACTCCACCTGTCCGGCTTCGTCGAGAACAATGGCAGCAAGCTCCTCAGACCCATCCGGCATGGGGAAGTGGAAGCACAGGCTGTGGGCCATGAGCCGGCCTAGAGGGACCTTGTGGGAATTGGCGCAGGCAAAGACCTGCCCCGAATCGTCAATCTGCAGGCAGGAATTCTTCCAGTTCCCCGCAGGCCATCTGGAACCAACCTGAAAGGTTGGGGGCCCGTCGGCCCCTCGCTGACTCGGCAGCGCACCCCCTGCCTCCCCACCATCGAGGACCCTCCTGATTCTCAATTGTTTGATGGGATCGCTCGCATGGCCGGGGGCAAGCATTTCCTGAATCCTCTCCAGAAACACGAGGGGATTGTCATAGCTCGGGCCTCGAAGCAATTGCTCCAAAAGGTCGGGAATGTCTTCCGCCCTTCTCCCTCCAAGGAACGTGTCGCGGGCCTTGACCACGGGAGCGAGATGGCACACGCCGAAGCAGTCCATCTCGATGAACTGAATACCCCTGCGTCCCACCTGACCCTCTTCCGCCATGATTTCGTCGGCGATCTTTCGGGAAAGCTCCGGCTGACCTCGCAGGAAGCAAGCGGTTCCCTTGCAGATGTAGACGATCACGTCGCCGCCCCTGTCCGCGCTGAACTGCTTGTAGGACGCAATGAGCCGGATCACGTCGGACGGGTCCACCTGAAAGACCTCCACGATCCTCTGAACGGCTTCCGGCGTGACATACCCGAAGATGTTCTGAACCTCATGGAGTACGCGGGGCAAGTGCGCCTGGACACCCAAACCTGGCAGAGCCCTGTAGATGTCCTTCTGCTCTTCCCGCTCGGCAATGGCCGACACCACATCCGGACGAAGCATGAACGCGTAGAGAAAGTGGGCGATCTCTCCAGAGTCCATGTGTAACTTCCGCGCGGAGTATTCAGGCAGAAGGTTGAACCGGTCCAACTCGCGGAGTAGGGCTTCTGCCCGCACATGACGCGGTGCATAACAGGTGGCGAGAATTCTCCGGTAGGCATCCTCCCTTTCGATCAGATAACGGACAAAGGTTGCGTGACCGGTTCGTTCCAGTGGGAGGCGTTCCAGGAGAACGAGAGACGCCTTTTCCAGAGGTTTTAGGCTGAGAGTGACTCCCGCGGCCTCGTGGGCATTCCTGGCTTCTTGAAGCAGCCAAGTCCAGAGCCCCGCAGGATCGTCGGGAAGAGATCGAAGGGAACGGGAAAAATCCTGGGGAACCCCCATGGCCTGGGCTAGCCCATCGATGAGCATCCGTAGGAGTTCCTCGGAGAACTCATGGAAACGGTGAAGACTGTCGGCAAGGCTGCGGCCAGCGGTCACGAGACCCATAAGGCTTCCACGGGTCTCCGTGATCAGGCCCTGGATTGCGCGGCCGTAAGCCAATCCATCAGATCCCCGGAGGTCTTCGAACCGCCTCAGCTCATCCTGTAGTCTTCCGTCGCTTGGGTTGATCCCTCCATCCCGAGACGGAATGGGCGCTGTTGCCCTCAGATAATCGAGGATCATTTCCAGGACGTCCGCTTCACGCCAATCATCCCTGGATAAAAACCCCTCCAGAAGCTCGATCAGACTGGGCATGGCCTCAGCGGGGAATGGGATTTCCACGCCATCCGCAAGGCTCCGCCGGAAGGCCTCCCACTTTGCCGCGCTCGTGCCCAGAGCAACGCGCAGTCTTTCCAGGCTATACCTGAGAACACAGACCTCCGCCGCAAGATGGCCCAGGTATGCGGGTATCCTCGAGTCACGAGGATCGGGCTGAACCCGCCTAGCCAAATCCAGACGGTGAAGCCACTGAACCGGGGTCATTCCAGGTTCTGGCAGCCAACCTCCATCCTCCACCAGACTCTTGGCCGTCATGGTGCACCACCTCTAAAGATCGTTCTTCCTCGTGTCCTTGGCCATTCGCCAATCCCCGTCAAAACAATATTACCTGCGGCAAGAACCAAACGCTTCAGTCCCAGACGCCATGGCCACCGATCTCCCCAAGCTGGTGCGCCACCCACTCCTGGAAATCCTGTTCGGCAGCCTTGGCGGCTTCAGCTTCCAGATCCACTGGCGAAAACCCGAAGACCGCTTGGATTCGGCCGTCCAATTCCTTCAAACGCTCTTCGCGGTCCGGACGGACCGAGGACCTGATTTCAGTCACAGGCTTCAGCCAATGCTCCACGATGAATCGTAGGAAGTCCTCCCACGAGGGCTCAGGCACATTCTTCTGGTACTGCCTCAGGATGTAGAAGACCGTGCGCCGGTTTATGGAACCGGAAGCCCACCCGGAGACAATTTGCTCCCGCTTCTCGTCGAGCTCATCGACGATCCGCCGGATGCGGTTCTGGAAGGTCGCGATGCGCTCCGCTTCCAGCAAGTCGGAGAGCTGTCGGTACATCTCCCCTTTGATCTGTCCCAGGGCCACTCCCCTTCGGCTGATGATCTCCGCCTGCCCTGGATCTGCCTGACGGCCGTCTCGAAGGATGTCCATTCGCACCTTCTGAAACCCGCGCTCGATGTCGTTGAGGTCCGGGTGCTGCGCAGCCAGCTTGCGCGCTGTGACGGAAGTGAATATCCAGATCTTGCGCTTCCTCAGCTGTTCCAGTCGTCCCCACTCCCGCTTGGCCGCAGTTCTCAGGGCCACTTCATCGATGCCCGCGAGGTCATAGCCTGCCTCAAGCATGTCCCGAACCGCATTGGCCGGACCATCCGGCTCATCTTTCCCGGAATGCATGAGGATGTGATACCGAAGGAATTCCAGGAGCTCATTGGCTGCAAAAGCCACATTGCGCTTCTCCCTCCTGCCCACCCCCTTGG
>CAZURN010000020.1:0-27498 GCA_964623165.1 uncultured Syntrophobacteraceae bacterium
AGTGGGAGAATGCCGCGATGATCCTCACGCTCACTGACTGGCCTGCGAGTTCGCACGGTCCAGCAAAGTTGACGATGCGGTTTTGATGCGTCCGCCCGGTCAATTGACCATTGGATGCCCTGCTCGCGCCTTCGACCAGAATCTCCCTCGACTTGCCCACCTCCTGAAGGTTCTTCTTCAAGGTGATGGCCGACTGAAGACTCTGCAATTCTGCAAGACGCCTGGCTTTTGTTCCCTCGTCCACCTTGTCGGGATACCCCAAAGACTCCGTATTAGGACGATCAGAGTATTGAAACGAGAAAAGCGCATCAAACTGCACATCCTCCAACAGACGCATGGTCGCTTGGAAATCGTCTTCAGTTTCTCCGGGAAAACCCACCATCACATCGGAAGAGAGGGCGATGTCTGGGCACAGGCATCGGATCTTCTGTATTCTCTCACGGTACTGGCCGGAAGTATACCCTCGATTCATGGTTCTGAGAACCCGGTCGGACCCTGACTGAAAGGGAAGATGAAGATGCTTGCAGAGCCTCGGCAGATCAACGAAAGAGCGAATCAGTTCGTCGGTCAGGTCTTTGGGATGCGAAGTGGTGAAGCGGATCCTGCACAAGTCCGGGATTGCATGAATCTTTCTCAGCAATGCCGGAAAATCGATCTTTTCATTGAGGCCCCGCCCGTAAGAATTCACATTCTGACCGAGGAGAAGGATCTCGCGGGCTCCCCCCTTCACCATCAGCTCTATTTCATGGAGAATGTCGAGACTCGGCCGACTGCGTTCACGTCCCCGGACATGAGGGACGATGCAATAGGTGCAATAGTTGTCGCAGCCCTGCATGATAGTGATGGAGGAGACGACGGGGGTGTTGGAGTAAGCGCCTGAAGACTGTATGGAAAGAGCTTCTTCTCCAGACTCCTCCGGTGTGTGCGCAATCCTGCGGCCGGTTCGAGACACTTCATCGAAGAGAGGGAGGGTCGAGGCGACACCCTGCGTTCCGATCACCAGGTCCACCCAGCCGAATCGATCAAGAAGGGCTTTTCCCCATTGCTGGGCAACGCAGCCCGCGACAATGATCCGCAAACCCGGATCCCTCGCCTTGAGCCTTCTCAGGCGTCCAAGGAATGAGAAGAGCTTCTGCTCCGCCTTTTGGCGGACCGAGCACGTGTTGACAAAAATGATGTCCGCTTCGTCCAGGCTGGTCGTGGCTGAATAACCGCGCGAAGAAAAGGCGCGAAAGACCTTTTGAGAGTCGTACTCGTTCATCTGGCAACCGAACGTGTGGACGTATAAGCGGCTACGCTTCTCCGGGGCCTTCTTGTGCGCGGTGTTTTCCATTGTTTCCAGGCTTCGTGGTGTAATGGGTTAAACGTGTTGTCCTTGGGAAAGACGCGAGATGAGTGCAAGCATGATTTGAAGGGCCGTGTCGGGAAAGTCGCGAATGACCGTCTCCAGATCGTCCATCGTATAAGTTTCCACGACGCTCTCCCCGATGCTGAGCACCGCAGCTTGGGAAACTGACCCGGGAAAGCCGATGATACCCCCGAAGAACTCACCCGGCTTTTCAATCCGACCAATCTCTTTTCCGGTAATTGCCACGCGCAGCCCCCCTTCGCTTGAAACCAAGCGATGAAAGCTTCTGCTCTTGACATCCTCTCCCAGGATCAACTCTCCATCCGAGTAGAAGTTAACCTGTACTTCCCCGATAGAAAAGGAGTCCGTTGTTCCCGAGAGATTGTGGGTTGTCTGATTGAGTTGATGCAAGGTGGAAAGGAGGAGACTTTGCACCATTTGGGGGCTCTGACGGATGAGGTAATCCAGGGCCTCCTGCCCGTACATGGCTATTCGGGACTTGCTCAGTGTGCGGGCGGTGTACATGGAGGGTTTCCGCAACATGAGACTCTCCAGGCCGAAGACATCCTGTTCCTCGAGGAGCCTGATATTTCTGCCGCCCTGGCTGATTCTGACCTGACCACTCAGAATGACGTAAAAACAGCGGGTGTTTTCCCCCTCACGAATGATCAAGTCTCCATATGAATAGGTCTGTACATCCAGCGCATGTACTGCGAGTGTGGGAGGATTTTCAGCGGTTTGAAGCGTCTCATTCATGTTCAAAAAGTTCCGCAGTGTGTGGACAAGATTCCCTGAGATTCAATGAAATCGGGAAGAGCCAGCCTTACACAGGGAGCAGACAATCAGTCAGGTCGGCATGGCGCGGCGAGAACTTGAGAAAAACAGACGTCACCCCCCAGTGTCTCAACTACCGAATCCCGGCCGTTTTTGCAAGACATCTTGCCGGGAGGTGGACTTCAATCGAAGGTCTCGATGGATCGCATTTTCAAGGACTCCCCCTCGGTAGCCAGGATTCGGTCCACATCCTCTTCGCATCCTGGGGCGATGCTCAGGCGTACTATGCCCAATCGCGGATCCTCGGTGCTCACAACGGCGAGGCCATCGTATCCTTCCAGGAGGAAGCGCAAGGCGTGGATTTCGTTTGGCGCAACAATGACGCGGCGCACAGTGCACTCTACCGGGTTCCCAGCCAACGATTTGCCCTTTTGTTTCGTGGAGCTCTATGATACCAAAGAGTCTCTGAAAAATACAGGAGCAGTGGGTCGTGAGCGTTGAAATGATAGGGATCTGGCGACAGAGCAGGAACTGCGGGAGTGGCTCGTTGAGTGATCGGCAGAGAGCGATGGAGATGATCTCCATAGGTTTGGGGAGATTCATGTTGTGCGCTCTCTTGATATTCTCTACCTGGCTGTATCTTGTGCAAGTCGCCGCCGCGGTCGAGGATTCTCGTACGGGGAATGCCATCGCCCTCTTCAGTCAGGGGAGATCCGCCGTGGATCCCCAGAACCGCGAAGGAAGCCGGCAGGAAGCCATTCGTGACTTCCTGGGTCAAGCGGTCGTGCAGGCTGCTGCGCGGATCTTGACCCCGTCGGATCTCGAAACCCGCTATTCGTCTCTGAGCGAGACCATTTTCAATCATCCTGAGCGCTTCGTTCTGAGCTACCAAATTTCCTCGGAGGGTATTGAGGAGGGGAATGTCTATCGCATTGCCGGGCAGGTGAGCATTGACGTGGATCTCCTCAAAAACGATCTTCTCCGGCGGGGCCCGGACACCCCGGAGAGCCCCTCGACGGTTACCATTGGTGTTCCTGTTGAACCACCGGTGGCTGAGCCCGCTGATAAAGGCCAAGCCGGGGGTTACCCCGAAAAGAACTCTGCGGGCTGGAAGAAGGTCTTCAAGAGGGTTCTCTGGGCCGTCGCGGAAGAGTGGGGAGAAAAGTGGCATTTGCCCAGAAGCAGTGGAGACCCTGAAGCAACGTTCTCAGCATTTGTTTCACAGGAGGTTGAGGATTTTGGATGGTCCCTGGTCTTTCCGCCATCTGATTTCGCACAGCCGTACGACGATGGATCCCTCAATCAACAGGAGGTTCTGGCTGCTGCAAGAGCACGTGGAGCAACCTATGCGGTCCTTGGCACACTTGTATTCGGGGAGGGTCCGGATGGGGGTGAACGGCTCACGGCAGATCTTGCTGTGTTCCACGTCGCTTTGGCGAAGGAGGTGGGGAACTTGAAGCAGGAACTCTCCGTCGATGCGGAAACGGCTGAGGAGAAGGCCATGGAACTGGCCGCACTGACGGTGCCGCAGGTTGACCGCATGCTCGGCCAGGTCGACTCGGGCGCTGAGGACCGACGAGGTGGGGAATCCGGTGACGAGGCTCTGAAAGACCTTCCCAGGGGAGAAGGTCTGATCCTCCGAGTGCGTTCCAGGCAGCCGCAAGCGGACTGGGAGGAGATCGAAGGCGTCATTCGGAGGAAGGCCGGCTCGATTCAGATTCTGGGCTTGCGTTTCGGCAAGGACGGTGGGATTGTGCAGCTTCAGGGGGTTGACAAAGGGGCTTTGCTCTCTCTGAATGGTCTTGACCTGCAGGGAAACGCGACTCTGAGGGTTGAAGCCCCATCGCCGGACGGAAACATCCTCAACCTGACGATCGTGCAATCGGAAATGCACGGGACGAATCAGTGAACATGACTGTCCCTAACCTTCTCACATTCGTTCGTATCTTCCTGACCCCTTACCTCGTCTGGCTTCTCCTCAACAACCGAATCGATCATGCCCTGGTCGTCTTTTTCGTGGCAGGCATCACGGACGGGTTGGACGGTTTCATCGCGCGAATGTTTCAACAAAAGTCCAAGCTGGGTGCATACCTGGATCCTCTGGCGGACAAGCTGCTCCTGGTGAGCTGCTTTGTCCTGCTTGGGCATCTTGGACTGATTCCCAGTTGGCTCGTCATCATTGCGGTGAGCCGCGATGCCGTCATTCTCCTCGGACTCATGACCCTTTGCTTCTTTCAGGTTCGCGTGGAGATCAGGCCCACTGCGGTGAGCAAATTGACCACCCTGTTTCAATTGTTCACCATACTGCTCGTGCTGGCCACTTCCATCGTGCCGATCCCGGCATGGGTGCTCTCCGTCGTGTTTGTAGTCACTGCTGCGCTTTCCGTGGTGAGCGGCATCCAT
The DNA here is from genome assembly GCA_964623165.1 of uncultured Syntrophobacteraceae bacterium. Lineage (GTDB taxonomy): Bacteria > Desulfobacterota > Syntrophobacteria > Syntrophobacterales > Syntrophobacteraceae > JAAYUJ01. The sequence continues at coordinate 4,526 of CAZURN010000020.1, forward strand.
TACATCACGGTGGGGGTTCGTCTCCTGGAGGCGGGGTGGTTCAGCAAGCCAAATTGAAAAGGAATTTTGCTGGCAGGATTTGGATGGGGATGGTTCCGGACAATGGGTAAAAGGTTGCCAGGCTGGGTCGCAATGAATTGTTGTTTGCCGGTATTTTTCTTGACATGGTTTTTTCAGACCGTTATAGAGTCAATCAATTCTTAGGCACGTAGCTCAGTGGGAGAGCGCTACCTTGACGCGGTAGAAGTCGGCGGTTCGAAACCGCCCGTGCCTACCACTTTCGATCCCCCGGGTACTTCGAGGGCAGATCAATCAGCATCCACACGATTTGCGTGAGACGCCGCGTTGGCTGTAGGAGTTAGGAAGCACCTGAGAAGAATCGCTTTACCAAGAGGCAGACTCGCATCAAAAGGGCATCTTCCATCTCTTCGAGGCAGGTGCCCTTTTTGTTTGACAATGTCATGACGAATGGCCATGGAGTGAGCGAAGGCGCGGGTTGAGCGGGGGTTCTTGCGGTGTATTCGCTTTTCACTCATGAGATGGGATTGTGGAAATGAGCATGGATTCCGAAAGAGTCATCTTGACATTCCAGGACGGTGCTCGCCAGGAATTCCCCAAAGGGATTTCCGTGGAGGATGTCCTGAAGTCACAGTCGGGCGGATCGAAGGACGGCTTCATTGCAGCCAGGCTGAATGGCCGGTTGACCGACCTTTCGGGAACGGTCGAGGAGGATGCGACCATTGAAGGAGTCAGGACGGATTCTCCGGAGGGAATGGAGATTCTGCGGCACAGTGCTGCCCATGTGATGGCCCAGGCGGTTAAAACCCTTTTCCCGCGGGCGAAGGTGGCCATCGGGCCAGCCATCGAGAACGGATTCTACTACGATTTCGACGTCGAAAGGCCCTTCAGCCCCGAGGATCTTGAACGCATCGAATCGAAAATGGCGGATTTCATCTCTCAGAAGTTGACCTTTCGCAGACGCGAAGTGGAGCGGGACGAAGCGATAAAGATATTCCGGGAACGTGGGGAACAATACAAGGTTGAGTTGATTGAGGGCTTCCAAGACCCAGTGGTCTCCTTTTATGAGCAGGGCGACTTCATCGATCTGTGCCGCGGGCCGCACATCCCCCACACCGGCTTCCTCAAGGCATTCAAACTGACGAGCATTGCTGGCGCCTATTGGAGGGGCGATGAGCGCAACCCCATGCTCCAGCGCATTTACGGCACGGCATTTCCTGATCGTGACGGTCTGAAGAAATACCTACGGTTCCTGGAGGAGGCTCAGCGCCGGGATCATCGGCGCCTAGGGAAGGAACTGGATCTCTTCAGCTTCAGTGATGAAGTGGGGGCGGGCATGGTCATTTACCACCCCAAGGGAGCCATGATCCGTCATATTCTCGAGACTTTTGAGAAACGCGAGCACTTGAGAAGGGGCTACCACATTGTGTGTGGACCCACGCTGCTGAAGACCGAGCTGTGGAAGCGGTCCGGGCACTTCGACAATTACAGGGAAAACATGTATTTTACCGAGATAGACGAACAGTCCTACGGCATCAAGCCCATGAACTGTTTGTCTCACATGCTCATATACAAGTCCCGAGTGCGGAGTTACCGAGATCTGCCGTTGCGCTATTTCGAGTTGGGCACGGTCCATCGCCATGAGAAGTCGGGGGTCCTGCATGGCCTGCTTCGGGTTCGGCAGTTCACGCAGGACGATGCTCACATCCTCTGTATGCCTGAGCAGTTGAACGACGAAATCCAGGGCATCATCGATTTCGTGATTGAAGTGATGGGCATTTTCGGCTTCTCATATGAAATGGAGATCAGCACTCGTCCCGAGAAGTCCATTGGGAGCGTCGAGGATTGGGACAGGGCTACCAAGGCCCTCATGGGAGCCCTGGAAGGGAAGGCCATTCCATACAGTGTGTGCGAGGGGGAAGGTGCCTTCTACGGACCCAAAATCGATGTGAAGCTGCGTGATGCTTTGGAGCGGCGATGGCAATGCGCCACCATACAGTGTGATTTTACTCTGCCTGAGCGGTTTGACCTCTCTTATGTGGGGTCTGACGGTCAGCGTCACAGGCCGGTCATGTTGCACAGGGTCATTCTTGGAGCCATTGAGCGTTTCTTTGGAGTTCTCGTGGAGCATTACGCCGGAGCATTTCCCGTGTGGCTCTCTCCGGTCCAGGCAGTGCTCATGACCGTGACCGATAACCAGCTGAAATTTGCCCGATCGGTGTATGAGGAACTGAAAGCCGCTGGAGTCAGAATCGAACTGGATGACCGCAACGAGAAGCTCAACTACAAGATCAGAGAGGCACAGTTGCAGAAGGTTCCCTATATGCTGGTGATCGGGGACCGCGAAGTGGCCGCCGGGGGTGTGAGGCCGCGTCGAAGAGACGGGACTCAGTTGGATCTTATGACCTCCGGGCAATTTTCCGAAATGCTTGAAAAGGAATGCCGTGAGGCGACAAGGGGACGCGTGGGACTCGGGAGTGTCTAAGGGGTTCCGCACTTCTCAATGGCAACTCAGGAAGGAGGGTCGGTTCTGGAAAAACAGGTCAATGTGAATGAGAAAATCAGGGCCCAGGAAGTCCGCGTGATTGGAAAGGATGGTCAGCAACTGGGAGTCCTTGCCCTGAAGAGGGCATTGGAGCAAGCTGCGCTGGATGAGCTTGACCTGGTGGAAGTTGCACCAAACGCGGAGCCTCCTGTCTGCAAGATCATGGATTACGGCAAGTTCAAATACCAGCAAAGCAAACGTTCCCAAGAGGCGAAAAAAAAGCAAACCGTGATCCAGGTCAAGGAGGTGAAAGTCCGCCCCAAGACCGATGAACATGATCTTCTGGTAAAAATCAAGCACATCAAGAGGTTCTTGGCTCAAAGGGACAAGGCGAAAGTGACTATCATGTTCCGCGGGCGTGAGATCGCCTATGCCGACCAAGGCATGAAGGTCCTTCAGCGAATCCAAGAAGAGCTCAAGGAGGATGCCATGGTGGAGCAGTCCCCCAAGATGGAAGGCCGCAACATGATCATGATCCTTGCTCCCAAGGCATGAACGCAGAACCTGAAAAACCTTGACACGGCTTCAAAAGCCCAATAAACTCCGCCTTTCATATTTATCTTTATCGCAGTACAGCGAAGCCAGAGGTAAGTGCTGGAGAGGCGAATCCCCGAATCTTGATCGAATCAGTGCTGGGGGGCTGAGAGCGCATGGCCGCTTGTGGCCCGTCGGCTTGGGGTGGTTGCGTTGATCGGCTCCCGATGGGCTGCAACAGGAGATCAGGACATCGGAGATGCCGCCATGGGTGATTCCCCTCCCTCGCACGTCCTTCTGGTCTTTTTGTGTCATGCCAACCACTGGAGGTAGGAATGCCTAAGCTCAAGACCAATCGAGCCGCAGCAAAGCGTTTCAAGGCGACAGGAACGGGCAAGATCCTGAGGGGCCGGGCCAACAAGAGTCACATCCTCACGAAGAAGAGCGCTGACAGGAAGCGGAGGCTCCGACAGACCACCTTGGCACATGCCATCAACGTGAGAGCCCTCAGACGGATGATGCCTTATCTTTAGAGAGTATTCCCGCAAGTTCTTTGCAGCAGAAGGAGTGAATACCCATGCCACGGGTGAAGAAGGCAGTCAAATCGCGCCAACGTCGCAAGAAGGTTCTGGATATGGCGAAGGGTTATCGCGGCGGTCGTGGTACCCTGCTGAGAAGCGCCAAAGAAACGGTTGATCGCGCCCTGAAGTTCGCCTACCGTGATCGCAGGGCGAAGAAAAGGACTTTCCGGAGCCTCTGGATCATGCGGATCAACGCGGCGGCGAGACAGCACGATCTCAGTTATTCTCGATTCATGAGTGGGCTGAAGAAGGCCAACGTGGAACTGGATCGAAAGGTGCTGGCTGGACTGGCTGTGAGTGATCCGGAGGCGTTCGCACGGTTGGCTCAGATCGCAAAAGAAGCGGTATAGGTCATGGAAGCAGAAGTACGGCGATTACTCGATGCTGCATCACGTGCGGTTTCCTCCACTGAAAACGACCTGAAGGCAATTGAGCAGCTGAAGGTACGCTATCTGGGCAGAAAGGGCGATCTTGCTCAACTCTTCAAGAGGATGGGGGAGGCGTCAGCGACTGAGCGGCCTTTGTGGGGCAAGCTGCTCAATGAGGCCAAGGAGCGGCTGGAAGATCTTTTTGAGCGTGCCTTGGGCGAGGTGAAGCGAGAGCAATCCACGGGGGACGGGTTCTTTGATGTGACCATTCCAGGCAGGCGTCCTGCCAGAGGCAAGTTGCATCCCATCACCCAGGTCAGTCTCGAAATATCAAAGATTTTCCACGGACTTGGGTTTGAGATCGTCGAAGGGCCCGAGGTTGAGTTGGACTATTACAATTTCGAGGCACTCAACATTCCCAAGGACCATCCGGCCAGGGACATGCAGGACACCTTTTATGTCTCAGACGATGTGGTCCTGCGTACCCATACCTCCCCGCTCCAGGTCCGGGTCATGGAGAAGCGGCAACCGCCCATCCGGGTGATTGCCCCGGGTAGAACCTATCGGTGCGATTCGGATGTCACCCACACGCCCATGTTCCATCAGGTTGAGGGACTGATGGTGGGGGATGGCATCTCTTTTGGGGATCTCAAGGGGATCCTCACCATCTTTGTGCATCAGATGTTTGGCCATGGCGTCGGGTTGCGTTTTCGTCCCAGCTTTTTTCCATTCACCGAACCCAGCGCGGAAGTGGACATCCAATGTGTGATGTGCGGAGGAGATGGATGCCGTGTATGCTCTCAGACGGGATGGTTGGAGATCCTGGGATCTGGAATGGTGGACCCGGAAGTCTTCAAAATGGTTGGATACGATCCGGAGACGGTTTCCGGCTTTGCTTTCGGCATGGGCATCGAACGGATCGCCATGCTCAAATACGGGATCGACGATCTAAGGTTGTTCTTCGAGAACGATTTGAGGTTCTTGAAACAATTCTGACAGAACCCAGCGAAGGTCTGCTCCCTTCTCGTCACACGTTAACAAACCTTCCGTCAGAACCAGAACAAAGAAAAGGTTTCTGTTACCCCTGCCTTTCCCCCATAAGCACCTCACTCCATGAGAACCTCATGGCGAGCACCCTCGGGTTTCGCAATGCTCAGGGAGGAAGAGGGTGGATCAAGGTCTTGCGGAATGAAGCGGCTTGGGCAAGGCAGGAGCTTTTCACCCTCTGGTGATTGACAAGGCTCAAATGGACGAATTCTTCTGAGTTCATCTGCCACAGGGCGGCACGAGCGAGAGGTCGAAAGGATGATCATCAGTCTCAAATGGCTGCGCAACTATGTGGATATTCCCATCTCCGTGGAGGAACTGTCACACCGGTTGACGATGGCGGGACTCGAAGTGGAGAGTGTGCGCAAGACGGCGGAATCCCTGCGGCATGTAGTTGTGGCAAGGCTTGAGCGTGTTGAGCCACATCCCAATGCTGATCGTTTGCAACTGTGCAAGGTTTCCACGGGGGCCTTGGACTGCCAGGTCGTTTGTGGGGCCCCGAATCTGCACGTGGGTGCCATGGTCCCGCTCGCGCTTCCCGGTGCGGTGCTGCCAGGTGGGTGGAGTATTGAAGAAACCACTGTTCGAGGCCAATTGTCCCAAGGCATGTTGTGCTCCCAGAAGGAATTGGGATTGGGTCCCGACGAAAGCGGTATCTGGGAGCTTCCGGTGCAAGTGGCGCCCGGAGTTCCGATCAGTGAGGCTCTCGACCTGGAGGATGTGATACTGGAGATCGGCGTGACACCGAACCGGGGGGATTGTCTTTCCGTTATCGGTGTAGCCAGGGAGTCGGCCGCCCTGTGCAAAGGCGTCGTGCGCTATCCCAAACCTCAGGTTCATGAGGTGGGTCCGCCCGTTGAAACCCTCACCTCTGTCACCATCGATGACCCTGACGGCTGTCCCCGGTATGCAGCCCGCGTGGTGCAAGGCATCAAGGTGGGTGCTTCACCCGACTGGCTACGCCAAAGGCTCCATTCCGTAGGTTTGAGGTCGATCAACAACATCGTCGACGTGACCAACTTCGTGCTGATGGAACTTGGTCAGCCACTCCATGCCTTTGACTATGACCGGCTTAGAGAGCATCGCATCGTAGTGCGCCTTGCCCGGCACGGCGAGTGTTTCACAACCCTGGATGGGGTGGAACGCACTCTGTTCGAAGACACGCTGATGATTTGCGACGGTGCTGGCCCAGTTGCCATTGCTGGAATTATGGGCGGGCTCGATTCAGAGATCATTCCGGAGACCAGACGTGTGCTCATCGAAAGTGCCTATTTCAATCCTCTCTCCATTCGGAGGAGTTCCAAGAGACTCGGTCTGAAGACGGAATCCGCGTATCGGTTCGAAAGGAGAGTGGATCCCGACGGTGTGCTCAGAGCCCTGGACCGTGCCGCTCAACTCATGTGCGAACTGGCCGGGGGAGAAGTCGCGGCGGGGAGCATCGATGTGTATCCCAATCCAATATCGGTTCCAAGCATTCCCCTTAGGGTGGCTCGGACGAATCGGTTTCTTGCGACGGATCTGACTGCGGCACAGATGGCCGAGGCCCTTGCAAGGCTCGAAATGCAGGTTGAATCCCTCGCTGATGAAACGCTTGTCGTGCGCCCTCCATCATTCCGAGGTGATGTGACGCGGGAGGTGGACTTGGCGGAGGAAGTGGTGAGGGTGATGGGATACGATCGAGTCCCTGTGACCACGCCCAAGGGGGAGGTTGTCTCAGTGGAGCCAAATCCTCACCTGGAGTGCCGCGGTGAATTGAAGAGCGCACTGCAGGCCATGGGATTCTTTGAATTGATCACCTATTCATTCATCAGTCTGGATTCCCTCCGAAGGCTGGGCTATCCGGACGACGATGCGAGGCTTCGCCCCGTTCGTATCAAGAATCCCCTCAGCGAAGAACTCGCGGTTATGAGAACAAGCTTGGTGCCGGGTGTTCTCCAGGCGGCGCGCCAGAATTTCGACCATGGAAACGAGGATCTTCGACTGTTTGAACTCAGCAAGGTATTCCTACCCAAGCAAGGAGAGCCCCTGCCGGAAGAACCTCATCAATTGGTTGGTGTAATGGCGGGAAGACGAAACCCGGACCTTCTCTATGGTTCGGAGGAGGAAGTGGACTATACGGATGTGAAAGGCGTGGTGGAAGAAATCATGCGGTTTCTCCGGATCAATGCGGTTCAGTATCGGACCGAAGGTTTACCGCCCTATCTGGATTCGACTTGCTCGGCGTCCGTGACCTGTGGAGGAGATGTGATGGGCTGGTTTGGCAGGGTGTCGGACTCAGTGACTGATGCATTCGATCTGAAAAAAACCGTTCATGTTTTTGAGCTTGATTTCGATAGGATCTATGCTAGGCGCGCCCCACATCCTTTTTTCACGGCGCTGCCCAAGTTTCCATCCATTGTAAGGGACATTGCTCTCGTTGTGGATGAACGTGTCCCTGTTCAAGCGCCTTTGGATTACATTCAGGGGCAGCAGATTGCGTTCCTGGAAAGCGTAGAGGTTTTCGACGTATACAGGAGCCCTCAGTTGGGTTCGGGGAAGAGGAGTCTTGGATTCAGGCTGGTCTACAGGGCCCCGGACCGGAGCCTCACTGACGAGGAAGTGAATATGCTTCACCGCCAGTTGGTTGAGAAGGTGATCAAGGAATTTGATGCCCGCTTGAGGTGATAGAAAGAAGGCATGGTAGACAAGGACCAACAGGCGCCAAGGCCGGAAGCACTGGATAAAAGCTCTCCTTGCCAGGTCACCTATTACATCGAAGAGCAGGCATTCAAGGGAACCTCCATTCACTTCAATGAAAGGGGGATTCTTGTCCATTGTCCCCAGCCGGCCCCCTTGAACACCAAGGTCAGGCTCAGTCTGCAGTTTCCAGGATTCAAGAACATCATCGACCTTCAAGGAGAAGTGGTGTGGACAAACATCCATGGCCCGGCCGATACATTGTCGCCTCGCGCCATGGGGGTGAAGTTCTACAATGTGGATCGGGACATGGAGAGGCTCCTTGCCGAGTTGGCCGAGCAATTCGACACCCAGGGGAGTATTTTCGGCTGCTATTATACCTGATGGGGCGAGCAGATCGGTCTGCAATGGGATGCCGATCATGGCAGTATGTCCCGACGTTTCTGATCTTACGGTGTTGCCCACCGAAGCCTCCTCACATTCGATGCGAACATTCAAAGGTCGCAGCTTTGTCTTCCTCAAACCAGACCTTGATTCCCATCTTTACGCCACGATGAACGGTGACACCTCTCCCTTCCGTTTTGCTGGCTCAAGCGGGAATTCCAAACGGGCTGACCACTTGGTTGAGGCGGGAACTGGAGAGACCTTTAACAGGAGATCGATGAGTTCTCCGAAGCGCGGCCTATCGCTGGACCGTGTCGATTTTTGGAAGGCCTGATTGAAACCGGTTGAGATATTCATGGTGGCTGTGGCCCTCGGATGTGATGCCTTTGCAGTGGGCATGGGGGTTGGCACGAGGTTTTGCAGCCCACGGCAGATCTTTCGTCTCTCATTCCACTTCGGCCTTTTTCAGTTTCTTATGCCTCTCCTTGGCTGGTTCCTTGGGGTGAGCATCGTCGGGTTCGCGAGCCAGTGGGGGCCGTGGGTGGCTTTCGGCCTGTTATTGTTCATCGGTGGAAAGATGATTCATGAAAGCATGCGGCCCGAAGCATTCCAGGAAGCCGAGAACTGCCCCGATCCCACCAGAGGGGTGAATCTGGTCATGCTCTCCCTGGCCACCAGCATGGATGCCCTTGGTGTCGGATTCAGCCTGGGCATGTTGCAGCAAAGCCTCCTCCATGCGGCGGTATGCATTGGAGTCACTGCCTGCGTCATGACGTGGGCCGCCATGAAATTGGGCAATCGTCTCTCGGCAGCTTTCGGCAGGCGAATGGAAACTGTTGGCGGAGTGATCCTCATCGCGATAGGAGTCAAACTTCTGCTTTAATTGAGGTGGAATTTCACCATGGCTGTCAAATTGGAAATTGGCCTCAAGCCAGAACTTTTCGACCCCGAAGGGGCTGGACTCTGCAAGAAGATCCGCGACTATTTCGGCTGGGAGGTCCCGGAGGCTCGAGTGATCCATGTGCTCACCCTGGATGCCGATCTATCTGAAACTGAGCTTGAAACGGTGCGGAAGGATATTTTCACCAATCCGGTGACCCAGCAATCCTCATTTGAGACCCTTGCCGCCGAGTTCGACTGGGCCATCTGGGTGGGTTTTCGGCCGGGGGTGCGGGACACGGCGGGTAGCGTGGCCATGGAGGCGATAAGCGATACGCTCGGCAGGCCCCTCGGCCCCGGGAAGGCCGCATACACCTCCAAGCTCTTCCTGCTTGTGGGCTCTTCTCTGGAGAGATGGCAGGCGGAGACCGTCGCCCGGGAACTGCTGGCGAACGACATCATCCAGCAATGGCGAGTCGTCCACCAATCACAATGGGATCGCCGGAAGGGCTTGGGTGTCATTGTGCCGAAGGTGTTCCTGTCCCACGAACCGTCGGTTACAGAGATGCCCATTCCATCCGACGAAGCCCTTGCCCTGTTGAGCAAGGAACGCAATCTCGCTCTCAACCCAAGGGACATCCCCATAATCAGGGATTACTTCATGCGCGGGGAGGTGTTGCGGAAGCGACTGGAGGTCGGTCTTTCGGCCCCGACTGACGTTGAGCTGGAGGCCATATCCCAGGCTCGTAGCGACCACTGCAACCACAACACCTTCCGCGGGCGATTTCACTACGAGGACGCCTCGACGGGGAGAAGGGAAACCATCGACAATCTTTTCAAGACATGCATTGAAGCCCCGACGCTTGCCATTCAGGAGGCGAAGGACTGGGTGGTGTCGGTCCTTTGGGACAATGCGGGGGTTGCCCGGTTCGATGAAGAACACAACTACGCCATCACCGGTGAGACCCACAACAGTCCCTCCAATATGGAAGCCTATGGAGGGTCCCTCACCGGAATCGTTGGGATATACCGTGACATCATGGGAACCGGCAAAGGGGCTAGGTTGCTCGCTGGCCTCTACGGATTCTGCGTCGGTCCCAGGGAATATGATGGACCTCTGAGGCCCCACCTTCATCCCCGGCGCCTTCTCGACGGGGTTGTAGAAGGGGTCAAGGATGGGGGGAACAAGCACGGGGTCCCCACTCCTTTCGGAAACCTCTTTCATCACCCGTCCTATCTGGGTAAATGCCTGGTCTTTGTGGCTTCCCTCGGTATCATGCCGAGGGAAATCGGCGGCAAAAGGACCGACGAGAAATGCCCCGAGCCTGGGGATTGCATCCTCATGTGCGGAGGCCGGGTCGGCAAGGATGGAATTCACGGAGTGACCGCCTCCAGTGAGACATACTCTGAACATACACCGGCTGGACATGTGCAGATCGGGGATCCGTACACTCAAAAGAAGATGCACGACTTCCTGCTGGATGCGAGAGACGAGGGGTTGATCAGCTTCATCACGGACAATGGAGGAGGAGGGCTTTCGTCCTCCGTCGGAGAGTCGGCACGGTTCGCTGGTGGGGCCTATGTTGAGCTGGACAAGGTACCCCTGAAATATGAAGGCCTGGATGTATGGGAAATATGGGTGTCCGAATCCCAAGAGCGAATGACCGTGGCGGTGAACCCAGACAAGCTTCAACGCTTCATGGACCTTTCCAGAATGCATGAGGTGGAGAGCACCGTCATCGGACACTACACCGACAGTGGAAGGCTTCATCTGACCTACCAAGGAAAGACCTGTGCCTACCTCGATTTGAGCTTTTTCGCGGAGGATTTCCCCCAGTGGGAATTCCAGGCACGCTGGTCCCCCCCTGAATTGCGTGGTCTCGCGGAGCCGGTGCTCGGAGAACCCGACGATTACGGTGCGCTGATCCACCGTCTTCTGCGCCGCCCCAACATCTGCTCGCGGGAATGGATCCAGCGCCAGTATGACCATGAGGTTCAGGGGACGAGCGCGTTGAAGTTCTTTGTGGGACGGAAACGCGATGTGCCTGGGGATGCAGCCGTGCTGAGACCTGTTCTCGGGGGCCAGCGGGGCTTGGCGGTGACCCAGGCCCTCCACCCCACTTACTCTCTCATTGATACTTATCACATGGTTGCTGCAACCATCGACGAATCCGTGAGACGTCTTCTTTCCGTGGGGGCCAGGCTGGATGAAATCGGCGGCGTGGACAATTTCTGCTGGCCCAGCATCCAGCATGATCCCGCCCAGAATCCGGATAGTGACTACAAGGCCGCACAGTTGGTTCGTGCTAACTGGGCGCTTAGGGATACATGTCTCGCGTATGGTATTCCCCTCCTCTCTGGAAAGGACAGCATGTATGTGGATGGCCACCTCCCCGGCGATTTCGGAGAGCGCCACAAGGTCTCAGGGCTTCCCACCATGCAGTTCACGGCTACGGGGATTGTTCCGGACATTGCCCAATGCCTCAGCATGGAGTTCAAGAATCCCGGGGATCTCGTGTACGTGGTCGGCGTGACCCGCAATGAGCTCGGTGGGTCTGAATATTACGAGATGCTGGGTTACACGGGTCTGAACGTCCCCAAGGTGGATCCCGGGACTAACCTCGTTCTATATGGAGCGTTGGAAAATGCGGTAAGAGCGGGGCTGCCGGCGTCCTGTCATGCCATCACCCGCGGCGGACTTGCGGTTCATGTTGTGCTCTCCGCCCTTGGCGGTGACTTGGGTGTTAAGCTGGATCTTTCAAGAGTGGTCGTGGACAAACCACTGCGCAACGATCAAGTCCTTTTCAGCGAATCCTGCGGGCGATTTCTCGTGACCGTGCCCCCTGAGAAGGGGCAGGAATTCGAGAACATGTTGCAAGGTTTGCCTCTTGGTCTAGTGGGAGAGGTCCACGGGGCAGCAGAACTGGAAATCATTGGCCTGGAACGAAAGACACTGCTTCGGGCACCAATTCCCCTGCTCAGGCAGTCCTGGAAAGAGACAGTGAATCATCATCGGAGTGACTCATGAGCCTGGTTAGAGCACTCGTTTTGACTGGTTTCGGGTTGAACTGCGACCTGGAGACAGCTCATGCCCTGCAGTTGGCCGGCGCCAAGACGGAGAGGATCCATCTCAACAGCCTCGTGTGGGGTGAACGGAATCTCCGGGATTTTCAGATCCTGGTCGTGGGGGGCGGGTTTTCATGGGGAGACGATCACGGTGCCGGGGTGATCATGGCCTTACGTTTGAAGAATCGCCTTGGAGACGCACTGCTTCAGTTTGTTGAGAGGGGAGGGGTGGTCATCGGAATCTGCAACGGTTTCCAGGTGCTCGTTAACTTGGGACTCTTGCCTGCTATGTCTCCAGGTCAGCTGACCAGAGAAGTGGCCCTCATACACAATGACTGTGGCAATTTCCGGGACCAGTGGGTCCACCTGATGGTGAACGAAAAGTCCCCATGCATCTTGACCCGGGGCATTGAGACACTCGAACTGCCTGTTCGCCATGGGGAGGGGAAATTCTACGCGGAAGCAACGGTGATCGACCGTCTGATCGGAAATGGCCAGGTTTTCCTTCGCTACGCCGATCCTGATGGGAATCCGGCACGGGGAGAGTTTCCTTTGAACCCCAATGGTTCTGTGGACGATATTGCGGGGATCTGTGACCCAACGGGGCGAATCGCCGGATTGATGCCTCATCCTGAGGCCTTCAATCACTGGTCGAACCATCCCGACTGGACGCTCACGAAGGAGCGGTGCAAGCGGGAAGGGCGATCATTTCCGGAGGAAGGTCAAGGGATCATGCTTTTTCGCAACGCGGTGGACTATTTTTTCTAGCCGCTCATACGGAGTCGCGTTCCAGATGGCATGGAGCAGAGTTGAAGGTGTAGCATCAACCGCTCGAGGGCCCCAAAAAGTGAACAGGCACCAGGCGATAGGCTACACCGCTTTGACCGCAGCTTCGGATGAGGCAGAGACAGAGGGGAAATCCCTGGAGGGCGCCCCGCTTTATGGGCCATATAGACCCAGAGGACTCAGCCGATTCAAGAAACCCGGTGGAGCATGGGCAGCATTGGGCCATAGGCTTGTTGCAGGTGCGAAAAGATGACGGGATTGACAAAGAAACTGCGGTTGGCTGTGCTCGTCTCAGGAGGCGGTACAAATCTTCAATCTCTGATTGACCGTTCCGCATCAGGGGAATTGGCGGGGGAGGTGGTCGTAGTGGTCAGCGACCGCCCCGGTGCGTATGGCCTCGAGCGTGCAGCCAAAGCGGGCATCCCAAATTTCGTTGTGGACTATAGGGCACATGGGCATGCTGATCCAAGCAGCGTGCAGGACCAGATCCCGTTTCTTGACCTGGATGCTGTGGATCGAGCTCAGAAGATACTCCGGGAACCCGACAAGGGAAAGAGGCTCCTTCGCCTGAGCCGCCTTGTGTCCGCCGAATGTGAGATCATCAGCGTTTTGGATCGCTTTCGGCCTGATTTCGTGTGTCTTGCAGGGTACATGCGGTTGGTCACGCCCTTCTTTATCCATCATTACAAGGGTGGTGAACATTGGCGGGTCATCAACATTCATCCCGCCCTCCTTCCCGCTTTTCCTGGCCAGCACGGCTACGAGGACACCTTTGCCTACGGATGCCGTTGGGGAGGGGTCACGGTGCACTTCGTGGATGAAGGTGAAGACTCCGGTCCCATCATTGCGCAAGCGGTCTATCCCATCTGGCCTGAGGACTCATTGGAAAGCATTCGGCAGCGCGGACTTCAACTCGAATACGCTCTCTACGCCCAGACCATCAATTGGCTGGCCGCAGGTCATGTGCGCTGCGACTCTCTCCAGGGTCGTTCCAAGGCAGCATGCATCACGGATCCGGCCTATCCGGTCATCGTTAGAGGCTGGCTTGAACTTGCCCTCACCGGGTAACCCAATCCGATCGAATAACATCCCCAACCCACTACACTGCCCATTTGAACGAGGCACGCCACACCTCACCCCGGTGAACCCTGGATGGAGGGTCTAGGGCAGGCGCAGGGCACGTGGGTCCCGATGAGTTTGAACGGGCTGCATTCCGGTTCACCCCTGACGATTGGAGTAGGACATTTTTCTGAGATCATGACTCCCAAGTTCATGAGATCTTACCAAGACCAACTCGAGTCAGGACTCTCTTCCATCTGCTTTTGTGGTGACGATCCCTCTACTCCCTGCGTCTTCTCGTTTCGAGTCATGGGAAAGCGAGAGCAAAGCCGCACAAAAGAAATTCAATAGTTGACATATAGAAATATTAGAATATGATTATTGCTAATAGATCATCATGCCAGGAAGGGGCGAATGATGCAAACATACTCCAGGCGAACCATACAAACTGAACACCTGGAAAAGGCTGCCGAGATTCTGAAGACGGTGGCCCATCCTCTACGCCTGCAAATCATTGATCTGCTGGAATCTGGGGAGAAGACGGTGACTGAACTCACACAGAGCCTGGACACCCCCCAGCCCACCATGTCGCAACAGCTCAATCTCATGAAGTCGAAAGGAATCCTCGGATCACGGAGGGAAGGGAACCTCGTTTATTACTGGATTGCCAACTTCAACGTTGTGAAGATCATTCATTGTATCAGCCGGCAGGGAGAAAGTGGGGAGGATTCGGACTGATTTCCCGCCCTTGGGTTTGTATGGAAGCCTACAGTGAACAGCACCAACCTGAGAACCAGAGGAACAGAAGATGGAGAATGCGAACAACAAGGAAATGTGCACCTTCATTTGCAGTCGGGATACCCTGGACGGAGCCTATCCGGCCCTTGTCCTTGCGATCAATGCCAGACGATTGGGCATGGATGCGACGATCTTTTACACGTTCATGGGGATCAATGTCCTCCGCAAGGGAGGACCGGCCAGATGTAGATTTATTCCTCCCGGCACCATGGGAGCGATTCCGGGGATGTCCGCCGTAGCGACGCGCATGATGCGAAAGCAGATTGAGGAAGCTGGAATTCCATCCCTGGATGAACTCATGGAAGTGGCCCAATTGGAAGGGGTGAAATTCGTCGCGTGTAAGATGACCATCGATATGATGGGTCTAAAAGAAGACGATTTTGTGGATGGAGTGGAGGTCCAGACCGCCGTGGACTATCTGAAGCACGCCAGAAACTGCAAGATCAACATGTTCACCTAATCTATCAGGGAAGCATACTGGAGGGGAGAATGGCGAGCAGGTCAATTCAGGATATGCCACCTGCTCGCCCCTCTTGATCATCGTTTGCCGAGGGAAGTTGCTTCCAAGGATTTGCGCGTGACCTGCATACGCTCATAATTAGGGCAGTTGCAGATGACGGTCTTTTTTTCCTCCATCTCCTGCTTTGTGCGGAAGATCCATGTGCTGGATTCAGAGTAACAGTAAATAGCAAGTTCACAATCCTTGCACGCCTCCATATGATCAGTCCTCACGTCCTTCTCGGTGCGAGTGCTCCCCGGCACCCAAGGTGCCTGAAAGGTTCTTGATATAGTCTTCCCATTCGATTGGAAGCAGGTATTTCTTTTGGTTATTGCAATGCTTACAGGCGGGAACGACATTTCCTCTTGTGGAAGTGCCTCCCCTTACCAGGGGCACCACGTGATCCATGGTAAGGTCATTGGCTGAGAAGACTCTTCCGCAGTAATGGCATTGGCCCCGTGATATCTTTCGCTGCCACCATTGTGTCTTTCTGAGGGCCCTCGCCTTCTCCTTTTCCCTGCTCACAGCCTCTTCGGGAACGCTCGGCAAGAAGCCGGTCCAGCAATTGGTTGACTCTAGCGCCATCATGGACTCCCGAGCGCCATTCCATGTGACTTCATGTCCATGGACGGACGCCTCATTTGTTTTCCTCCGACGAGGCTCCGGGTTTCAGGGCTACGTAGAAGGTGTTCTGTCCGCGCTTGACAAGGAGGAGGAGTGACTCGTCCTTTTTCATCTTCTGGAGAGCCTGGGTGTAGTCCCGAACATTTTGAATCTTCTGCCGGTTTACCTCCTTGATGACGTCTCCAGGCCGAAGCTTCGCCTCGGAAGCGGGCCCTCCCGCCTGTACTGAGGAGATGAAGACTCCAGGTTCATTTTCGTCCAAATTGAACCGCTTGGCGAGTTCGGGAGTGATGTTCTGAACAGAGAACCCCCAGGAGGAGTCCTTCTTGGTGACCTGAGCCTGCTCACCCTCCTCCGGCATGGTTCCGATAGTGATGGTGATGTTCTGAGTCTTTCCATCCCGGATCAGTTTCACGGTGACTTTGGAATCGGGAGGTGTTGAGGCGACCATGCGAGAGAGGGTGTGAGCAGTGTCGATGGCCTTGCCGTTGAACTCGGTGATCACATCCCCCCGCCTGAGGCCAGCCTTCTCCGCAGGGCTGTCTTGCATGACATCCCCCAGTAGGACACCCTTCTTCTCCTTGATCCCAAAAGACTCAGCAAGCTCAGGCGTGATGTCCTGTATCATGACACCGAGCCACCCGCGTATCACTTTTCCAGTCTTGAGCTGTGGTATGAGATCATTGGCCAGGTTGATGGGAATGGCGAACCCGATGCCCTGTCCCTGGGCGACGATTGCGGTGTTGAGTCCCACCACTTCACCGTTCATGTTGAAGAGAGGCCCTCCACTGTTTCCAGGATTGATGGCCGCGTCCGTCTGAAGAAAATCATCGTAGGGACCCGCACCGATGACCCGTCCTTTGGCGCTGATAATCCCAGCTGTGACTGTATGGCCGAGGCCGAAAGGGTTCCCCACGGCCATGACCCAGTCTCCGACCCGAATGGCGTTGGAATCCCCAATCTTGGCGGGCTTGGGAAATTCAGAATCCGGCTTCACCCTGATGAGTGCCACATCGGTCTTGGGATCACGCCCCACAACCTTTGCATCGTATTCCTTGCCGCTCTCAATCTTGATTTTGATTTCCGAGGCCTTTTCCACCACGTGGTTATTGGTGATGATGAGCCCTTCCTCATCGTAAATGAATCCCGAACCCAATGCGCTGGTCTTCAATTCGCCACGGGGCGTGTCACCGAAGAATCGCTTGAAGAATTCGTCGCCAAAGAAGTCCCGAAAGGGAGAGTTCGGGGACATGAAAGGTTGCATGGGGTTCTCCTTGACGACCTGAGTGGTCGATATGTTGACCACTGCATGCTTCACCTCATCAGCCAAATCAGCGAACGACGGGGGCCCCTGCTGGGAGAAATTGGGGAACACGGCAGCCGCATCTCTTGGAGCGGCAGCCGAGATTAAAGCCGCGAGGAAAACGAAAATCAGGGACTTAGCAAGATTGTTTAAAGGCTGCCTCATGTTGGATCATACTCCTCTTTAGAATGCCGCACTCTGCCGCATCACCAAATGCAATGCCAACAGTTGTTGGCAGACCATGGTCATGCCAGGCAAAGCCAATGTTCACGAACTCTTTGCCATTGCCTTAACATTCACACAAATGCACAGTAGCCCGAAAAAAATAAACCAATCCAACAAAAAAGCAAGAGCTGGAATGGACTCACCATACATGTAACCTGAATGGCCCCAACGGTGTTTGACTGCCGGAGGGGAAGATCCAGTTGGGTTTGCTCTTGTGTGTGCTTCCACAACATCCGAGGAATAGTGGGTTGTCAATACTCAGCAACTTGGATTCTGGAGGTATGGAAATGCGATCGCCGCAGGGCTTCGTCACGCCAGTATGACTCGATGACGAATTTCTCCTTCGGCAAAAGGCCAAAAAGGGCTCGAGCTTCATCATACTCGTGGAAAGTGACGCTGAGCTGAACCACGGGGTGATCATGGCGGTCGAAGGAACTCTCAACCTTTCGAAGGGTAACGTCCGAGGGCATTGTTGCAAGGTTGGACAGAAAGTCCCTGAGGTTTTCCTCGCTCACCGCAATATGAAATGTCAGAGGATGGCGCCAGCGGGTCTGGTCATTCCAGGTGACCTGTAAAAGTTGTTGTGGATGGAGATCGTGGCGCAGCCATACGTCCTGACAGTCTCTCTGATGGAAGGTGATGCCGCGCTCGCTCAGGGTGGCCAACACCCCTTGTTGGCCTGGATAAGGCCGGCAGCACTTGGCAAACTTGTGAATCGCACGATCCAGTTCCGCCACCAGGAGAAGATTTCGCTCGTTGAGGTCGCCCATCCCAGAGTCCTGAATCTGGGCTTTCTCGGGTTCCGCAGGCCTGGGTGTCAAGTAGTACATGATGAGATGCGGTGAGATGAGATCTTGTCCAAGTCTCACAAAGAGATCGGATAAATCCTTGAGGTTGAGGAATTCGAGAACCAGGCGGATATTCTCACCCTCGAGAACGGATTCTGAGAGATTATGGCGTCTGATTTCCTGGAGAAGAATTTGCCTTCCCACCTCCTGAGCGTAGTGGCTGCGCTTTTGCTGTAAATGCTTATTGATTGCAGTGCGTGCTTTCGGGGTCTTGCACAACTCCTCCAGATCGGGGTCTGCTGCTACGGAATCGGCGGTCTTGAGGATTTCGACGACGTCCCCGTCTTGTAACTGACGGGTGAGGGGAACCCACTCGCCGTTGATGATGGCTGCCTCGCAATGATCCCCCAGTTCCGAGTGGATCCTGTAGGCAAAATCAAGGACGATGCTCCCCTTTGGCAGGAAGTAGATGTCTCCCTTGGGAGAGTATGCGAATATCTCCTCCGACTCCGAAAGGCGAATCAACGCCTTTCTTTGGGGAGCGGCCCCGCCATATTCCCCGATGTTTTTGAGCAATTCACTGATCTCCTGCCAGTGTTCGTCGCTCATGGGCTTCTGGGCGTCCCATTCACTCACGATTCCATAGGTTGCCCACTTGTCCATCTCCGGGGTGCGAATCTTGATCAGGTAGTTCTGGGTTCCAACAAGGATACGGACGTGCAGACTCCGATAGCCGTTGTTCTTGGGATTTGCAACAAAATCTCTCAGGCTCCGGGGAACCGGAGAGAAGCTGGTGCTGACCAGACCGAGCGCCGTATAGCATTCAAGAGGGGCTTCGTCGGGCAGGATGATGGCAAAATCCACGTGGTTTTCCGCGTTGGTGATGTCGATCGTCTTTTTCAAGTGGTTGTAATAACTGCCAAGGCCTTTGGTCCTGGTCCGGATGTCGGCGGCCACCTGGGCGTTCTTGAAGACCTCATGAATGCTCTTTTCAATATCGGCCACTTGGGAAGAATTGCGAACGGTCCTGATGTGGTGGAGAATCTTCTTGCTCTTCTTAGGATACAAAAAGGACAAAGCGAGGTGGTAAAGTTCTCTCTTGAGTGGAAAAATGTTGAACCGCGCGGCTATGGGCGCGTAGACCTCGACGGTCTCCTGGGCGATCCTCTGCCGCTTGGCGTGAGGCAGAAAATGCAGGGTGCGAAGATTATGAAGTCGATCGGCAAGTTTGATGATGAGGACGCCCAATCGTCTGCTGGCGCTCAGGAAGATCTTGCTGTGGGTGAGATCTTTAAGCGTGGCCCGATCCAGGTGTTGGCGTGTCAATTTCGTACACCCATCCACAAGTTCGGCCACAATGGGGCCGAATTCCTCCTCGATGTCCTCAATCTGGATGGAGGCCACATCCTCGACCACATCGTGCAGGATGGAAGCGGCAAGAAGATAGGGATCCCGGAAGTGTAGCTCTCTGGCCAGTATTTCAGCAACTGCGCAGGGGTGGCTGATGTACGGTGCCCCAGACCTGCGTCTCTGGCCTGCATGGAGTGAGTGGGCGAAATCAAGCGCCTGGAAAAAGAGACGATTCTCCTCTCTGCCTTCCGAAAGGTATCTTACCATCCTGGAGCGGTAATGCTCCACGTCGAAAAGGGTCGGTTCCCCGGAACCCAATCGATGGTTCCGAACAGGCGCCTGCGCCTGACCTGCTAATGTTTGGACTCCCACACGGTTCCTCGACAAGCCTTCCCACAATCAGTCCCATTGCGCCCGCCAACATGCCCGAAATGAGAAACCACAGTCCAGGTTCGTTCCATCTTTCAAGGACGGACCAAAACCTTGAGCAAGTTCCAGGGAATGAACCTGCGGGCCTCTCGCAAGACATGACGGTGCGGGGATTATTTCATCCTCTTATGCAACCCGACGCTCAGTAATTATAGAGAATGGCACTGAAGGAAACAAGGAGAAGCGGGGGAGGAAGACGCAGGGGGACGGCTGCGGAGGAGCACCAGTTGCGAAGGGTGGCGTCTCAGGTTGAATGCGCTTTGAAACTGGCCCGAACCGCCGGGGAGAAACATGGGGCCAGATCCTATCACTTCCGGGACACTTTGGGTCAGGCCATGGCTTTCACAATGCCATGGTTGCCGAAGCAGGATCCCGTCATCGGCGAGAACGAAAGCGGGTGGCCATCAAGACGGGTGTCACGAGGAGGATTGCAAGAAAGGGTTTGCCGGCGGAGCGCAAATGGTTATTGTGCTTGGGTCACCTCGAAGCCTTTGTCTGCTTCGGGAAACTGAGGGGTGGCATGCAGTTTCCAGATGGCCGGTAGGTCTGGTTTTCCCCAAGAAACCTTTTTAGGAGGCGCATCCATGAAGAAGACCATTTGTTGCTCTGTTGCCTTGATTTTCGGTCTGTTATCTTACATTTTTTGGAATCCATCGATCATGGCGGCGGAAGACACGCAAAAGATTGCTTCATGCAAACACTGTGGAATGGACCGTGAGAAATTTGCCCACAGCAGGATGCTGATCCGTTACGATGATGGATCGGAGGTGGGCACTTGCAGCATTCATTGCACTGCCATCGATCTGGCCGGTAATCTTGATAAAGCCCCTGCAAGTGTCCTCGTTGCCGACTACGGGACCAAGGAACTCGTTGATGCGTCCAAGGCCATCTGGGTCATCGGGGGGGACAAACCAGGAGTAATGACGGCCAGGGCAAAGTGGGCATTTCAAAAGAGAGGGGATGCAGAGCAGTTCATAAAAGAGAACGGTGGAACGCTGGCCAGTTATGAGGAGGCCTTGAAAGCGGCATATGAGGACATGCGGGCCGACACCGAGATGGTTCGTGAGAAGCGAAAAGCGAAGAAAGCTCAGGAACACAAGCATCCGTGAAGTGTTCTGCGCATTGTGGACACGTCACCCACCCGTGGTGGGCAATCCTGGAATGCAACATTTGGGGGGATCGGGTGAATCATGAAGAGAGCGGCGATCATTCTTTCATTGGTCCTGATGCTGACTTCGAAAGCGTTTGCGTCTGATCCTGAGCCCAAACAGCCATCAAGGGAGGACAAGTGCCCGGTTTGCGGTATGTTTGTCCACAAGTACGTTGACTTCCTCGCCCAAGTGATTTTCAAGGACGGCGCGACCTTATTCTTCGACGGTACCAAGGACATGTTCAAATTCATGTTCGGGATGAAGAAGTACGCGCCGTCGAGGGACATGACCGAGGTGGCCAAGATCTACGTGACGGACTATTACAGTCTCACGCCGATAGATGGCACCACTGCCCACTTCGTCATTGGGAGCCGGATTCACGGTCCGATGGGGCATGAGCTGATCCCTTTTTCCAATATCGAAGACGCCAACGAATTCATGTTCGACCACATGGGCAAGGAAGTTCTCCCATTCAAGGGGATCACACCCGAGGTCATCAAGAGGCTTGACTGATGGTATGAGAAAATCCTCTCCATTTCTCGCTTTTCTTGGAGTTTGTGCCTCGTTGTTTGCTTCAGCCTTGGTCCATTCGTTGGTGGTGCAGGCACGAGATGCAGGGGCCATCGATCTCAAGAGGGAAATGGTGAGGAGACTGGAAGTCCAAGACCTTTGTCTTTTCACCGAAGCGCGGTACACGAGGCACCCAACGGCGGCCGACTTGAACACTCCATTCCAGATTTGTCCCTTGTCCCTGGAGCATTTTCCGTCCGGTTCCTTCATGCCCCTGCCGCCCCACCTTCGACCACAGGTTCGCGAGTGAGCCCATGCGTGTTGTCGAGAAGCACAGGCATATCCTCGACTTTACCTTGTCCTCGCTCCTGAGACGGAAGGGCAAGAACATCTCCCTTGTCCTGGTGTATTCGTTTGTGGTGTTCCTTGTGGCCTCGATCACTTTCCTCACTCATTCCCTCAAACGGGAAGCGAGCCTAGTTCTCCAGGATGCTCCGGAAATGATGGTTCAGAAGCTGGTGGCAGGGAGGCATGATCTCATTCCCCTGAGCTATATGGATTCCATCAAGGAGATCAAGGGAGTCCAGTCCATCAAGGCCAGGCTTTGGGGCTATTACTTTGACCCCACCAATGGAGCCAACTACACACTGGTCGTCAATCCTGAAGTCCACAACACCAGCGGGGTCATCATCGTGGGCAAGGGAGTTGCCCGAAGCCTGCTCTCCGAGGAGACGGGGACCATTCCATTCAAGACTTACGGAGGTTCATACCTGTTTCTTGGAATCAAGGAGGTCTTTTCGTCTGAGTCCGAGCTCGTTAATTCGGACATGATCGTCATCTCTGAACAGGATTTCAGGCAGCTCTTCGATTACCCGGAAGGGCATGCGACGGACTTGGTCCTACGAGTGAGGAATTTCAGGGAACTCCCCACCATCGCCACGAAGATCACCCAGCTCTTGCCCGACACTCGGCCGATTCTCAGAGATGAGGTTCTTAGAACGTATGACGCAGTTTTCAACTGGCGGGGTGGTTTGGTGATCGTGGTTCTTACGGGTGTTGTCCTCTCATTCATCATCCTTGCTTGGGAAAAGGCGACTGGTCTGAGCGCCGAGGAGCGGCGCGAAATCGGGATCCTGAAAGGGCTCGGATGGGAGACCTCGGACGTGATTCTGATGAAGTTCTGGGAGGGGGCGGTGATATCCCTTTGTGCTTTTTTTCTTGGGATACTCCTGGCGTACGGTCATGTGTACTTCACTTCTTCCATGCTCTTTGAGCCTGCCCTCAAGGGCTGGTCGGTGATCTATCCCAGGTTCACGCTCACTCCGTTTATCAGCCCCTATCAGATCTCCACGCTTTTCTTCCTCACGGTGATCCCCTATACCGTGGCAACCATTGTGCCCGCCTGGAGAGCCG
>CAZURN010000021.1:0-27090 GCA_964623165.1 uncultured Syntrophobacteraceae bacterium
TCCGGCATCTTGACATCCAGGAGAACCACATCGTATGGGTTGGTGTCCAGTTCCGCCAGGGCTTCCTTGCCGCTCCCCACCGCCTTGGCATCGACTCCCTTGACCACGAGCAGCTTGCAGAGCGTGGTTCTGAATCTCTCCTCATCATCGACGATCAGCACCCTGGGTGACACTGTCATTCTCGAGTTTCTCCTTTCTTGCTTCGGATGGGGAGGCAGATTTTGAAAACACTCCCCTTCTGCATTTCACTTTCCACCTGGATTTCCCCTCCAAGCCGCGTCACAATCCCGTGGCAGATGGACAGACCCAGCCCGGTGCCCTGTCCCTGGGGCTTAGTGGTGAAAAAGGGGTCGAATATCTTGCCGAGATCTTCCTGAGGAATACCACAGCCCGTATCCTTCACCAGAATCTCAACGGTGTTCTCATCCGACTTCCTCGTCTCCACCGTGATGGTTCCGTTTTCCCCGATGGCAAAGACCGCATTGGTGAGAAGATTGAGAACCACTTGACGCACGAGAGGCCCGTCAGTCTGCACGAAAGGCAGGTCCGCCTGGTAGGCTCTGACAATTTGAATCTGCTTCAGAACTGCCTCCCGGTCCACGAGCTTTGCCATATCCTCGACCAGCTTGTTCAGATCCGTGTTCTGAACCAGCGGCTCACTCTTCCTGGCAAAATCCAGGAGCTTGTGGGTGATCTCCTTGCACCGGTCGACCTGGCGGGCAATTTCGCGGAATGAATCCACAAGTTCGGTCGAATTCAGATCCCGGCCAGCCTCGTCCTCCTTCAAGAGGTGCTTCACCCACTCGATTTCCTGGCCGATGATGGCGAGAGGGTTGTTGATTTCGTGGGCAATCCCGGAGGAAAGCTCGCCAACCGAAGCCAGCTTTTGCGACTGAATCAGCTGTTGGTCAAGCTTTTTCTTCTGCGCAACAGCTCTGTCGATGTCCACGAGCAGGCTCCGTGTTGAGATGAAAGAGACGAGGGCAATGAACAGGGCAAGGCATCCCAACCAGGCCTCATGGAATGCAAACAGGAGCAGCGACAGCGCAAGGATGGAAACCCAGGGCACTTGGTGAAGGGATCTCCGGGCGTGTAAAGTCTCTGCAATCTGCATGGGCAACTTTGACGGCCGAACTCTGAAGCCAGGCTCTTCCGCATTTCTTCCCGACGAGATGCCTCCCAGGAGCGGGCGCATGTGGGGGTCCTTGAGCCATGGGCGACAATGCACTGCCAAACTCCACCTTCTTGTGCTCACAAGATTTTCGATTTCCGCATTCTCTCCTCGTGCAACTGCTTTCTCTCGTGAGCCTGACGAATCTTCTCGAGCAATTCGTCTATGTCCGCAGGCTTCATGACGAAATCGAACGCTCCCAACTGCATCCCCTGCATTCCGGCTTCCACGGAAGCATGGCCCGTGAGCATGATGACTTCCAGGAGGGGCCTCCGCTTCTTCATCTCCTTGAGTGTTTCGATGCCGTCCATGCCGGGCATCCTCACGTCCAATATGACGACATCGAAGGGCTGCCTCTCAAGCAGATCCAACGCCTCCTTGCCGCTACTCACCCCGGTCGCATCGATCTTGCGCCTCTTGAGGCGCTTGAGAATGGTCTCCAGGAAATCGGGCTCATCGTCCACAATCAAGACCCTGAAGTCCTCCATACAGAATCCCTCGCTCGTGGGACTATCCGCCCCGTCCAACAAATGTCTGCCTACAACGACACTCAATCTTCAGGCTGGCACCCTTGCGCCACCTGAAAAACGACTTTTGCACCCAGTCACCGTCATCATATCCCCATGCCCCCCATCTGGGGCTGATCTGGAGTCACAATGGGCAGAAAGATGGTGAAGGTGGTTCCCTTTCCTTCCTCGCTTGTCACAGTGATCCGTCCACCCAGTTTCTCAACAATGCTGTAGCTTATGGACAGCCCGAGCCCCGTCCCTTTGCCGACCTCCTTGGTGGTGAAGAAAGGGTCAAAGACTCTGGTGAGCAGTTCATTGGGGATTCCGGGCCCATCGTCCGTGATGGCGATGGCGATTTCCTTCTCCTTTGACCTGTAACTGGTCGAGACATGGATTTCACCATCCTTGGTGACAGCATCTATGGCATTATTCAGAATATTGAGGAACACTTGCTGCAGTTGGGCCGAATCGCTCGTGGTCATGGGCAGACCGGTATAAAATTGGGTCTTGATGGTGATGTTTCTGTAGTGAGCCTCGTTGCGCAGGAAGTCTATGGTCTCCTCCAGGACCTTGTTGATGTCCACGTTTTCATGCATCGGCTCCATGCGCCTGGCAAACCCCAGAAGCCGATGGGTGACCTTCTTGGCGCGGTCCACGTGGTAGTCGATCTTCTTGATGGAATCCTCGAATTCATGGAAGTTTTCGCTCTTGGCGATATCCTCTTCCTCGAGGAGGTCCTTGATCCATCCCACCTTTTCCTTGATGACGGCAAGGGGGTTGTTCACTTCATGGGCGATCCCCGCCGCCAGCTTGCCGAGGGCAGCCATCTTTGTGGATTGCATGAGTGATGAATCGAGGATGGCCTTCTCCCGGTCCGCCTTGATCAATTGACCGATCATCAGGCGAGTGAGAAAGATAGTCCCTCCAATGATGACGAGAATGCCTCCCACCACCAGGCTCAACACCAGGAACCGGGCATGGAGAAGTGGAATGAGCTCCTCGCTCGGGTCCTCTCTCACAACCAGGATCCAATCCTTGTTCTTGAACCAGGTCATCCCGAGGAGGGCGTCCTCTCCATTGATTCTCGTCTCGTCGATGCGTGTCCCGGAAAACCTGGTGAAATCCAAATAATCCACCTTGCTCAGAAGTTCACCGGAAAACCGTGGGCTGGTCTGAAGGACTTTGTCCTTGTTCACGACGAAGGCATCGCCCTTTTTCCCGACTTGCGCCGCCTTGACCAGGTTGTCGAAGATGTCCGTGTCGATGGTGGCCCTAAGGATCCAGTTGTGGTCCCCTTCCCTGCGGAGTACGGCAATGATGAAATGGGGGAACTTTCGGAATCCGGTGAATACATCACTGATGTAGACCCCCCTGAGCATGACCTCATGGAACCAGGTTTCGTTGGCGTAGTTGAGATTCTTCAGCTGGTAAGGCCCCACATAAGCCACATGGTCGCCGTTTCGGTCAATGACCCCAATGTCGACGAAAGATTTTGAGCGCATCTGGATCAGCGTGAAGACCCTGTTGAGATACTGCTCATCGGTCATCTGGGAAAGAGCGTGTGTATAGGCGAGGCTGTGCAACTGGGACACGCGTTCGTCGAGAAAGAGGTCGATAGCGTTCCTGCGATTTTCCGCGAGGGTTTGAAGGCTTTCGACGATCCTGGCCGTGTAGGACACCCTGAACTGCTGGTACATGCTGAAGCCCAGGGCAAAGAGCGGTACGAGGGAAAAGCTGAGCGTCGTTCCGACGATCTTCCAGTAGAGCTTCCTATATCCCTTGTCTCCCATGGGCAATGTCCTGGGTTTTGTCTTGGACCCCATATTTTCCAGCTGGAAATACGGGCCGTTGAGAGCAGATCAGTCAGGGTTCGACTATTGGGAAAAAGAACGGGGGACTCCGTGATCTTAAAGCACGAACAATAAGCCACTTGGATGCAGTTGCCAACGGCCGAGTTTCACACAACGTCGAGCTTGCATTGCACTCCGCTCGGCTCCAAGTGATGGAATGGCTGTTCTCCCGGCCCTGGAGTCACTGCCTGATTTCCATGAACGGATAAATCCCCTTCAATGGCCCCTCGGGATGGGGCTGAATGATGTTGAACGAGATGTTCTTAGTCCGCTGAGCATGACCGCGTTTTGCTCCCTCCTCGAAATAAGCCCCGTTCTCCTCCAGAATGTGCTCTATCCGATGCTGAAGGGCCTTGACGCATTCCGCACCGCTTCCTTCAAACCTCATGGCCCCGAGTTCCACTGTACCTGTGGTCTTGGAAAGATTGTCCAGGGAGATGCTGTGCTTGCTCAGATCCCGCATGTTCCGCACATGCCCCCACACGAGATGGCGGGGCGGTACCTCCACCGGTTCCTCGAGGTCGATGATGGTGTGCGGCATGATGATGCACTCGTCGCCCACCGAAAGCTTGCAGCGGGGGCTTCCCCTGAGCAGCGAATTGAAGCCCACGAAGATCTTCCTGCCCATATGCGCGTGGACGATCTTGCCCCCATGGGCCGTCACGTTCAGGCCATCCAGCCGGGAATGGACGATGTAGCAGTTCTCCTGAACGTTTGCCCCCCTGCCCAATGTTGCATCTTCGAGATATGCGCGTTGAGCCACGAGCACGTTGTCCCCGATATCCGTCTTGCCTTTGACCACCGCATAGCGGCTCAAGGATGCTCCCGCGGGAACCGGAATCTCGGACCGATTCCTGACAAACTCGAACGCGTTCTCGAAATCCTGTTTTCTGCTCTCAACAAAGTCGATCAACTCCCCCTCTGGGCGTTTGCCAGGGATCGGATGCACGTAGCGCTTCAGAACATCGGGATGGAACTGGTAGGTGAACTCAAACTTATCCGCCGCTTGAATCCATACCCTTCCGGCTTCCACATGCCGGTGAGCGAGTTCCCCGGTCTGGACATAGGCATAGGCCCCAACCACACAATTGCGGAGAGTGGTCAAGTCCACCGTGGCGTACGGCCCGATGAAGCATCCCTCGACGAGTGACCCGTGAATGTTTGCGTAATGCATGGACACGGTGTTCTTGATGAGGAATTCCTCGGGGCTCTCAGGGTCGTGGGAGTTGCTGTGAATGAGGTTCTTGATGAGCCAGCTGTCCTTGATCAGGATCCTTTCATCCTCATGCAGCGGGATCTTGATGCCCTTGCAGACCATGCAGTCGGTCTTTGCTTTGAGTTCGTCACCACGCACGTCAGTCTTGTAAAGGACCGAGTGGTCTACAGAGCACCTGCCCAGGAAGTAGCTTCCAGCGAGAGCTGAGTGGTTGAACTGAAAGTGAACGGGGTGGTGCAGGCTCAGCCCATAGAATGCGTAAAACCTTGCGAATTGCTCGGCGGGAATCACCCCAGACACATGGGGACCAACGTCGAACGCCGGGTTTCTAAGGTTCACATTGACACGGTCCACAATGCGACTGGTGAGTCGTTCAAATTCTTTCATGGATCTTCCCCCCTGGTGGTGGATTTTCATGGCCGGTTGTCCATCGAGCAGCGATGAGGCATGTTCAAAGAGCAAGAATTCCTGGAGCATGCAGCGTCTTCGGTCGGCGGCGTCGCTTCCTCAGGGAAAGCGGAATCCAAAGGGAGACTCCGCCGTGCCTGGGCTTCGCGCAAAACGGGAACAGGATAGCGTTGCAGTTCACTCTTGACCAGCGAAAACCGTCCTTTCCCGCCTCAGGAGTCCTCACACGAGGATTGCACAAAGCCGTTTTCGAGACCAAAACAGTCAAGGAGAGCACATGCTCGGGCATATTCGTCTTCCGTCGTCTTCCGGTCCAGTGGGGGCTTCCCGTGGGCCAAGTGTGCCGGGAAGTACTGGTTCATGAGACTGACCCAAACCTGAGGACCCATCTCCCGGGCGAGAAACCTCAAGCTCTCCGTGGTCCCCGACAGGTCATCGGGCAGCACCAGGTGCCGAACCAGCATGCCCTTGACGGCCACCCCCCGTTCATCCACCTTGAGAGGCCCCACCTGACGCCACATTTCCATGAGGGCGGCTCTGTTGTGGACCACGTAGTCGGCTTTCCCCGAACACGTCCTGGCCACTTCCGCATCCGCGTACTTGATGTCGGGAAGATAGATATCGATGATTCCGTCGAGGAGCCTCAACGTCTCGATGTGCTCATAACCGCTCGTGTTGTAAACGATCGGAAGCCGGAATCCGCACTCTGCGGCCATCAGCAAAGCCTCCACGACTGCAGCCATCTGGTGTGTCGCCGTGACTAAATTGAGATTGTGCGCGCCTTTTCTCTGGAGGTCAAGCATGCCTTCGGCAAGATCCTTCACCCCTATCTCACGACCGACGCCCAGTTGACTGATGGGGTAGTTCTGGCAGAAGATGCACGTAAGGGTGCATCCGGTGAAAAAGACGGTTCCGGAGCCGCCAATGCCGGACAGGGGAGGCTCTTCCCACGGGTGGATGCTCATCGCCGCGATTTTCGGCCGATCCCCAACCCCGCAGGCTCCCTTCTGCCCTTTCGTCCGGTCCACGCGACACTCCCTGGGGCACAGCGAGCACGCACGGAGCTTACCCCGGAGTGCCTCGGCCCTGCGTGCAAGTTCCCCATTCTCATGAAGGGTGAGAAAGCCTGGATCATTCCCCTGAGCTTTCGGTTCCGCAGGTGAAAATCCTCCACTCACTGGCACCTAACTCCGCGCTGCTCTCTCAACCCAGGACCGACCGTCCCAAATCCCCATGACGGCTCCCGCATCACTCACATCGTAACCCCCCAAGTCCGTTACCATCGACCTGAACGGTTTGGACACGACGATGTCCATCAGGAGTTGGATCTTCGGATCGCTCACGCTGGACTCGGGAATCACGAGATCGTACCGTTCCTCGGCGATGGGAATGAAGTCCAAGCCAAGGGCCCTGGCTGAAGAGTAGATGGCCATACCGGCATCGGCCCTTCCGCTGAGGACACTCACCGCCACCGCCATGTGAGTGAACTCCTCCTGGTCATAACCGTTGATGGCTGAAGGCTGAACTCCACTGCGTTCCAGGTGATGGTCAAAGAGGATCCTCGTTCCAGCTCCCGCCTGCCGGTTCACAAAGCTGACATCGGGCCGGGTCAGATCCTCGATACCCCTGATCCCTTTGGGGTTTCCAGGTCGAACGAGCAGTCCCTGCTGGCGCATGGCGAGTTTGATGAGCTGGACGGGCTTCCCCTGCAGATGCTTTTCCACATAAGAAAAGTTGTAGTCTCCCGTGTCCGTTTCCAGGAGATGGGAACCCGCAAGATGGGTCTGACCGCGCCGCACCGCAAGAAGTCCCCCAAGACTTCCCACATTGCTGGAGGAGAGGTGCATGCGTGTGTCCCGCTTCTTCAGCTCGTTGGCCAGCACGTCGATGGTGTTGTCGTGACTCCCGATCATGATCAGGGTGTGGTCCAGCTGATCCTTCGGTCTCAGGAGCCGCACCATGACTCTTTCGTCCGCACGCAGTCCCTCCAGTTCCTGTGGAATTCGGAGAATACCGTCGGCCCGGGTGAGCGACGTGATGATGCCGGCACCCCGCTGCAGGGGCATTGCCACCAGTCTTCCCTCGACTCTGCCGATGATGACCCGGACGAATTCCTCCAACCCAAGCTTGGAAGGGGCCTGTCTTCCAACGGTGGCCTCCACCTCGGGAAATGCGGGAGCCGGCAGCCCTTGGATCCCATAGAGGAGGGGACGCACGAATTGCTCGAAGGAGAGGATCGCCGAAACGGGGTAACCGGGGATTCCGACAACGGGCTTTCCCGAAATAATGCCGAGGATGGTGGGTTTTCCGGGCATCATGGTCACCCCATGAACCAAGACCCGGCCCAGTTCGGCCACGGCAGAGGCAGTGAAATCCTCGCTCCCGGCAGAGGACCCTGCGTTCATGAGAATGACGTCCGCATCGGACCCGGCGGCCTCGCGAAGAGTCTGCCGGATGCTGTCGAAGTCGTCGGGAATGATCTCCTGCAAGGCGGGAATTCCTCCGCATTCGCGAACCATTCCGGCAAGCACGGTCCCGTTGAATTCCACGATCTGGCCAGGGGCCGCTTCTCCCGCCATGGCCGGCGGAACCAGTTCCGTCCCTGTGGGCTGGATCCATACCCTGGGAGCTGCATGGACGTTCACCCGGAGAACCCCGGCTGCGAGGAGAGCCCCCATATCCGGGGGGCTGAGCTTGTGATTCTGGGGCAGCAGCAGTTCCCCGGCAACGATGTCTTCTCCCACCTTCCGGACATGCTGCCATGGGTACGCAGCGGAACGGATTTCCACTTCCCTTTCGGACATTCGCTCCACAAATTCGACCATGATGACCGCGTCCGTGTTTTCGGGAAGGGCATCCCCCGTGTCCACCTCGAAGGCCGTCTCCCCGAGAACCAGGCGAAAAGGCCTGGAATGGCTCGCCCCATAGGTATCCTGTGCTCTGACAGCAATGCCGTCCATGGCCGCGCCGTGGTAATGGGGAACCGACCTCCTGGCAAAGATGGGCTCGGCGGTGACCCTCCCCAGGGCGTCATGGGAGGAAACAAGCTCGGTTCCAATGTGGATGAGTTTTGTCGCTTCGTTCCAGATGTCCACTGCCTCTTTGAGGGTCTTCATGTCCAGGTAAACGTGCCGTTTTCGTTCCGTCGCCATCATTCCTTCTCATTTTCAACCCCAGCGATTCTCGCTCAGGTGGAAGTACTTCACTATTTCTCACCGCAGAGGCGCGGAGAATGCCAAACATCCACTGAGGGTCTCCTGCGATCTCCCAAAGGTTCTCCGGGGCTTCGCGGTTCCAGTGACTCCTGTTCAAGGCAGTTCTACGTTCTGCGAAATCCAAAGCGCTCCCAGAATTCCCTGCGGAATCGCCGAGCGCTGCTCAGGTTCACCTCCGCCACGACCGTCTGTTCCAGTTCGCCAATCTCCACGCGGACCCAGTCTTCGATGACGTCCAGGCTTCTTATCCATTTGCGGAAATCATGCTTATCGAGCATCTTCGGGGGTTGTATGACAAAACTGTGCCCTCCGTGCTGGTGAACTCTGCGGCCATTGATCAAGGCATTGTAGTCGGCAGTGTTCACTCCCACCACGGGCATGAAGTTGTCGAAGGCCCTCACCAGAGCCCCCGTCTTGGAATGCCCTCTCAGGATCGGGAAGATGCTGATGTTCACGAGCACATCGGCACCCTGGTCCGTCAATTCCTTCGCTGCTTCGGGTTGCCCCCACAGGTCCACACATACCGGCATGCCGATCTTTCCAAAGTCAGCAGTGAATGCACGGAAGCTTCCGTCGCCCGGGGAAATACCGAGTTCGTTGCGCTCCAGACTCGCCACGTTGTTCTTCCTCTGGCGCCCGAGGAGTCGCCCCGCTCGATCAAAGAGCGTCGCCGTGTTGTAGGTGTTGCCTCCCTCCGTTTCAACCAGGCCCGCGACCACATAGGCCTTGAGCTGCCGCGCAGCAGAGGCAATTTCCTTGTCGCCGTGATAGGGGAAGTATTCGGGAAAAACGACGAGATCCAGATCCTCTCCCCTGAGTCTTTCGATGAGCAGGAGGGCGTGGCCGAGATTTCTGGGATCGTCGAAGGCAGGGTACGGTTTGGGCTGGACGAGTGCCACCCGGATGTTGTCTTTCATGGTTTCACCTTGAGGACGTCAGTTTTCGCATCTTCCAGGTTCGGCAGATGACCTCCGTTTGAACTCATCCTTGGCTCGTTTGGATAACCCTTCGTACGACGTCCGCCATCTCGCGCAGTCGAATCGGCTTCATGATGAACTCGTGAATGCCGGTCTCTTTGAGCTTGCCCTCAGAAATCACCTCGCTGTACCCGCTGCACAGGATGACCGGAATCTCCGGGCGTATGGCATGAATCCCCCTGGTGAGCTCCAGGCCTGTCATCTTTGGCATGGTGTAATCCGTGATGACCAGATCAAAAACATTCGCGCGGCCTTTGAATGTCTCGAGAGCTTCCATGGCACCGTTTTCGACCGTCACTTCGTATCCCAAACTCTCCAGCATTTCCCTGGCCACCCGCGTCAAAGCGACCTCGTCATCCACGAAAAGAATGCGCCCATGACCGCGAGGGACATCCAGGGCATTCGAATCCCTCGGGGCTTCGGAGACGGCGAGCTTCGGGAAGTACAGGTCAAAGGTGGTCCCGCATCCCACTTCGCTCGAAACCCTGATGAACCCATCGTGACGCTTCACAATGCCATGCACAACAGCAAGACCCATCCCCGTTCCCTCGAACGGTCCCTTGGTGGAGAAGAACGGCTCGAATATACGGTCGAGAAGTTCCCTCTCAATCCCATGTCCGGTGTCCCTGACCGAAAGCCTCACATACGTGCCCGGGTTCAGATCCGGTTCTGAGACGAGGTCTTCGTCGCTGAGCTCTTCTTCAGCGAGCTCGATTTCAAGTGTGCCTCCCTTCTCTCGCATGGCGTGGGCGGCATTGGTGCAAAGGTTCAGCATCACCTGGTGGATCTGGGTGGGATCTCCCAACAATTGGGTGTCAGGATGAGCGGTCACGATCCGCCGTATTTCGATGGTGGCGGGAAGCGATGCCCGCAAAAGATTGAGGGCTTCCTTGATGCTTGAAAGAATGGTGACCGGCTGCCTCTCCTGTTCTCCCATTCTGCTGAAGAGCAGGATTTGTCTCACGAGATCCCTTGCTCGATTCGTGGCTTTCAAGACCTGCTCGAGATTGAGCTGCGCGAGGCTCCCCTTGGGAACCATGTCCAGCGACATTTCGGTGTATCCCATGATTGCGCCCAGGATGTTGTTGAAATCATGAGCTATCCCCCCCGCCAGGGTCCCGATGGCCTCCATCTTCTGCGACTGGCGAAGCTGCTTTTCAAGATGCATCTCGTTGGTCACATTGCGCTGTACGGAAGCAAAACTCACTACAGATCCCGAAGCACTCCGGATCGGGGAAAAAGTCGCTTCCACATCATACCTTTCCCCCTCCTTGGTTTTTCCGACGAGATGTCCCCGCCACACTTTGCCCTTCTCAAGGGCCCGCAAAATGTCTTCGCGAGCACGATCCCCATAGCCGCCGGTCTCGAAGACAGTCAGCCCCAACTCGAGCAGCTCAGCGCGCTTATGACCCGTAGTCGATTCAAAGGCCTTGTTGACATAGCGTATTCGGCTCTCGGGATCCGTGATGATGACCAGCTCCGATGCCTGCTCGATGACCGTGGCCAAAAGACCGCGTTCTTCCTCCACCTTGAGTCGATCCGTGACATCCTCGATGCAGAGGAGATGCTTGCCGTTTCCAACTGTAACCGAGCGCACACGGGCGATCTTGTCAGTGCCGTCCCTGCATCGAATGGTCATCACCCTGTCTTCGGCGATACCGGCATCCCGGACTTCGGCAAGTTCTGATTTCCCATCGGGCGTGTCCGAGATGCCAAGACTGCGGAAGCTGGACAGTCCCAGCAATCGACCGGCTTCTCCCAGCATATCCTCCAACCGGTATCCGAAGGTCTCAGCGAAACAGGGATTCACGTACTCGAGGTCCCCATACTGGTCACGCAATCCGATGCCGAAAGGCGCGGCCTCGGAAAGGAGTCGAAACCGCTCCTCGCTCTCCGAAAGCTTGGCTTCTGTCAGCCTGCGTTCGATGATTTCCAGCTGCAACTGTTCATTGGCATACCGAAGGTCCGCAGTTCTCTCATCAACCCTCGCCTCCAGCTCGTTCCTCGCCTTCTGCAGGGCTTCTTCCATCTGGGCGCGCTCGACCAGCTCCCGTTGAAGTTCTGCGGTTCTCTGGTCCATCTGGGCTCGCAGGGACCTGTTCCACAGGAGCATGCCAAACGCGATGATGGTGATGGCGCCGAGCCCGATCAAAAGATTAACCCAAATTGGAGGCATGAATTGCACCCTTACTCCATTCGCCCAGGGCCTGGGCGATCAGCGACATGAGAGAAGCGCTCTTCAAACATCCTGATGGGTCACTCTCACGCCCATTCCAAGTCTGCCATATATGGAAAATGATCGGAAGGATAGCGGCCTCCCATGTGGTCTCTCACGATGGTTGCATCCAGGACCCGGAGCTCCTTGGTGACCAGAATCCAGTCCATCCGGCACTTGGCTGGAATCCCAGTGAATCCGTGATGAGTCATGCTCGCCTCGTCCTCCGCCCGCCCGAGTGACTGCCAGCTGTCTCTCAGGCCCGTTGCTGGAGACACCAGGATCTGGTGAACAGGGGAGGAGGGAGAATCATTGAAGTCGCCCATGAGGATGCCGGCCCCTCCCCTGGCGGCAACCCAGTCCGCAATGAGCCATCCCTGGTTGACTCGAGCGTTGACGCCGATGTGGTCGAGATGGGTCACAACCACCCAGATCTCCTCTCCACGGTCACGATCGATGAGCACGGCAGTGTTCATCATTCTCGGAAACGCACTGTCCCAATCCTTGCTTCGGTGGATGGAAGGGGTTGTCGACAGCCAAATGTCTTGCCCCCGCTTCATGAACCATTCGTCAGACAGGTAGAAAAGCGTGGGATACTGACACGTGTTATCCCAGAGTCTCCCCGGACTGTGCATTCGGTAGCGGGGCAGACACTCCTCCAGGTAAAGGAGCTGCTCCCGAGTGCCTTCCTGCGTTCCCAAGAGCGTTGGCCCGTACCTGTCTATCACCTGGACAACGAGCTCCTTACGGAGGTCCCACCCATTCTCACCGTCACGGTCGTTCCGAAAACGGAGATTGAACGTCATGCATCGCATCCAGAGATGCTCCAGGACTCAGGCGTTGCAGCCCATAGGGGCTCGACACGTCGGGACTGCGGAACAAATGGCTACCGGGGCAAGCGATGCATTCTATTCATACTGGATCAAGTTAGGCAACTCCTTCTTCAAGCGCTTCTCGAAAGACTCACCGAGTCGGCGATCATGGCGAATGTGCTGTCGACTCTCCATCCGTGCGGAAAAAGGAAACACGGCATGGAAGACTCTGTCGCAGTAGGCCTTTGCGCGATTTCCGATGCGACCATGGGAATACCTTCCGAGCTTCCGGTTTGACATGGAAATGGCAGACCACGGTAGAAACCGGAGACAACCTCTCTCGGCAGGCACCTCACATCAGGGGGCAGACGGTGGCAGTGATTAGGGACGGACATATGGTGCCAGGTTTTTTGCGGGTGCGGGCATCAATGCTCTTTTCACATTGAGCGGCAGACACAATGTGTTCGAGAGCGAGGACGGAGCGACCCCGTTCCGCAGGCTCCTTGGCTCAAATGAGTCCCAATGTGCCTGCCCCGATGATGGTCACGCCCGTCCTCAGGCCTCGCCGATGGACTCCTTGCCGGGCCTCAGAAGTGGTGAACCAGGCGGAAGTTGAATCGTTGCCCTTCGGGTCGATTCTCAGCAAGGGGTTCAAAATACACATTCATGAAGAAGTGGGTGTCCTTGGTACAGTGGAACACCAATCCAGGTCCAATGCCCAGGACCTGCTCGCGACTCCCTGAAAGACCGTGACCATCCACTTCCGTATCGGTGATCTGTTTGAGGTAATAGCCGTTCAATCCTGCCCTGAGCCTTTTTTCAATGATTTCATAGGAACTGGCGAAATTCAGGTGGATTGCCTGCCCTGCCCGGCTGTCGTCAGCCCCCAGGTAGGCCCGGTTGGGATCACTGTTCTCCGCGTTCCAGAGATAGTGGATCCGCGTTGACACCTCCCATCGAGGGGTCAAAAAGAGGGTGCCTGCCCAGTACGGATTGAACGAGAAGAAGTTGCTCCCGGGATTGACTTCCCTGTCGCTGCTGTATTTTCCCGAAGGAAAGATCATCTGGAACTCAATGCGGTGCATGAAAAGGGGGCCGTTTCTCCCCATGATGGGATCCCATTGCAGAAAGGGTCCTACCAATATGTCACCCAATCCGGCACCATTGTCTTCGGGAAAAGGGCCCGACCCTCCATAGCTCAAATCGGTCCCCACGATCGGGACAATCAGGTCAATTCCCCACTTGCCCCCCAATAGCAGGCACTGATTAGACTGGTAGATCAATTGGGAAAGACTGACGAAGACATTCAGTTCCTCATCCGCAAACGATGGCAGGAGATCATTCCCCTTGCTGTTGGTCAGCCTGTCCCCCCTGATGTATTGAAAATACTGGGAGAAGTATAAACCAGGGCCGGATGGCGGTCCTCCGTCGAGAAAGCTGGTGAATCCAAGGTTGACGGAAGGCAGATCATAGGCCCGGGCAGATGGAATAGCGGTGGACAATAAACAAATCACGAAGACTGCAGGACGAAACAACCGGGACGCACTCTTGAAAACATGTGTCTGTTTCATAAGCCCCTCCTTTG
This sequence comes from uncultured Syntrophobacteraceae bacterium, assembly GCA_964623165.1. Classification (GTDB taxonomy): domain Bacteria; phylum Desulfobacterota; class Syntrophobacteria; order Syntrophobacterales; family Syntrophobacteraceae; genus JAAYUJ01. Next base: position 13,959 of record CAZURN010000021.1, read on the forward strand.
GTCGTGCCGGGACAAACCCATGGCGCCATCTCCGTGTGACGTCGTTGTGAGAGGAGGAAGGTCAAACCGTCAGCGCATTCCGGCCAGAGACGACGCTCATCCATTTGACAGAAGAGTGTTCAATTCGCTCCCCCGATGGGGGAATTTGGGCATGGTTGAAAGATATGCTCGCATGGGCCGGTTCCTGAGAGGCGCAGGAGAATTGATCGCAGTGACCGGAAAAAAGCGGTCCCTCGCCGCATAGTGTCGGATTTCCATTCCGCCACCCTGTCCAGCGAGACACGACCATCACCCCGATGGCTCGTGCAAGCCAGGATAGGGATTTCAGCGAGCGGCAAGAGCCAGGGCTCAGCGGCCCATGCCCTTACGGTTTTGGGAATCCGGCAATGGCCTTGAGAGCCCTCTGAATCTCCTCGTCAGGAAGTTCATATGGAGTCAGTTTTCCTGAAAGAAATGCGTCGTAGGATGCCAGATCCACGAGTCCGTGACCGCTCCAGTTGAAGAGGATGACCTTCTCTTTGCCCTCTTCCTTGGCCTGCATCGCCTCTCGGGCCACGGCGGCAATGACGTGGTTCGTTTCCGGCGCCGGGATGAAACCCTCGGACCGGGCCCAGTTGATTCCCGCAGTGAAGGTTTCAATCTGGTCGAATGCCTTGGCTTCGATGAGTTTCTCCTGAGCGAGATGACTGATTATGGGTGCCATTCCATGGTAGCGCAATCCTCCCGCGTGGATCGGGGCGGGAACGAAGTCGTGCCCGAGAGTGTGCATGGCAAGCAGGGGTGTCGTCTGAGCGGTGTCGCCGAAGTCGTAGGCGAATGGGCCACGGGTGATTGTCGGGCATGAGGTTGGTTCGGCTGCCACAATGGAAACCTTCCTCCCGTGGATCTTGTCACGGACGAATGGGAGACTGATCCCGGCGAAATTACTGCCCCCTCCGGCACAGCCCATGACCACGTCGGGGTATACGCCGATCTTTTCCATCTGCTTGTGCGCTTCCAGCCCGATGATGGTTTGGTGGAGCAGCACATGGTTGAGAACACTCCCCAGAGAGTAGCGCGCCTCGGGATCACCCACCGCATCCTCGATGGCTTCACTGATGGCGATTCCGAGACTTCCTGGCGAATCCGGGGTTTCCTCCAGAATCTTCCGACCTGCCCTGGTGCTCGTGCTCGGACTAGGGATGCATTCGGCTCCCCATGTGCTCATCATCATCCGCCGATAAGGCTTTTGATCGTAACTGACCCGCACCATGAACACCCTGCACTGGAGATCGAACATCCTGCAAGCCATGCTGAGTGCACTGCCCCACTGGCCCGCTCCCGTTTCAGTGGACAGCCGCTTGATTCCGAAGGCCTTGTTGTAATAGGCCTGTGCGATGGCGGTGTTTGGCTTGTGCGAGCCTGGGGGGCTGAGTCCCTCATTCTTGAAGTAGATCTTCACGGGTGCACCCAGAAGCTGTTCAAAAGCCTTGGCCCGGAACAGGGGTGTAGGCCTCCAGATACAGTACTTTTCCAGCACAGGCTGGGGTATATCGATCCACCGGTGTGGAGACATTTCCTGTTCAATGAGGTTCATGGGAAAGACGGGCGCAAGATCCTCCGGCGTGACCGGTTTCCCTGTGCCCGGATGCAAGGGTGGCTTCATGGGTGTCGGCAGGTCTGCCAACACGTTGTACCACTGCCTGGGCATCTCGCTCTCATCGAGATTCACTTTCATCTGCTCCATGCTGTATCCTCCTGTATCAGTTCATGAAAAAAGGCCATGGAGAAATCCCCATGGCCTCTTCTTCATAGTGCGATCGAGCCGCGGGAGATCCCTCCTAACCCACGGCTCGCATCCTTATTCAGACAGCGATCATAAGTGGGCAGGCTCGGCTTCGGCCTGCCAGCGCCAGTATAAACAGCACGAAATCATCCTGAGTCCCTGCCTCCGTTCCATACTGTCTCCATCAGGTGTTCTGCGGCGCCCTGTTGCGGCAGCTTGCCTGCAAATCCGTGTGCCGATGCACACCTGAACCTCGAAGGTCCTTTAGCACAGTCGGAAAAGCACAGTCAAGGACAGTGTGTACGGCAATACTGACGAACTGAGTGACTTCCTGAGCAAGGACCCCAGGATGTCCCCACAGGCAGTGTTCATGCGGAGGTTTGCCTCGGCCTCGTCAGATGCACACTTCTGCTTACACGCGAACCCAAGCCGAGGGCCCGTTTTGTCCGATCCGGTGTGAAAAGTCAGCGAACGTCCCTATTCACCGCGGGTCACCTGATGAATCATCCGGGCCAGATCCTCTATACGCACGGGCTTCATGAGATACCCTCTTATTCCGATCTCTTTGGCTCTGTTTTCGTCGATGATATCGCTAAATCCAGTGCACAGTATGATCGGAACATCGGACCGTATCTTGAGTATCTCCCTGGCCAAATCGGCCCCCGTCATCTGCGGCATAGTCTGGTCAGTGATGATGAGGTCAAACCCCTCCGGCTGACTTCGGAAAGTCTCAAGGGCATCGAGGCTGTCTTGTCTTGCGGTCACCTCATAGCCCATCCGCTGGACTATTTCTTTCATGACATCGAGAATCAAAGTCTCATCGTCGACCAACAGAACGTGCCCCTCCCCGAAAGGTGAAACCGGAGCAAAGTCTGCAGAGGACACCTCGGCCCTCTCAGCCAGGGGCAACAGGATTTGAAACGTGGTACCCCTGCCGGGTTCGCTGAAAACAGCTATCCCTCCATGGAGGCCCTTCACGATGCCATACACCACGGCCAGTCCGAGACCTGTCCCTTCAAAAGGTCCTTTTGTGGTGAAATAGGGATCAAAGATTCGCTGCTTTACCTCTTCGTCCATCCCATGCCCGGTATCACTCACTGAAAGGCAAAGGTAACTGCCAGGCTCGACCGAATATTGGCTTGCAGCACTCGAATCCAAGTCCACCCGGGACAGATCGATCCTCAAAGTGCCGCCTCTTTCCCGCATGGCATGAGAGGCGTTCGTACAGAGGTTCATGAGGACCTGATGCATTTGTGTCGGATCTGCGATCACTGAACTGAGCGCAGCATCGGCGTCCACATTGTGGCGAATTTGAATCGTGGAGGGTATGGTCGGTCGTATCAGACTGAGCGTCTCCCTAATGACACTGCTGAGTTGCACCGGCTTGCATTCCTGTTCTGTCTGCCGGCTGAAAGCGAGGATTTGTTTGACCAACTCCTTTGCACGGTGGCCGGATCGAACCACTTGGGTGATGTTTCCCCGCAATGGACTGTCTTCATCAAGTTGGTTCAGGACCAGTTCAGAATAGCCAATTATGGGGGAGAGAATATTGTTGAAATCATGGGCGATACCCCCAGCCAGCGTTCCGATGGCTTCCATCTTCTGTGCTTGAATGAGTCGCGTTTCCAGGAGCTTTCGATCCGTGATGTCCTGAGCGGTGCCTTCAATGTACCTGATCTTTCCTTCTTTGTCCGGAACTGCGTGCACGTTGAGGGAGATCCAGGCAGTGGTCCCGTCCTTGCGCCAAAACTGAACCTCAAACCCCTGGACCGTGCCTTGGCTTTCAAGCAGCCCAAGGATTGCAGAACGGCTCTCAGGGTCCACGTAGATTTGCTGTCCTATGTCCGTGATCGCATGCATCAGTTCGTCCGGAGAGTCATACCCGATCATGCGTGCAAAAGCCGGATTCACGCTGATGAAATGACCATCAAGAGTCGTTTGGTAGATTCCCTCCATGGCATTTTCGAAGATGCCACGATACTTTTGCTCAGCCTGGATGAGAGCTTCCTCCACTCTCTTGCGCTCAGTGATGTCACGTATCGATTCGATCGCACCCACAACATTTCCCTTTGAGTCGTGGAGGATGCACGCTGTCGCAAAAAGATACACCTCTCCAGCCCTGAGCCTGGTTGTATAGACTTCACCTGCAAGCACATTTCCCGACCTCACCACATTCTCATACCTGCCCTCGATGTCCTGCTCAGGCATAAGAACGAGATCAATGAGGATCGGCCTTCTCTCTCCGTAAAACGGCAGTGCGTATTCGTAGTCTCCTTTGCCGAGCATTTCCCGAGCTGAAGTCCCTGTCATTTCCTCAATTGCCCTGTTCCAGGCAATCACCTTCCCCTCAGTATCAATGACAAAAGTCGCGTCGGGCAGGAAATTGATGATATCGGCGAGTTGCTGCTGGGATTCCTTAAGTTCCTCCTCCTTCTTCTTGCTCTCCGAAATGTCCCGGATGGATTCAATGGCCCCAACACGGTTTCCCAGCCTGTCAAGAAGCGGTGCTGCCGTCGCAAAGACATGAGCCCCCTTATTGCCGTACACGCACGGAACATAGGTTTCTGCACAGAGGACATTGCCTTTTCGTTCAATGTAGTCATACCGAACATCGACATCGCCATGATTCGAATCGAGGAGATCCATCAGAAAAGGCCGCCGTCTGCCATAGAAGTAGACCGTACACTCACGATCGTCTTTACCGATCATTTCATCCTTGCTGACCCCCGTCATTTCCTCGATAGCCCGGTTCCACGCGATGATCTTCCTGTCGCCGTCTATGACCAATGTGGCATCCGGAAGGAATTCAATGATGTCGTTCAATCGCTGGTTTGAAGAAATCAGTGCCTCTTCAGCCTCTTTGCGCTCAGTGATGTTTCGTATGATCACAATGATCTGATCTTCGAGAAGAGGCAGCAGGCGTGCTTCAAAGACTTGTTTCCTGTCCTGGATCATCAGCGAGTATTCAACAATGACCAGTGATTTGTTCTCTTGAATCTGCTGGATTGCATCCTGGAATTTGGCCGCAATATCCTTGTGTTTGATATCTTGAATCCGTTTACCAACAGGATCTTTTGGTTCGAGCAGGAAGTCCTTCGTGCCCCCGGTTTGATAGTCAAGTATCACTCCGCTGCAGTCCAGTCGCATGAGCAGGTCAGGGAATGCCTGGAAAATGGCCCGCATTTCAGAATTCGCCTGAAGCAGCTCCTGCGAACTCAGTTCAAGAGACCGTTCCAGGATCTTTCGGTCGGCCTCGAACTCTCGATACGTATCTTTGACTGTCTCGATGAATCCCCTGCATTCCTGAGGGATCGAAAGTAAGTCGCCAAAGCATCTCCTCAGTTGACGTCTGAGCAAACTGTGCATGTCCTCCAAGGTCTGCCCTTCCCATTTGAATGGTCAGAATATTTCCAACTGGAAATGAAACCCGCTGCAGGGTTCATTTCTGCAGTGAGGGCTAATCCTCTGAGAATGTGGTGATCGTCATCGTCTGGTTGTGCAGCTCGCATTTGGCTCCAGACATAACCGGTGCCATCTCCCCGTAGGAATAGAATCCGGTCAGGGTTGCGCCACTGCCCAAAATGTGCTGAACCCCTTCCACTTCTTCCTCTGTTCGCTGCCTGAGGACCAGTTTCCTTCCCACACAGCTGATGAGCAATGCCAGATCTGGAGACCTGCACTCGTTTGCCTCATGGCTCAACCTTGCCGCCCCGATGGCCCCATCAATCAGTCGATCGAAATTTGCCTTCATGAAACGTGCGTATGAACCTTCGGGAACATCTCCGGCAAAGGTCATGCTATGGTCCTTCTCGTTGATGGAGAGAATGGTGCGGACGAGGCCACTACCCGGCGTCTTGGTGCGGAGAGAGAGTGGGAAAAGTAGTCCGGCAGCGGGCAGGCTGCTCGCGTGCTCCCCCAAGTACTTCTTGTACAGCTCCAAGGCCGAGCGCCCATCCAATTCATGCAAGACGTTCCCATTGGACCGGGTTATCAGGCGTTCAGGCCCAAAAGGGTCCCACCCCCCCATGGAACCATACCCGACCCTCAGTCGGTCCCCATACAGGCCCGCAACGGCAACGACATGGCTTGCAGGAAGGCTGTCCCAGAAAACAAGAGTCTCTCCAAAACGATCCCCGTCACCAGCAAGCCCCCCCGTTACACTGACATGATCTGGCAAGCTTGTTGTCAATCCTCTGACCAGCTCGCTGCCGTTCACTGCACATCCATCAGACAGGACCAGGACATGCTTCAGCCCCTCATGGTCAAGTGACCGGGACAGACATTCGCCTGCGCGAAAGCTGTTTCCAACATCGCCCAACCTGACCTGTCCGCCTTTCACCGTTGTGTACTCAAAATTCACAGCCGTAGCGACCAAGGAGTCATCCGACACCTCGGTACAGCAGATCTCGCCGGCGGTTGAACAGCCAAAAAGGTGCGCGCCCGGATAGGCCATCCTGACCTCTTCAATCAAATCCCGCTCATTCAAAACGTCCGTGGAACCAAACAGAAAGACCAATTGAGCTGCTCGGCCCATGGCTCCTGGAGCCTCGGGCGCCCAACCCCCTGCGTGTGTCCATTTCGTTTGTTCAATTCTCATGGGGCAATCACCATCGTCTGATTCTTTTCATGCACATCTGAAAAGAGTGTTGCATTTCGATTCCCTTTGCGATTTCAATCCCATGGGGGAGAGTCCATCATGAGAAAGCTCTCACAAACTCGCCAAAGTCTCAAGGAGATAATTGAATGGCCGCGGAAGTCAGGAAAAAGCCATTATTCACGTCTGTTCAAGCAGAAGGACAAAGAGAAGCCTGCAAATCGGACGGCCAAATCCGGTTGATTCGGGCCCACGCTTTTCGGGTATTGCCGTCAGGTCATGGAGGTGCTTGTTCATTGAGTGACGAAACCTCGGAGGCGGGTCATGGCTTTGATCATCAGTGAAACAGAGGACCACCTCGGCATCATTACCCTTAACGACCCCAGGCGATGCAATTGCCTCAGTTCGACTCTCATTGAGGAACTGCTCGCCGTGTTCGACCAGTTTGAAGCTTCAGGGGTGTGGGTTGTCATCCTCCGTGCCGCGGGAGGCAGCAAGGTCTGGTGTGCGGGACATGACATCAGGGAACTCCCCAGGCCCGGCCGCGACCCCCTTCCCTACGGCGGGCATTTTGAGCATCTCTTGCACCGCATCCTGGACTATCCAGGTCCTGTGATTGCAATGGTCGAAGGCACGGTTTGGGGTGGAGGGTGCGACCTGGCTTTGTGCTGCGACATCGTGATCGGGTCCGAGGGGGTAACTTTTGCCATGACCCCCGCGAAGATCGGTATCCCGTACAATCCCTCCGGCATGATCCACTTCATCAATATTCTCGGCCTCAAGAAGGCCAGGGAAATGTTCTACACCGCAGAACCCATCAGTGCTTCCGATGCCCACAATTCCGGCCTGTTGAACCATCTTGTGCCCGTCAGGGAGCTGGAATCATTCACCCGAGATATTGCACGCAAGATCCTGAAAAATGCACCGTTGGCCATCCGTGCACTGAAGGAGCAGTTCCGATTGCTGTCAAAAGGCCATCCCATTGATGCGGAAACTTTTGAAAAAATCCAAGCCATTCGACGGCTGGTGTATGATAGTGCGGATTATGCTGAGGGTATTCAAGCGTTTACTGAAAAGCGCCAACCGAACTTCTGCGGCAAGTGATGCCCTCTCGGATGCCGCAACCGGCCTGTGCGAGGGGCAACCCTTGGCACTGGACCGAATCAGCCCGTGTGAGGGCCAAACCGAGCTGCGCGTGGGGGATAGGACTTTGATGAAGGATGGTTTATAATTTTAATCATCCGAGGAGTCCAGCCATGGAATACCTCAACGGCATCAAAGAAATCAAAGCCCTGTTTGAGAAAGCCGACTACATCGGAATCAAGACCGTTGAAGCCGAGGAAAGCCTTGAGGGATTTCTCGCAAAGATCTTCACCTATCGTCCGACACTGGTCCGGCTGTTGTACCTCCTCCGCGCCCCACTGGTCCGACTGTTGGGCTTCAAGCAAGACCCCCTGCCTGAGCTGGACGAATGGATCCCGGCGGAATTTCCCATGTACCCGTGTGCCACTGTGTGGTTCTTTACGGTGCAGCAAGTGGCAAAGGACCTTTTCTGGATTGCCGGCTGCCCCAGAGACAGGCATCTGGATGCCGATCTGGCGGTGGTTGCCCGGCCATTGGAGGGCAACCGCAAGCGCTTCTACATGGTGACGGTTGTGCGCTATAAGCATTGGACTGGTCCGGTGTACTTCAACCTGATCCGCCTGTTCAATCTTCTGTTGCTGAATCGCATGGCGCGGTTCGCTGCCCGGCAAACTCCTTCATTGTGAATCACGGACCGTCCTCTTCATAGGCGTAGCGGCCCTCGTTGCGATTCACGTTCCGCAGTTCCCACGCGGCGCGGTGCTTGAGAAATTGCTGCATCAACACGGGGATGCGGTTGAGAATGCTCAATTCAGGCCCTGGTGTCCACTGCAGTTTCTGCCGGGTGTAAGTGGTGTCCACCACGAGAGGGGTGTCGACGTAATCCATCATCCAGCGCCGTTCGTACCGCTTTCGTCCTAGCATGACCTTGATTCGGTTCTTGACGAAGAGAACGATCCTGGCCACGGAGGGAGAGACAAAAATGGGTTTCACACTGAAATGGGCCCCGCAGGACTTGCGGATGACTCCGAACAGTTCGTTGTGGAAGGTACAGCCAGGCGGAGAGGCAAACAGGACTTCGGAAGGCGCCAGGCATTCATGTCTCTGGATGATCTGACGCACGCATTGGACCAGATCCCGGCGATGGATAAAGGGAAAGCCGCTCATGCCCCTGCCGGGCACCATCCGCCCCATGAAATGCGGTTTGCTCCACATCCTCATGAGACTATACAGAGGAGGAAGCTCGCACCAGTCGCTGAAAACCCCGCAGATGCGCAGCGCCAATGTGGGCACTCGATCGCTGTGTTGCGCCAGCAGCGATTCACCGATGGTCTTGGACCTGGTGTAGGCGGTGGCGGTCCAGGGCGATGATTCTTCAGTCAGTGCACCACCCACAGGAGGCGGGGGCAGTGATGCAATGCTGCCGGCAAAAATGAATCGCCGGGTCCTCAGCCGACAGGCGCCTTCCAGGATGTTCTGCAGCCCCTGAACATTCACCCGGTCGTGTTCAGGCAGCCAATATTGGCCAAAATGATAGAAAGCGGCCATGTGAATAACAAAATCGATGGGGCGGCCGATTGCAGCCAGGCTGTCGAAGAAACCCTTCACACCGGCATTGTCCGAGATGTCCATGGTTTGCCACTGCGCATCCCGAACCTTTTGCCGCAAGGCTGCGGAAGGCTCCCGGCAATCCAGGCCAATGATTTCATGGTCGCGACTCAAATCTGCGCATATGGCAGAACCGAGAAAACCTGATGAACCCGTAACTAGGATGACCTCTTTTCTCATAGTCTCACTGGGCTGGCAGGATGGCCTCGCACATGGCGCATTCCGGCCAGCATTGAAAAGCCTGCTGGGAACCCCAGACTGTGGCGCCTCCCGGCGGTGAATTGCGGCTTGTGAGGCTCCATCGACATGCAATCCATGATTTGATTTATACTGCTCCATGATGGATATGCAAAGCGCGAAGATGAATGAGACAGCCCAAAGCCTTCCATCAGCCCAAGAGAATTCCAAATCGGCGATAGCCGTGCTCGGGGGCACGGGTCCCTTCGGCCGTCCCTACATCGAGGAATTCCTCTATCAGGGCTTGACTGTGAGGATCCTGGCGCGATCACCCGAAAAGGTGGCCAAACGGTTTCCCGGCGCTCAGTTGATGAGGGGAAGCATGATGGATTTGTCCGCTGTGACACATCTTCTCCAAGGGGCGGCAGCCGGTTTCCTGATCACGCCCGTCGGCGGAAATGATGACACCGGCCTCGAACTCGAGGCAGCCCGAATCGCTATCGCGGCGGCAGAGACAACGCGGCTCCCACACCTCATCTACCTCTCCCTCATTCAGCAGCCGCGGCCCACAGGGGTACCGATGCTGGATGTGAAAGGGCGGATCGAAACCATGGCCATGACCAAGGGCATCCCTTTTACAAGCCTGAGAACCGGCTGCTACATGGATGCATGGCTCGCTTTTTTTCCCACGTGGATGAAGCTTGGTCTGTATTTGCTTCCCATCGGCTCGGGCCACCGCTTCAGCTTCACTTACCAGCGCGATGTGGCCCGGGTGGCAGTAGAGTTGATGCGCAACAACAGGATATTGAACGGCACTCTGGATGTCATTGAACCCCGCGCCCGAACCCTTCAGGATGTGGTTGACCTTTATGGAACTGTTAAGGGACACCATTTGGTGCCACTGGGACGATGGCTGCTGCCGGTACTCAGACTCCTCAGACCTACACTCCTTCGATGGCTGTGTCCCTCTGTCGCCTCAAGAGTCTGTCTGTTCAGCTATTTCAATGAAAATGACTGGGTGGGCAACCCGCATGAGTTGCCCCGTCTATTGCCCGAATTTCACATCACCACAATGGAGGAGGCATTGAAGACACTCTCATAGGAAATCCGCGAAACCCTCCTGATCCTGCTCCACGGACCTTTGCCTGCATCCAGGAATGGATGCCTCCAACCACCTCTACGGAACGGGAACCGTTGCCCCGACCCGGTCCCCATGAAGACTAGCCTATGAGATTGATGCTCTGATTGCCAAGGCCGCGCATCACCCCTGCAGATACGCTGCCCAGGAGCCATTGTTTCATCGCGGTCCTGCCTCGCCTCCCCATGATCACCTGTCCGTATTCACCCGATCGAATCTCCTGAAGGATGTCGGCAACCGTCCCCAGTTTGAGGGGAAGCAATTCCATTTCAGCCTCATTGTCCCAATCGAGAAGGTCGAGGATTTCCTCCCATTGCCTCCTCGCGTCTCCATCACCACCCTTGGAAACGTGCACAAACCTGAAATGAAGGTCTTTCCTGCAGAAGCAGGCATGTTTCAACGTTGCCAGCACAAGGAGGGAAACAGGGGAGAGATCAACAGGGACCAGATTCCTGGTTTGATTGGGGTGCCGGCCAATCAGGCTCACCATCCCTGTCTTGTGCCTGTATGCGATTCGCCCCCGCCATGGCTCTTCTGGATCCCTTCCCAGGACAATCACGCCGAACCGCCCCTCTTGCGCCTCCTCCATGACCATGCTCTCAGAGGGAACAGCCACGCTCCTGATCGTGTGCACCACGTCGCAGTATCTTCCCCACTGAGTTCGAGTCCATTCCAGGAATTCCTCAATTGCTGTGTCGGACAGCGAAGTCTCCGAATGCGTCTTGAAGAAAAGAACACGAATGCTCATGTCTCTCCTGAAGGGCACCACGGGTCGCCAGCTGAAGCGAATCAAGTCGAGATCCGCCTCCCTGGCCGCAATGATCAGTACCCTGGAGAGACTCCTGAGCATGAGTGACCTCTCCAGATCAATTCGCTCCACCCGGCCTTTGGGCCATCTCACGCACGCGACGCCCTGATCCAGGACCACACGCTTCAAGCAATTATAACAGTTGATGCACGCGGTGACTCGCTCACCTGTCCTCGCCTTATCCAGCCACATGGGATCCGCCAGGAGCGATCTGCCAAGGCCTATCAGGTCTGCTTCTCCCCGCTGGAGCACATCGTTGGCCAGGCGCGACGTGAGTACCCGGCCGGAGATGGCGACGGGGCACGCCAGAGACCGCTTCAGCGCCGCTGCCTCTTTCCTCAGATGACACGGCCTTGCGGTTGTTCTCATCACGTCAGGTTTGAAGAGCGAAATGTAGGTCCCAGCTGTCGCCGAAACGTAAGCAATCCCTGCCTGGTCGAGCATTTGCCCAAAGGCCACAGCCTCTTCAATGTCGATCCCCTCCGGCACCCATTCCCTCACAAGCAGCCTGAAACCGACCGGGAACCGTGCCGGCAACCTCCTCATGACCTCGGACAGGACCTCCAGTGGAAACGCTGCCCGCTCCCTCAGGCTGCCTCCGTACCCAGACGGGTTTCTGTTGGTGTACGCAGAGAGATATTCGGCCAAAAGGTATCCTGTCCCGCCATGCAGCTCAAGCATCTCGAACCCTGCTTCCGAGGCTCTGTATGCGGCCTTGCCAAAGTCTGTCACGACTCTCGCCCGGTCTTTGTCACTCATGGATCTCTGCCAGCGCAATGCCATCTCCAGCAATCTGGCGCTAAGGCCAAATCTCTCCTCAAGGGGAAACTCTTCCATGAAGGCTTTCAGGGCGGCAATATCGTGAATCAAATAGGACCCATCGATGGGGGATGGAAGCATTGGGTGTTCTGCTTTCGCGAAACGCCCACCATGGTTCAGCTGTATGCAAGGGATCGCCCCCTGCTTTCGAATGACACGGGCAAGTCGGGAAAGCCCGGGGATGAACTCGTCCCTGTCGATCCTCAAGTTGTGACTGGCTGTGACTCCATCTTCGGAAACCGAGACGTTGGCCACAACCACAACCGCCGCACCAGAGGCCGCAACCCGCCAATAATGTTCGTTCAGGAGCGGACTGACCCTGCCGTCCGGATATGCATATCCAGTGAACAGCGGCAGTGCCACAGCCCGGTTCCTCAGCACGAGATCACCCAACCGCATGGGTTTGAAAAGGATCTCCCCGCTGAAATCATCTTCCCTGTGTTTCAAGCAAGCCCCCTTCTTCCGGGAAGTGACAGTGCGGCAAAGGACCAACCCATTCTCATGCCTCCGACCATGGCATGTTCAGGTCGTTACAAAGACAGAAGCCCTGCTCATAAACTCAGGAGCTTTGCCGCCTCCTCGCGGCAGCTCTTGCTGCCACGACCCCACTGACCGAGGCCTGGATCAGGCCCCGTGTGATTCCAGCCCCGTCGCCGATCACAAACAAATTACGAATCGGAGTTTCAAGATCGGGGGTCACTTTGAGGCGTTGGGAATAAAACTTCACCTCGACTCCGTAGAGCAGTGTATGACGACTGTTGATCCCAGGCGCCAGGGTGTCGATCGCCTCGATCATCTCCAGAATGTCTGTAAGATGCCGATAGGGCAGCGCAAAGCTTAGATCTCCAGGCACGGCGGCTTTGAGGGTCGGTCGGGTGAGACAGCGCTCAAGCCTTACCGAAGTGGTACGCCGTCCAGCCTGAAGATCTCCCAGGCGCTGGACGATCACACCGCGACCAAGGAGGTTGGCCAAGCGGGCGATATACTGACCGTAGCTGATTGGGTCATCAAAGGGTTCGGTAAAGTAGGAACTCACCAGGATTGCGAAATTGCTGTTCTCCGTTTTGGAGTGGGAGTAGCTGTGTCCGTTCACCGTGACCAGACCGTTGTAGTTTTCCAGGACCACCTCGCCTCTTGGAT
>CAZURN010000022.1:0-26836 GCA_964623165.1 uncultured Syntrophobacteraceae bacterium
CCACAGGGAATCTTGACCTCACGACGGGCGAGGAGATCATCAACCTCCTGAAGGGCCTGTCCACGGATCGGGGTGTCACGATTATCTCTGCCACCCATGACATCAAGATGCTCAATGTTTCGGACCGGGTTGTCTGGATCCGAGACGGGCGTATCGATCGGCTGGAAGAGCGTGAGAAACTGAAGATCTCCATTGGCGAGGTTGTATAGCATCATGGGATTCTGGCGGAGTTTTCAACCTATCGGGCATGTTTTCCTTGCTGCGCTCTGGGCGGTTGCATCTTTCGCTTCGCCGACACCTTCCTTTTCAGCAGGGGCATCGGACGCCCTGACCAATGACCTTGCCTTCTTCGCGGGCATCGCCGATCGCACGAGCGGAACCCGTGGCAGCGCGCAAGCCGCAGATTTCATTGTCAAGCGCATGGAAGAGGCCGGCCTCAAGGATGTCGGCACACAGCGGTTTCAGGCCCCCGTTCCAGAAGTGCTCTCTGCCTCTCTCGAGGCCGACGGGGAAACCCTCGACGTTTATCCCTGGGGCCCCAACGTCGTCTACTTGTCCATGACGCCCAAGGAGGGACTTGGCGGCCGCCTGGTGTATGTGGGCGATGGTGCACTGGAACGATTCGACGGCAAGCCTGTCCAGGGGAACATTGTCCTGATGGACATGGATTCCAGGGAGAACTGGATGAACGCTCCCCTTCTCGGGGCCAGCGCCCTTGTCTTTCTCGGAGACAAGGACACCAACTCGGGAGGGTTCAAGGAGAAGAACATTCCGACTCCCATCGCCTTCCCGCGGTTCTGGGTTCCAGCCGAAACCGGCTTGAAGCTCAAGCGGCTGGCCGAGGGTGAAGCGGGTCAGGCCGTTCTCCGATGCCGTACCCGCTGGCAGAACAAGACCCTCGAAAACATCCTGGGTTTTCTTCCAGGCCGACATCCGAAGTTGAAAAACGAGCTCATTGTCCTGGACGCCTTCTACGACTCCACGTCTCACATCCTGGGTCTTGCTCCCGGAGCCGATGAAGCCCTTTCCATCTCCATGCTGCTTCACGTTGCAAGGGAACTGGTCAAGAACCCGCCCGAGCGGAGCGTTCTCTTTCTTGCCACTGGGGGAAACTCACAGAGTCTTGCGGGCATGAGGCACTTCATCTGGGCCATCACCACCCGCAAAAAACTATTACGCAAGGAAGGCAAGGACCTCGAGGACAAGAAGCGAATCATCGACCGCGATCTGGACCTCCTGCAACAAGAGGTCGACCCCCTTGAACTGAAGGACCCCGCCGACCAATCGAGAATCCTGCGGTTGCTGGTCGAAAAGGCCAAGGACAAGGCAGACATCCTCACCAGGGAGTCGCAATACAGGCGACTTCTGGGTTCCGAGGGGCCCGACGGGGAGTTCGAGGAGGCCAGGCCTTATCGACTCCTTTCATGGACGACCACTCTTGACAGTCTGCAGCCTTCCCAAAAACCCCTCGCCACTCAACTCCTCAGGGAGGTCGCCCCCGATCTCAAGGCCAGGCAACGGGATGTGAAGCTCAGGCTGCAGGCCGCCAAATCCACCAACAGAGTCCGAAATCTGGTCGACGAATACAATCCCGTCCTCTTTCTCAGCCTGCACCTCTCCTCCAACTCTCCCTATCTTGGCATCGTGGAGCTGGGAGACACCTATCCGGTGCGGGAAAATGTCAGGCGCATGGTCAGGGCGTCACGGCTCTCAACCCTCCTTCACCAGACCGGAGTCCAGGAAGAGAAAGCCCTCGGCCTGCCTTCCATGATCAAAGACACCTCGATGGGTAACGACGACGAAGGCGCGGGGAAGTGCATCGCTCACCCCTGCCTCTGCTGTGACGTGGCAGCCATTGCCGGCCTCCCCGCCGTTTCCCTGTCAACCCTGGAAGACAATCGGTCCTGGTGGTCCACGCCCAATGACACCCTTGATCGGGTGAACATGGAAAATGTCGGCAAAATGGCGACGCTCTTGCCAGGGGTCCTAGGCCGCCTTTTTTCCAACCCGTCTCTGCATACCGGCTCAGAAGGTGGCATAAGGGGACTTGCAAGCCTCGAGGGCCGCGCCATGTTCGTGCGGCAGGGAGAGCTTTTCCCCGACCAACCCGCGCCGGGCACCATTGTCTCCGTCATGCAGAAGAACACGATCTTCCGAGGCATGGTCCACGAAGACGGGTCCTTTTTCATACCGGGGCTGGCCAACAGCCGAGTGGCCCTGGAAAAGCTGATCGTCGAACCCTACGGGCTGGATCCGGAGACCGGGAGGATCAGTCAGGCCGCAGACAAGAAGCAGACGGGAAAGATCAACTACAGGGTCAAGGTCAAGACGGACCTGGCCACCATTTCCCTCGTCATGTTCCGCTGCCGGCAGACGGACATTGTCCCGATCTTCAATCCCAAGACGCTGGGATATCTCACCAAGGTGGAACTCCTCGATGCATCCACCGAGACCACTCCGCTCAAGCACTGGTACAGCAGGATAGACGGGCGGAACACAATGGCCATCTCTGTGCTCCTCGAAAAAGGCACCCGATTCAAGTTGATCCTTTCCGAGTCCCTCCTCTCCAAGGATTTCTTTCTCCTGAACGGTTCACCTCGCAATCCCAATGGAAGCGGCTTCCTGATCGGCGATCCGCCAATGCTGCCCCTCGCTCCTTTTCAAGTGGCCAAAGATCTTCATCAGCTCGTTGGTGGACGTTTGACGAACCTCTTCGAACACGGAATCGTCAATCGCCACCTCGAATCCCTGTATGAGTCCTCCTCCAGAGAACTCACCCAGGCTGAAGAACAACTGACCATCAAGCAGTTCAGCAAAGCCAGGCAGTTCATTGGATCGGCCCTGGCCAAGTTCATCGATGTTTACGACGAGATCGAGCGCAATCAGCGTGACGTTCTGGCGGGAGTCATGTTCTTCATCGCGCTATTCGTGCCGTTTGCCCATTGCATGGAGCGGTACCTGTTCGCCTTCCGCGGCATTTATCAGCAACTCACGGCCTTCTTTGTCATCCTGCTCATGACCATCTTCACGATCCGGGCGCTGCACCCCGCATTTCAGCTGACCTACAGCCCCATGGTGGTGATCATCGCCTTTTTCATCGTGGGCCTCTCCCTCTCGGTGTCATGGATCATTTTCATGCGTTTCGAGGAACAGATGGCCCAGTCGGAAAACCGCGCGGCGCATCTGCAGACTCCGGAGGCCAGCAAGTGGCAGTCTTTCGGTGCCGGGTTCGCCATTGGGGTATCCAACCTGAACCGGCGGAAACTGCGCACTGGGCTGACCTGCCTCACTCTCATCATCCTCACCTTCACCGTCATGTCCTTCACCAACGTCAAGAGCCTCCACAGGACCATGCGGACGCTCATCGCTGAAGGCAACCCCTACGAGGGCATCCTCCTCCGCCACCAGTTCCGTATGGCTTTGACACTCCTCCCTCTCGATGACATGGAAAACCGGTTCCGGGACCAGGCGGTCATCTGGCCCAAGGGATGGATTGAACCCTCCAGGACTTCTGATCGTGGACTGGCTGGAGTCTACACGGACCGCGGCAGCGTTCAGTTGGAGGGGGTCCTCGGGCTGGGAGCGGGTGCCCCAACTTATTTCAGAGACATCATCACGCACGGGCGGTGGTTTGAACACGGGGAGGCCAATGCCATTCTTCTCCCGGTGTCCGTCGCAAGATCATTGGGCCTTGATCCGGCAAAGGACCTGAACGCCCCTGTCCAGCTGATGGGTGACGCCTACCGCGTGGTGGGTTTTTTCGATGGCCAGATCTTGCAGTCCAGGCGGGATCTCGATCAGGAACTCATCACCCCGGCGTATGAAGAGAAAGGACAGGGCGAGGAATTGACAGAGGCGGAAATCGAGGCCATGCAATCGGGTGAGGAAATCATCCCCCAAATTCAGAAATTCCGAAATGCCAATGCAAACCTCACAGCGATTCTGCCCTTCAACCGGGTCCTTGAGTACGGAGGAAGACTGAGAGCCGTTTCCATCATCCCCACGAGCCGGGACATGAATCCTCTGGATGCCGCGGATCAGCTTTCGACCTGGCTGGGCTTCCCTTTGTTCGTGGGAAAGGATGGAACCTGGTATCACAGTGCCAGCACCACCTTGCGCTACCAGGGGGTCGCCAACCTCGCCATACCGATTCTCATCGTCGTTTTCATCACGCTGAACACCATGATCGGCCACGTGCACGAACGGCAACGGGAGATCGGCACGTACACCTCCGTGGGCTTGGCTCCCACGCACGTGGGATTTCTATTTATCGTCGAAGCCCTGTCCCTGGCGGTGATCTCGACGGTCATCGGCTACATTCTCGCCCAGTTGAGTGCCAAGACCCTGGGCAACACGACGCTCTTTTCGGAACTCACGTTCAACTACTCCTCGCTCGCCAGTGTAGCATGCATGTTTCTCGTCTTCTCCGTGGTTTTCCTGGCCGCCCTCTACCCCGCGAGGATGGCAGCCCGGATTGCAATGCCCGATGTGGAACGATCCTGGACGCTTCCGGAACCTGAGGCGGACATCATCGACATGACCCTGCCCTTCCTGTTCAAATACGAGGAGGAGAAAGGGATCATGGGGTTTCTTAACGCCTATTATGTCTCACACCAGGATGTGGCCCAGGAGACTTTCATTGCCGACCAAACGGAGATGAACCTCGAAAATCCTGAATTGTGCGAATGCCGTCTGCCTGGGCCCTTGTGCATTCTGCTTCGCACGAACCTCTGGCTCGAACCCTTCGATTTCGGTATCAAACAACGCATACACCTCCATTGCTGTCCTTCACCCGACAACCCGGGCTACCTCGAAATTGCCATCCGGATGATACGCCTTTCCGGAGAACGTTCCGCCTGGGTGAGGGCAAACAGGAACTTCATCAAGGCTTTGAGAAAGCAGCTCCTGCTGTGGCGCTTCCTGGACGCCAAGGCCAAGCTCCATTATGTGGGCCTGGTGCCCTTCGAGTATGAAGGACAGATGGAGGGAGCCTTCTCATGAAAGAAGCTCCCATTCGCCTGCGTGCGTTCGTCGTCGGCATCCTTTTCGTGGTTCTTTTCTGCGCGTTCACTCCATACAACAATGTGAAGCTCCTCAACAGCCCCTTGGCCGGGGGGCACTTTCCTTTGGCCGCCTTCGCCTGCCTGTTGCTGATCCTCGGGGTGATCAACCCAATCCTCTCCAGGTTGGGAGAGGATCGGAGGCTCCACCTCCATGAAATTTTTCTCGTCTGGTCCATGGTGGCGGTGGGCACGGGCATTGCCTACACCGGGCTCATGCGGACCTTCATCATCAACGTCACGACTCCGGCGTGGTTCAAGACCACGGCGAGCGATGTCGGCGACGTCCTCCTTCCGCTGCTTCCCCAGTCCCTTTTTCCTCAGGATTCAGCCACGGTGAGGGACCTGTACCGGGGAATGGAAGGTGGTCTTGACTTGGCCTGGTGGGAAGTGTTTGCAAGGATTCCCTGGGCATCGTGGATGGCTCCGATCGCCTGGTGGGCCCTTTTCATTTTCCTCGTCTACGCCGCCATGGTTGGAATGGTGGGGATCTTTTCTCACCAGTGGATTGAAAACGAGAAGATGAACTTTCCTCTTCTGCGGGTCCCGGAAACTCTCTCCCAGGCAGCGGAAGACAAGACGCTCTGGAGTTTTTTGACCCACAGGTACTTCATCCTGGGCCTCATCATCCCGGTCGGTCTCCACCTGATCAACGGCCTCAGCACCTATTTTCCTCAGGTGCCACAGATCCCCACTCTGATCCTGGCCCAGCCATATATCCCCAAGGAGGGCCTTTTCTCCGGCTTCTATAAGCTGAAAATCTACATCTACCCCGCGTTCATAGGATTCGCCTTTCTTGCCTCCAAGCAGGTTTCATTCAGCCTGTGGAGCTTCTTTCTCCTGGGAGGACTCCTCCCTGGTCTCCTTCAATTGTTCGGATGGCGACTCCCTGCGGCAGCCCTTGGTACGACCTTCGGGCCAGTCATCTCGAAGGTCGAGGAAATGCAAATGGTGGGAGCCTTCGCCGTGTTTTTCCTGTTCATACTCTGGCTTGCCAGGGACCACCTGAGGCTCCTGTTCCGATCGATCCTGACGGGAGGCGAGCTCGCCATCGAATGCCACGGATTCATTTGCCCACGTAAAGCCCTTTTTCTGTTCATGGGCGGACTGGCCGGCATGAGTCTCTGGATGCTCTTTTTCGGGATGGATCTCCTGTCGACCGTTAGCTTCCTCGTCATTTGCTTCATGCTCCAGGTCGTGGCGTCCAGGCTCATATGCCAGGGCGGGCTGCCTTACTTCACCCTGGTTCTGGCACCTTCCGACGGTTTTCTCGCCTTTTTCGACACCCGTGTCATCGCCCCCGTTTCCCTCTATCTCGGTCTCATGATCCAGAAGATGACCTTTCTGGACATGCGGGAATCCCTCATGCCCTCGCTCTTCCACAGTTCCAAGCTTTCCGACGGGGCGAGCCCCCGCTGCCGGTTCCTGTGGGGAGTCTTGGCGGCGATCGCCGTGGGTGTTGTGGTGTCCTTCGTGTCCATGCTCACCCTGTATTACAAATTCGGGCTGAACGCCCTCCCTGACGAATGGGCCCTGGAAACCACGCGCCGGGTCCACGAAAACGTGGGTTCCCTGCTCGCTCACCCGGAAGACCCCAAGAAATGGAGTATGATCTTCACCGTTGTGGGAGGCGTGGTCATGGCACTCCTGGCCGCAGGATATCACCTTTTCATCTGGTGGCCCGTCCACCCCATCGGGTACCTCGTCACCTACAGTTCTGCCATGCAGGTCTTGTGGTTTGGTTTCTTTGTCGGTTGGCTATGCAACATTCTGGTCCTCAGATATGGGGGGGTCAGCCTTTTCAAGGAAGTGCGGGGGCTGTTCATCGGTCTGGTCGTCGGAGACATGGTGATGGCATTGCTGTGGCTTGCAGTCGGGCTTTTCACCCCGGTCAGCTATCACGTGCTGCCTCTCTGATGGGGGATAACCCTGTCGGGCGGGGGAGTGACGACCCGTTGGTGTCCACATCTTACCGAGGAAGATGATGGTCGAGGACAAGGAACTCAAGGAATATCGGGACTTGCTCAGCACTCCGGAAAAATTCGAGGAGGGTTTCGGGTGGAAATCCATCATTGGGGCCATCTTCATCGGTTTCCTCATGATGCCCGGTTCCATGTATCTTGGTCTCGTGATCGGCACGGGCATCGGACCCGCCGCCCGCTGGGTGACCATCATTCTTTTCGCCGAGATCGCCAAGCGAGCTTACACCCGACTGCGGCAGCAGGAGATCTTCGTGCTGTATTACATGGCTGGGGCAGCCATGGCCTCTCCATTTTCCGGTCTTCTTTGGAACCAGTACCTTGTCCAGTCCGAAGCAGCCCGGATGCTCGGCCTCATCGAACACATCCCGGCCTGGGTCGCTCCCCAACCGGGGGCCGAATCCCTCCTTGAGCGGAACTTCTTCCACCGGGACTGGCTTGTCCCCATTCTTCTCCTGGTGGGCTTCGAGATCATCTCCGCGGTGGACCATTTTGGCCTCGGCTATGCTCTCTACCGGCTCACCTCCGATGTTGAGAAACTCCCGTTTCCCATGGCTCCTGTCGGGGCATTGGGCAACATGGCCCTTGCCGAGTCCACTCAAAAGGAGGAAACCGGATGGAAATGGAAGGTCTTTTCCATCGGGGGCATGATCGGCCTCACCTTCGGGGCCCTCTACGTATTGCTCCCCGCCGCATCCGGTGTCCTCCTCACCGAACCCATCCAGCTCTTTCCCATTCCGTGGATCGAACTGACCCATGTGACCGAGGACTTTCTCCCTGCCGTCGCCACGGGAATCCAGTTGGATCTTGGTCTCCTCTTCCTCGGGATGGTCCTTCCTTTCTGGGCGGTCATCGGCGGCGGAATCGGCCTTGTTGTGACCATCCTGGCCAATCCCATCCTCTATGAACACGGGATCCTCCACCGTTGGCACAAGGGCATGGGAACGGTGGACACGGTTTTCGCCAACAATTTCGACTTCTACATGAGCTTCGGGATCGGTTTGGGCCTCGCCATCGCGGCGGTGGGCATTTTTCACGTCTTCTACAGCTTCAGGCAGAAGGACCTCGGCCCTCTAAAGGATCGCCTCCGGGTCCTATTTCGCCCGCCGCCCGGTCGAGGAGACTTCAGTATATGGATTGCCCTCGGGATTTACGTGGTGTCAACCGCCGCCTACATCGCCTTTTCCGCCTACCTGGTGCCCGGGTTTCCGTGGATCTTCCTTGTGGCCTACGGGTTCATCTACACACCCATCATCTCGTATATCTCCGCCCGGATGGAAGGCGTTGCCGGCCAGTTTGTGAGTCTTCCCATGGTGCGGGAGGCGAGCTTCATGGCTGCGTCCAAGTTCTTCGGCTACACGGGGATCGGCATATGGTACGCCCCCATCCCGTTTCACAACTACGGCAAGGCAACTCAGCGGTGGAGGGAAATCGAACTCACCGGAACCAGCTTCAGGAGCATCATCAAGGCCGAGATCCTGGTCATTCCCATCGTGCTGGTGGCAAGTCTCCTTTTTTCACAGTACATCTGGCGACTTGCCCCCATCCCATCGAGCCAGTACCCTTATGCTCAGGAACTCTGGCACCTCCAGGCCCTGAACACGCTCCTCCTGCAAAGTGCGACCCTCGAAGGGGATTCCCCTTTCTTCCAGGCGCTGAAGCTCGAATACATGGGTATCGGCTTTGGGCTGGGAGTGTTCACATACTGGGGCCTTGCCGCCCTGAATCTTCCGGTGATGCTCATTTATGGGGTGACCCGTGGAATCGGGCAGACGACACCCCATGGCATCCTCCTCGAGATACTTGGCGCTTTTCTTGGACGCTACTACTTCATCAAGCGATACGGACTGGCCTGGCGCCAGTACGCCCCTGTTCTCCTGGCTGGATTCTCGTGCGGCATGGGACTCATGGGTATGCTGGCCATGGGATTCACTCTGATCATGCGCTCCTTGAGAAGCATGGCCTACTGATTCTGGACCCTGCCCATCCATGTCCCCCGCCAAGAAGGTCCTCATTATCTTCATGCGATACCCGGAAGCGGGCAGTGTGAAGACACGCCTCGCCGCAACCATCGGCGCAACAGAGGCGGCGCGGATCTACGAGAAACTGGTCCGCCGCACTCTGGGAGTGACTTCCGAATTCCTTGCCGCCAATCCATCGGTCCATGCGGTTGTAGCTTTCAGTCCCCGTGAACGGCACGCACAGATGGTGTCCAAATTTGCAGGCCCCTGGGAATTGATGCCACAGGAGGGGACCCATCTCGGGGAACGCATGGGAAACGCGGACATGGCCCTGCGGTCCAGAGGGTTTGAGCATGTGGTCCTCGTTGGAAGTGACCTTTTGGATCTGGATGCGTGGGATCTGACTGAAGCTTTTGACGCCTTGGCCCAAGAGCATGCGGCGCTGGGACCTGCATCGGACGGAGGATTCTATCTCATCGGACTCGGCAAGCCCTGCAGTGCCGTTTTCGCCCCCAGGATCTGGGGGACAGACAAGGTGCTCGAGAGAACCGAGGAACTCCTCCGCAGCAATGGATTCTCGGTGGCACGAATCCGTTGCCGGTCCGATCTCGATGAGGCCCGGGACCTTCACCTCATGGAGGTTCATCCCCTTCTCCGGGATCGTCTGTCCATCATCATACCCACCGTTGATTGTGGTGCTGCTTTGAAGAGTGCCCTCGGTCTTCTCCAAGGCCAAATCTGGCCGGATGATGAGATCATCGTGGTGCAGGGGGGAAGCGCGACCGATCATGCTCTCGAGGAGGCCGCCGGCACGATTCGCCTGATCCGGTCGTCACGCGGAAGGGGGCTTCAATTGAACGCCGGGGCCCATGCAGCGAAGGGCAACCTATTGTTCTTCCTCCATGACGATTCATTGCCACCAGTCGGCTTCCCTTTTGCCATACGCAGAACGTGCACGAATAGGAGCGTAGGAATTGGGTGCTTCCAACTCCAATTTTCCCCAACCAACCCTTCATTGGACCTGGTGGCCCGTTGGGCCAACCTTCGTTCCCGTTGGCTCAGGCTTCCTTACGGTGACCAGGGACTTTTCTGCCGGAAGGACTTCTTTGAGAGGCTTGGTGGTTTCAAGCGGCCCTGCCTCATGGAGGACGTGGACTTGGTGACCCGCAGCAGACGCCATGGCAAGATCCTCGTGCTGCCCTTGAAAATCAGGACTTCGCCGGAAAGATATCTTCGCAGGGGTGTCCTTCGAGCCTCCGTGCAAAACCACCTGATCATGTTCATGTACCAGCTGGGAGTGGATGACCGGACGCTATACCGCATCTATTATGGTCTCCGCTGGACCGGCTGACGATCGGGCATTGTCTCACAGGCGTTTTCCTTGAGGAACTCCACACAGCGGGCTTCTGACCAGTAGTGCCTGGAACGGAGGCTGACAAAACCCACGTGCCCTCCTGATTCGGGGATTTCCAGGGTCAGGTGTCGGCTGGTCTGGGCTTCACGCCTTGGATAGCAGGAGGAGTCGAGAAAGGGATCATCGAGGGCATTGATCAGCAGTGTGGGCACGCTGATGGAACTTAGGAAGGGCTTGCTGCTGGACTTCTCATAGTAGTCCAAGGCACCGGAAAACCCATGGAGCGGGCTGTACCGGTCGTCAAACTCTATGAAGTCCCGTATGCGATGGTAACCTTCATCATCCACCTCTCCCGGGAAAAGGGCCTTTTTCACCCGGATCTTTTCATGGAGTGAGTTGAGGAACCGCCTCATGTAAAGCACGTTGGCCGCCTGGCTCATCTTCAAAGCCGAGGTGTACAGATCGCAGGGCACAGAGAAAGTTACCGCAGCGCCAATGGCCCGAGGCACGTTGCTTCCTCGCTCGCCCAGGTATTTCAGGATGATATTGCCACCGAGGCTGAAGCCAACCAGGGCCATGCACTTGCAGCGTCCAGTTTTCAGTACGTGGCTCACGACAGCATCCAGATCGGCAGTGTCCCCACTGTGATAGAATCGGGGCTTGCGGTTGGGTTCACCACTGCATCCCCGGAAATTCCAAACCACCACATCCCAGCCGCTCTCATTCAAGGCCCTCACCATGCCCAACACATAGGGACGCTGAGAATTGCCTTCCAACCCATGGGCCACAACGACGACCCTTTCGAACCCTGCTGGAGACCAATCCAGATCGATGAAATCGTCATCCGGCGTTTCGATGCGTTGCCTTCGGTAAAGCACGCCTTCCACACGGCGAAACAAGTGGGGATAAATGGTCAAGGCGTGGCCGTTTTGAAGGAATCTCGGAGGTCGATAGGTTGACACAGGCACCATGGGCATGGGATGTCTTCTCCAAGAGAGTTGAAACTCTTGCTCCCGCGACGCTCCAATATAAGGGTCTGTCCATGAATAATCAAACATGCTAGCTTATGCCAAGGCCTAGTGTGTCATTTCGAGGCGATCTGGGATATAGTGGCTCATCGAATCGGCAGGAACTCGATTGCTTTCCAGCTTGAGATCGTCGTTTCCCTGACGAGGATTTCCCGAACCCAACGGAAGAGTTGAATACATGTGCCAGTTCTGCCATCAGCACGGGGAAGGCAAGCGTTGGTACCTCAAGGCTGACAACTATGCCGAAGAACTCCTCGACAACCTCGAGCGTCGCAAGTTCATTAACGATTTCATAATGCATACGGGCAGCACGGCCCTTTCCCGGTTGGAAGAGGACTTCAACCGCGCCATGCGTGCTCCGGCATGGCTCCGGCAGCTCATTTTCCGTTATCACGAGAGGCGCTATCGTAGGGACCATTTCGGGCAGGTGGTCCCCATCGAGGAAATCGCACGCATTCTGGAACTCTCCAACTCAATCGTCCGACTTCCCTGCCTGTGCCGCAAGAGTTCCACGGGATCCACCGAGGCCAGGTACTGTTTTGGTCTTGGAATGGATCCGGAAAGACTTCTCGATGTGAAGGAGTCGTTCCTGAGTACGTTCAAGCCGGGGCCTGACGTTCAACTTTTCGAGCGACTCACCCGCCGAGAGGCCCTTGAACTTCATCGCGGATTCGAATCGGAAGGTCTCATCCACACCATCTGGACCTTCAAGACACCCTTCATCGGGGCCATCTGCAACTGCGACCGTGCGGACTGCCTCGCCATGAAGAGCTATCAGTACAATTTCAAGGTGTTCTTCAGGGGTGAGTTTCTGGCGAGGATCCGAGAGGACACCTGTATCGGGTGCCGTGCATGCGTGGGTTTGTGCCAGTTCGGGGCTATCGGCTTCTCCGCCACCCGGAAGACATCCTTCATTGACCCGGTGCGATGCTATGGTTGTGGGATCTGCCGTGTTGCCTGCGAGCACGAAGCCATTGAGCTAACGCCTCGCCAAGACCATGCTCTGGCCTCAACCCTTTGGTGATGATCCTCTCGAGCCCTCCTTCGGCCTATTGAACCCATGGAACCAAGGCAATCATTCGCTCAGCATCCCGATCAGCTGCCCCGATTCACCGGGCGCATGGGCCTGCTCTTTCTGCTGACGGGAATCTTCCTTGCGAACTTTGTGGCAAGAATTCTGCCGGCACCGCTCCTCATTGTCATTGAAGAGGATCTCCATATTGGGCATGCCAGTGCCGGCAGCCTCTTTCTTGTGATTTCCTCAGGGGTCTGCATCGGCCTGCTTGGCTCAGGCTTCATGGCAGCCCGTCTTACCCACAGGAAGACCGTCATACTCTCGGCAATGCTCCTCGGCGTAGCTCTGCTCACCACATCGACAAGTTCCTCACTGGCATCCATGCTTGTCAGCCTCACTCTCGTAGGCATTTCCGCTGGACTCTACTTCCCCTCGGGCATCGCCACCATCACGGCACACATCCGTCCCGCCGACTGGGGCAGGGCCCTTGCTGTTCACGAACTAGCCCCCAATCTAGGTTTTGTGGCTGCCCCACTCATCGTGGAACTACTCCTCTCTCATTTGTCATGGCGGCAAGTCATGGGCTCATGGGGTGTCTTTACTTTGGGCATCGGAATTCTCTTCCTCACATTCGGCAAAGCGGGAAACTTCCCGGGGGTCCCTCCCCGACTCACCGTTTTCCGAGACATAGCCTCCAAGGGATCCTTCTGGATTATTACCCTGGCATTCGGACTCTCCATCGGCGCGAGCCTCGGAATCTACGCCGTGACCCCACTCTACCTGGTGACTGTAAGAGGCATGGAGCAGGCCTCAGCCAATGGACTCGTGGCCCTGTCAAGGGTCCCGGGCATGGCCATGGCCCTTGTGGCTGGTTGGCTGGTGGACCGCATTGGTGTCAAGCGTTCCATCCGCATCTTCCTGATGGTCACCGGCCTGGCGACTCTCGCACTCGGCTGGGTGCCTCAGTCTTGGATCAGACCTGCCGTCTTTGCCCAGGCCATTGCCTGTGTCTGTTTTTTCCCAGCCGGTTTTGCAGCCCTGGCAAGGATTTTTCCTGATTCCAAGAGGAGCCTTGCCATCGCCTTGAGCGTTCCGATGGCCATACTCCTCGGAGCCGGGATCATCCCGACAACGCTGGGGTTCCTGGCTGAAAAGGGGCTGTTTCCCGAGGGATTCGCACTCGTCGGCGGGTGCTTGATGGCGGGTTCGCTATTCATCTATTTGGCCAAGGGTTCCATGGAATCGGAGGAGTGACTTGTGCTCCCTTGGGGTACTTGATTCTGAGTTCTTTGGTTCCGTTGGCATCTGAGGGACCTTTTCGTCTGGGAGAGCCTTTCCGTGGCCGCTCCATACATCATTGAAGCAGAAAGTCTGAGAAAGGTCTTCGGCGAGTTCACGGCAGTGAACGGCGTTTCGTTCCACCTGCTGCCTGGAGAATGCCTCGGACTGCTCGGACCCAACGGGGCCGGGAAGACATCCACCATCCGAATGGTTTACGGGTCGTCCCCCATCACGAGCGGGTCCCTCAAGGTCTTCGGGCTGGACATTGAGAGGGACTGGAGAGAGATCAAGTCGCGCATCGGCGTCTGCCACCAGGAAAACAATCTGGATCCAGACCTTACGGTCCTCCAGAACCTTGAGGTTTTCGCCGGCTACTTCAACATCCCTGGAGCGGTGGCCACGGCAAGAGCCAACGAACTCCTGAGGTTCATCGGCATGGACCACCGTTCGGATGACACGGTGACGAGCCTCTCGGGCGGCATGATGCGCCGCCTCGTTCTCGCCAGGGCCCTCATCAACGAACCGGAGCTCCTCATCCTCGACGAGCCCACCACCGGTCTGGACCCGCAGTCCCGACACCAGGTGTGGGACAAGTTGGAGCAGCTCAGGGCCGAAGGACTCTCTGTTCTCCTCACAACCCACTACATGGACGAAGCCGCTCATCTCTGTGATCGGCTCATCATCATCGACAACGGACAGATCCTGGTCCAGGGAAGACCCTCCGAATTGATCCGGGAATACGCAGGGAGGGATGTCATCGAGGTGCTCAACCCCACGGACCACCTGCGGGACTTCGTGAAATCACAGCAAATCATGCACGACAGTCTTGATCGGCGACTGATCATTTACGGACGGGAAAACGACCTCACCTTCGAGCGCATCGCAAGGGACGCCTGCGTGGAGAACTGCATCCGCAGAATGGCGACCTTGGAGGATGTTTTCCTGAGACTCACCGGAAGGGATTTGAGAGAATGATGTTCACCGATGGCTCCACCATCTCCTGGCGGTTCATGAAGGTCTGGCGGAGGAACCTGGTCGTCTATCGAAAGATCTGGAAGATCAACTTCCTGCCTCCAATCTTCGAACCTCTCCTCTATCTACTCGCCTTCGGCATTGGGTTTGGCGCTCTGGTGGGGAATATCCGTCATGGCGGCCGGGAAGTCACCTACGTGGCATTCATCGCCCCTGCGCTGCTTTCCGTGAACATGATGTACAACGCCTTTTTCGAGAACACGTATGCATCCTTCGTGAGGATGTATTATCAGAAGACTTTCGAGGCCATCATGGCGACGCCGCTCTCCGTGCAGGAGGTGATCCTGGGCGAAATCGTCTGGGGGGCCACCAAGTCCTTCATTGCCACTGCCATCATGCTGACCGTAGTGAGCCTGTTCGGGTTGATCCAATACCCCCACGGTCTCCTGATCCTTCCGCTGTCGTTTCTTGCAGGCATCGCTTTTGGGGCCGTGGGCATGGTCTTCACTGGAATTGTCCCGAGTATCGACATGTTCAACCTGCCAATCTTTCTCTTCATCACCCCCATGTTTCTCTTCAGCGGCACCTTTTTCCCTCTCGACGGTTTCCCAGCATGGGCTCAGAAACTTTCTCTCGCTTTTCCCCTCACTCACCTCGTGACCGTCACCCGAAGCCTGGCCCTTGGCATGGTCGGAATGGAAGCCCTATACGGAATGGCCTACCTCCTGTGTTTTTGCGCCGCCTTTCTTCCGATGTCACTCGTCGCCATGCGGCGGCGCCTCGTTCACTGATTCGATGGGATTCCAAAACGTGATTGGGCACTTATGCCAATCAGAGGAAGGGAGCATCCTTCGCTTTCCCCCCCGGCAAGAGAGGCCAGGGGGGAGCAAGGTCGCTCAAGAGAAGCATTGCTCAGTTTGCATCGGGGACAAGCAGCTGGCGGATTTTCTCAGAAGACTGTCCTGATAAATCCTGCCAGCTGTACCGCTAGAACTCCTTGAATTCCTCATCAAGAGGAATGACTTGGCTCGGGGGCACTCCAGCTTCTCCCCTGGCGTTGCCAATGGTCGTTCTGCCATTGCCCGTCTTCGCTGCCCGCTTCGGCGTGTTTGACATCCTGACCGGGAGTGGTGCGTGGGCTTCGGAAGGGTTCCTTTTTCCTTTGGCTGAGCGACCAGCCCTCTTCATGCGCGCTTGTTCCGTTCTTGCACCGTTCACAATCTCCATGAGTTCCTGTGCGAATTCCCGCACCTGCTGTGCCTGGGTGCTCATCTCCTCTGAAGCCGAAGCCGACTCCTCGGCGTTGGCCGCATTTTGTTGGACAACCTTGTCCATCTCACTCACCGCCTTGTTGATCTGTTCTATCCCCAGTGCTTGTTCATCGGAAGCGGATGCAATTTCTGAAATCAACTCACCGACCCTTTGGGATGAGGTGCTCGCCTCCGTAAAACTCCGGCTTGTCCTGGTTGCGAGCTCTGCGCCCTTATGCACTCGCAACGCCGTCCCTTCGATCAGCTCATTGGTGTTCTTGGCCGCTTCGGCGGCACGCATTGCCAAGTTGCGCACCTCGTCCGCCACCACAGCAAATCCCGCTCCGGCCTCGCCCGCACGGGCCGCCTCCACGGCGGCGTTCAAGGCCAGGAGGTTGGTCTGGAATGCAATTTCATCGATGGTTTTGATGATCTTCTGGGTCTCGGAGCTGGCAGCGGAGATCTCTTGCATGGCTTGCGCCAGGTCACTCATGGACTGATCCGCATCCTTCAGCATCGTACCGACCTGCCGCCTCAGCGTATCCGCCTGATTGGCATTGCCTGCGTTCTGCTTGGTCATGGAGGACATTTCCTCCAGGGAGGAAGACGTCTCCTCAATGGAGGCGGCCTGTTCGGAAGCCCCTTCGGCGAGCGACTGGCTGGCCTCGGCCATGTGTTGAGACCCGCCTGCCAGTTGCTCCGCGCTGTCCATCAACGCACGCATGATCCGGTCCAAAGGCTTTGCAATACCGCTCGAGACAAAGAACCAAATCAACGTGGCAATGACCAGCGAGCAAGTGAGCACTGACAGTAATACCACATTGCCGTGCCTTGCCAGGGAGTCGATTCTGTTTGATGCTTCCAGGAATTCATCCTTGTAAAGTCCAACCCCGATGATCGAATCAGTCGGCTTGTAGTACATGAGCTTTGCAATCTTAGGACGAGGAGCTGAACTCGCATTATCCTTCCAGGGGTAGGCGTGCTCCGTCTTTTCCTCCCCGTTCAGCGCCACAGCCTTCTTGCAGATCTCCTGTATGAACAAGTTTCCATCGCTGTCCTTTGCGTTGGAGATGTCTTCCCCGTCTCGCTTGCCTCCCTGGGAAACGACATAATGACCTTTGCTGTCAAGGATGTACACATAACCGGTCTTGCCGACCTTGATGTCCATGATGGTCTTTCTGACCGCCTTGGCACCATTCTGAGGAATGCCAACGTAGAGCATTCCGACAACCCTTTTTGCCTCATCGAAGATCGGCTGATAGACCGCGGTATACCAGCTGTCCACAACAAAAGCCCTTCCCTGGTATGACTCTCCCCGGAGGATCGTCGAGATGATCTGGTTCGTCTTGCCATCTTGTTCGACACTGGGAATATAGGTTCCCACTGCTCGGGTTCCATCCTTCTTGATCACGTTGGTGGCGATGCGAAGCATGTCCCCATTATCATTCATGCGCTGGAACACGGTGCAGGTCACTCCCATGACATCTCTGACCCTGTCAACAAGAGGGACGGGCGTTCTTGCGTCCACAACCTGCCCGAACCAGGAGTCGCCCAGCATCATCTTGGGCAGTTCAACGTTTACCGGAACATTCGTGAGCTGGTTAACGGCATTCCATGTGGCGTTGTCCCCAGCAAAAGAAAAACCTCCACTAGACGTTGCCTGCTCCTGGGCCAAGTTCAGTGATCTCTCAAGAATTTGCCTGTTACCTGCTTCATGGGTTTCGAGCAGCTTGTACACTGACTCTGCAATATGATCGAGATCTGCGTACCCAAGCCGCTCCGATTCACTCTTGGAAATCTCAAGCACGGCGCTGTTCTGATTCAATACCACGCCAAAAAAGATCAGAAGGGGAACTGCTGTCATGCAGATGCCAGTGACCAGAAGTTTGGACTTCAATTTGAATCGCCTAAACATTTCTTGCCCTCCTCTTTCGATGATGCATATGTGAATCGAGACTATGTCGAGTTGAGGCCCCTTGGTCATGACGGCTGCAATGCATTGCAGGCCTGAGTGTCCGTGGGGCGGAACCGCCGGAAGGGCGGGTTCTACTTGAAAGATTGGTCCGGAGGCGCGCCAGTGCCGAGGTTCAACCGTGAGAATGAAGCTCAACTCGCCGTTCCCAGGGCAGGTCCATAAAGGATGACGCCTTGGGAATGGGATTCTATTCAGTGCCGGCCTTTTGAGGCCCTCTGAATTCACTATGACTTGTTCAGGGGTATTCATCAATTGAATCGGCCGGATACTCAGCCATGTTGAACAATAATTCGATTTCTCGCCTCTTTTTGGGCCTGAGAGAGAAAAGACTGGGCATCTGAGACACGATGTTGCGGGAAGGGGAAATGAATGTCAGCACTCTTCGGCAGGACCATTGGAGTACTCTGAGACTTTGGATTCGGGGTGAAGAATGAGGTCTTTGAAAATTCATGGGGGCTGTTATACTTTGTATGGGGATTCAAGCTGACCTTCCAGAGGAGGTTCGTGTCATGAGAAGCTTAAAATTTGCTCTGGTCGTGCTGGCGGTTGCATCCCTGATCGTGATTGGGCTGCAACCACCTGCCGATGCTCAGAGGATCGCTCCGCCAGCTGGGCCAGGCCTCAGTGCTCCTCCGGCTGGACCAGCCCTCGGTGCTCGGCCGCCTGCGCCACCCATCGGTGCCCCCGGCGGGGGTCCAGCTTACAGCGGTTCCCGCGGAGGTTATCCTGGCCATTACTATAGGTCCCCTGGTGGATATTACGGAAGAGGGTACTACAGGGGAGGGCACAACAGGCATTACCGACCCTATTGGGGCGGGTACCGCTACTACTGGCCCTATTGGGGATACCGTTACTATTGGCCCTATTATGGCTGGTATGACGATTACTACTACGGTTACTACAGACCCTACTATTACTCTCGCTATTACTATTCTTACCCTTACTATGGGTGCTACTGGCCGCGTTGCTACCCTCCGTTTCCATTCTTCATCCCGCCGCTCAGTTTCTTCTTCTATTTCTGAACGGGATGCGGACCGCAGCGAACAGGGGAAACGATCTTCACCGGCTGGACCGGAAGCGCCTACATGAGGGACAGGATGCCTCGGCGTGCGTCAAGGGCGGACCCAGGCGCAAGCGGGTGCCTTCATCCACGGGTCTAATGGAACCGGAACCCAACCATGCACCTCCTCACCCGGGCCATGCCCTATGAGCAACGAGCGTGGAGTGCCCTGTGAGATGTTGCCTTCCACCTCCAAGGTGACCGGAGCATTTCGGCTTTGATGCATTCTACCGACCTGGGTTTGGGCGTGACTCCGGCTTGTTTGGAGTCCTGCTTGGAAGCGACGAGGGGTATTGGGGATTGCGTTCATAATTGAAGAGAGAATGAGGTTCGGGCGGCCTGCAGGCAACATACCCCTTCAGAAGCCTCTGGATGTCTGCCGGCTGGTCATGGGGCCCGTCCGAAGCGTCGACCATGAATTCGCGAAACCCCATGGAGCGCAGTTGAACAAGCTTCCCGAACCAGTTGGAGGGACGGTCGGCATAGATGCAGGAGAGGCCTCCTTTCTTCCGATACAGATAACTCTCTTTGCGTGGCGTGATGAATGGCTTGTCCTCGCGAAGTTCGGGAATAAGCCTAGAGATGAAGACTGGCGGCCATGCATGGACCGTCACAATAGGCATGCTCCGAAACGGCTGGGCTGCGAGAAACTCTAGCTCTCTCTCTGTGATCTCCAGGGAAAGCGCAACCCGGTCACATCCCGATTCAGCAAGCTGCTCCACGGCCTCATGGTTCCTGACATTGAGGCGCCATCCCCCGATAAGCTTTTTCGCGCCTTGCTCAGCGAAAAAGTCCAGGTGTCCCCAGTTGTTGACCTCCCAGGATCGATATCCCTTTTCCACGTACCATTTGACGGCAGCCCTCGTGTACTCGGCTTCCCTTTGGAAGAGCACCGGGGGCAATGACCAGCCCAGTCGTTTCATGAGGGTCCTGGAAAGCCTCCGCTTGACCATCTGCTCCAAATTGTTGCGAGTAGCCGTCAGAAGGACCATGTGTACGTTGCTTTTCAGGGCTTCGAACACATCTGCCACTCGGCTCACTTTGAGATAGAGTCTCTCCTCCCCTCTCGGATTTCCCAGAGTATCTCTTTGATGGGGGATCTCGACGTTAGATCCTTGGGAGCTCCTGAAGGCTTTTCGATAGGAGAGGCCCCGACCCACCTCCTTCCTGACCTCATTCCAGGATCCGGTCTTGAGAGCTGCCCTGTTCCCCACTTTGAAGAGCCGATCGCCCGGGGACACTTCCTCACGGAGCGGCAGGAGAATCGTCTCGCCGGTTCGCCCCCGCTCTATGATCATCCCGTTTCCGGAATGGATCTCCTTCACAGTGAAAGCCTTCTTCTCTCTCCCTTCGGAGGACTCCGGCCGCAATCGGTCTCCCGCTGACAGCTCCCGGCGCACACCGACCACAAGTCTGTCGCCCTCGATCCTTCTCACTGTGCCCACCCAAACACCAGTGGACCCTGAACGATGGGGGGAGAGAATTTCCACACCCGGGTGTTCCGACAGAAAACCCGAAGTGAGTCTTCTGGATGGAACTTGTGCCACCAACTCCTGGGCCCTGGCTATCGCGCTTTCCACCTCGTTGTCCGACGCATCAAGCACCATTCGATACGCATTGACCAATGAGCCCACAGCATCGCCGGACTTCATCCGCCCCTCAATCTTCACGGCCGCGACACCCATCCTCTTGAGTTGTGGTATGAATGACAGCGCGCAAAAATCATTGCAGCTGAGGAAGAATCCCTCCCTGTTTCCCTGTCTGAAGCGCAGGCGGCACGGTTGCACACAGTGTCCCTGCAGGCCGCTATGCCCTCCACGGAAACTGCTCGCCAGGCACATGCCCGAGTATGAATAGCAGAGTGCCCCGTGAACGAAGACTTCAATCGGGATTTCACTCCTGGCACAAATCTCCCCGATCTCGCGCAGTGTCGACTCCCTCGCAAGCACTGCGCGGGCGGCGCCCATCCGTGCCAACTGGCCAACCCCAGCACTGTTGTGCACCGCCATCAGGGTGCTCCCGTGAAGAGGCACATGAGGAAAGTGCTTGCGCCGAAGGGCAAAGACTCCAGGATCTTGAGTGATCAGGGCGTCGGCCTTGAGATCCGACAGGGACTGAAGCAAATTGAGAAGCTGCGGAACCTCGGTTGCAGTCACCAGACTGTTCAGCGCCACGTAGACCGAGACACCGCGTTTGTGGGCGTAGGGGATCAGGAGGGCAAGTTCGTCGAGGGTGAAGTTTTCCGCCGAAGCCCTGGCACTGAACTGCTTGAGTCCGAGATAGACCGCGTCCGCGCCAAAACGCAGTGCCGCCATGAAACTCTCGATGTTGCCGGCTGGGGCGAGCAGTTCAGGCGTCTTTTGGTCACCTTGCGTATTCATTGGGCTCGAGGCTCTCACACCCATTTCTCACGCGGTTCCCCGAAGACTGGAGAAGACCTGCTCAAAGATCGTGTCGATGTGCTGAAGGTGATATTGGAGATCGAAAAGCCTTTCAATTTCATCGGATTCCAGGTGGGCTGCGACTTCAGGGTCTTGCGTGAGGGTTTCCTTCAGTTGTCCACCCTCTTGCCACACCTTCATGGCATTGCGCTGAACAATGCGATAGGCCTCTTCCCGGGAAAGCCCCTTGCGGGTGAGTTCCAACATGACCTGCTGCGAGAAGAATAGTCCGCCGGTCAGCTCAAGATTTCTCCGCATGTTTTCCGGGTATACCGTGAGGCGGTCCAGGACTCGGGTGAGTCGGGCCAGCATGTAATCGAGCAATATGGTCGAATCGGGCCCGATGACGCGTTCCACCGAGGAATGGCTGATGTCCCTTTCATGCCAGAGGGCCACATTCTCCATGGCTGCCAGGGCATTTCCCCGCAGAACCCTGGCCAAGCCGGTAAGGTTTTCCGACGCGATGGGGTTCCGCTTGTGGGGCATTGCCGAGGAACCCTTCTGCCCTGAAGAAAAGAACTCCTCCGCCTCCCGCACCTCGGTTCGCTGGAGGTGGCGGATTTCCACGGCGATCTTTTCCACGGAACTCCCGACGATGGCAAGAGTACAGAAGAACTCGGCATGGCGGTCCCGCTGGATGACCTGATTGCTGATGGAAGCCGCATTGAGCCCCAGCCTTGCACACACACGTCTCTCCACCGAGGGGTCGATATTGGCATATGTTCCAACGGCCCCTGAGATCTTTCCAACACGCACGGTTTCCCTCGCCCGAGCAAGCCGTTTCCTGTTGCGTTCCATCTCTGCGTGCCAGAGGGCGAACTTGAGGCCGAAAGTGATGGGTTCTGCGTGAATCCCATGGGATCGGCCGATCATGGGGGTATCCTTCCACTCAAAAGCCCGCCGCTTGATGACGGCAAGAAGAGCGTCCAGATCCTGCAGCAGCAACTCGCCTGCCTCACTGAGAAGCATGGCCAGGGCAGTGTCGAGCACATCCGAGGAGGTGAGGCCCTCATGGATATGACGGGATGCCGGTCCCACGTGTTCCGCCACGTTGGTCAGGAAGGCGATGACATCGTGCTGGGTTTCCTGTTCGATTTCGGCGATGCGCTCGACACTGAATGCAGCCTTTTCCCTTATGGTCCGGAAGTCTTCTGGGGGAATGCGCCCATCCTCCGCCAAAGCCTCACAAACGGCGATCTCCACCTGAAGCCACTTGCGGTACTTGTTCTCAAGGGTCCAGATTCGGGCCATTTGCGGCCGGGTATAACGTTCGATCATGAGATCTCTCCCACCACTCCATCACACAAGGATCGGCATCAACCCAAGTCCTTGCCTCAACTTACGACCCACACGGTCCTCTCCTTGGCAAGCTGAATCACCTTGTTGCTGACCCGGCCCATGAAGAACTCCTGCACCCTGGAGAGCCCTCTGCGCCCCACCACGATGGTGTCGTAAGCCCCGTGGTCCGCCTCGTCACAGATGGTCCCGGCCCGACTGCCGTGCCCCTTGACGATTTTCTCCTTGATGCGCTCAGGGCGGACTCCGGCATAGATCAACCGATTTTTCGCTTCCTTGAAGAGGGGCTCGATTTCCTTGCGGCTTTCCTCCAGTT
Organism: uncultured Syntrophobacteraceae bacterium; assembly: GCA_964623165.1. Taxonomy (GTDB): domain Bacteria; phylum Desulfobacterota; class Syntrophobacteria; order Syntrophobacterales; family Syntrophobacteraceae; genus JAAYUJ01. The sequence continues at coordinate 22,989 of CAZURN010000022.1, forward strand.
CCTTCTCGGTGGTAGCGATCCAGTCTCTTTGGAGGGTCTCGCCGATGCCCTTCTCGAAGATCTGATGGAATATGTCCAGACCCCTCACGATGTGGATGAGGGTCACCTCGAAATATGGAGAACCGTTCACGATGGAGGCCACATGGTTCACGGCGTGCATCGCCCCTTCCGAAGCGTCCATGGCCACCAGAAACTTGCCGCGCTGCATCTTTCCTCCCACGATCCAGACGGGGACCTCACACACCTTTTCGAGGAGCTTGAACGCGATGCTTCCCAGGACCAAGTCCTTCAATTCGCTGAGTCCTCTTCGACCCACAACCACGGCATCATAACCGGTTGCCGCCTCGGCGATGATGTCCCGGGCTATACCCGTCTTCCTCTCGTCGACCTTCTCGTGAACGGCGCTCTCCGGGATTCCCACATCCCGCAAGGCTTGTCTCGCTCTCACGAAAAACCCCTTGATGAGCCGTTCCTGCATGTCTTCCCATGCTTTGATGTCCGCAAGCTTGTAGCGGAAAGCCGGCTCCTGTTCCAGATCCCAGAACGATTCCGGAACCTTCGTGATGACATGGTACATGACTATTTCCACCTGCTGGGGCGGCAGAGTCTTGCCCACATATCGCACAGCCTCAAGAGCATGTTCGGATCCGTCCACGGCAACAAGGATCTTCTTGGGTCTGGAATCCGGCATAACCGTCTCCTGATGTAAAGAATGCTTCACATGGCGGTTCTTGATCGCTATAACCCTGCTCTCACAGCATCACTCGGATGAACACAGCAAAGAAGACAATGGTCAACCACCCAAGGACAGAAACCGGGTCAGTTTGGGCCTCGCCGCCTGGCATCCAGATCAATGACCAGTTCGTATTCTTTGGCACCCGGAATCCTATGTACACTGAAACCGACTTTTCGACCCAGGTCAATCATGGTCGTGTTTTCAGGTAGCACCAGTCCCCACACCATCTTGATTCCGCGTTCCGCGGCAATGCCAAGGCAGTGCTCCAAGAGAGCGGCTCCCACTCCCCTGCCCTGCCACGGGTCCCCGACAACAATGGCAAATTCGGCTTTGCCGATGTCGAAGGTCCTCATCAGCCTCACGACACCGACCATGATTTCTTCGCCCGTCCCCTGTCGAACGGCGACCAGGACAACATCACGGTCATAGTCGATTTGGGTGAATCGAGCAAGCATTTCATGGGAAAGCCGGGGGACCGGTCTGAAGAAGCGAAAGTAAACGCTGGATGGTGAGAGAGTCTCGAAAAGAGCTGCAAGCATGGTGGCGTCCTCGGGTTTGATGGGCCTCAGCAGGACATCCATACCCCCTTTCGTGATTGCCTGCCTCTCGTACTGTGCTGGATAGGAACTCACCACAAGGTGCATGGGAGCCGGCCCATCCGACCGTTGAAGGACGGCCTTCGCGTCCACCACCCAGAAATGCTCTCCGTCCTGGACGAGAGGATCCATGTCAAGGCTTGAAATCTCGGGAAAATCGGCCAGTAGATGGGAGAGCCGGATGATGATTTCCTCAAGAAGAAGGACGTTTGCAGCAGGCACACCTCCATGCCCTTCAAGCAATCCCATGATCCCGGCCTCCTCGATCAGCCGCCTTGCCAGGAGGCGATTGAGCGGAGGCAGCGTCACGCCCATGCCCTCGAAAAGTTCGCTTGCAGGACCCCCTATCCCGAACAGGATCACAGGACCCCACAGCTCATCCCGGATGCTGCCGAGGACAAGTTCTACATTTTTTGAAATGACCATGGGCTGCACCGTCACACCCAGTATCTCAGCCTCAGGGAAATGGAGCAAGGCACTGTCCACCACCTTTCGGAAAGCCTGACGCACCTCCGTTTCATTCCTCAGGTCCAACAGCACACAATCCGCATGCTTCTTGTTCAGGATGTCGGGCGAGTGGATCTTCACCACGACAGGATACCCCACAGCCACGGCCTCCCGGGCGGCTTCCTCCTCGGAACGGGCCACCGCAATGGGTGGAACCTTTATCCCGTAGGCCGTCAGAAGCCCCTTGCAGTCCAGCTCACCGAGGCGCCCTCCGGTCCCTTCAAGACCCTTATCGATGATTTCCCTCGCCAAGGTACGGTTGAAGCGGAGGTCCACCGGCAAACGGGGCGGAATCTCCCGAAGAACCTCCAGGTCGCGGCCATGTCGATACATGCCTCGAAAAGCCATGGCGGCATTTTCCAACGAGGTGGTTGTCGGGATGTTGGCCTTCCTCAGGATCTCCCGGCCGGGCTCCATTCCTCTCCCGCCGAGCCATGCCGCGAACAGGGGGATTCTGCCCCGACCCCGCACCTTCGAGACGGCTTCCGCCAACGCAGTCCCTTCCGTCGGGAGAAGAGGGGCGTGGACGATGAGCACCCCGTTCACCTCCGGTGCACTCATACAAATCTCCACCACCTCCCTGGTCAATTCGGGAATTGCCCTGTCGCCAAGGTCTATAGGATTGCCTTCATCCCAATGGTCGGGGAGAACGGGTTTCAGACGGTCGAGAGTTTCCTGGAGAAAGCGGGCAGGTTCGAACCCAGCTCGAGACAGTGCATCACTCGCCATCAGTCCGAAGCACCTTGAATCGCTGATGATGGCCAGGCGCCTTCCCGATGGCATGGGTTGAGCTGCCAGCAATCCCGGGCATTCAATGAGGTCGTCCAGCGTATGCACCCTCATGATCCCGGCTCGACGGAAGGCTGCATCAAAGATCGCATCCCGTCCAGGCCACCCGGCATCATGCGGAATACCTTCCTCACTGCGGCAGCGTTCACCCATCCCTTTCAGAACCACTATCGGCTTCACGCGTGAGACGGATCGCGCCGCACTCATGAATTTCCTCGCGTTGGTGAGTAGCTCGACATGGATCGCAATGCCACGCACTTCCGGGTCGTTACCAAAGTGATTGATGAGATCCCCCAGGTCTACATCCACCATGCCCCCCACGCTCACCAGGTGACTGAAACCGATGCTCTTATCCAGGGACATGTCGAGAACCGCCGCAAGAAGGGACCGGCTTTGTGAGATCAGGGCGAGACCTCCGACAAGGGCTGTCCTGTTGAGGGTACTCGCATTGAGGGACCCTCCTGGGGATATGAATCCACAGGACCCTGGTCCCAGAATGCGCAGTCCGGCTGAAAAAGCCTTTTCCCAATTCCTGTCCAGCATCGGGGGTACATGCTGACTGGATGTCACGTTGGTCAACGGCAACACGATCGCCCCACCAACTCTCTTGGAAGCACACTGAGCAATGATGGAGAACAGCGCATCCGACGGGGCGGCAATGATCGCCAAGTCCAGGTCTTCATGGATCTCCAGCACATCGCCCAGGCGGGTGACGCCATAGGTTCCACCCCCACGGAAGTTCACGGCAATGACCTTGCCTGTATAACCTCCATCGATGAGATTTCGCAGAACTTCTCGACCCGCGTTCTCTCCTCGTTCCCCAACTGCAACGACTGCCACGGATGTCGGTTTGAAGACCCTGTCCAGATTCTGATGGCTCATGATCCCGGCACCTTGCCCTTGAGTATACCTCAATGATCTGCTTTGACATGGATGGTCCAGCCACGTCACACAACGAAGAAAGGGAATGCAGGAGAGGAAAGACCTCGGATGAGGCGGGAGCGTTCAGGCGAAGTCAGCCTGGTCGACCGTATCGCTCACGGAAACGGTCCCATCGGTCACTCTTCTGATTACGGAAGGGTTGGTAATGGAGACAATGTCATTGAGCATCTTGGTTCGATGCTGGGCATATGAAGCGTCATTGGACATGATCATGTCCAACTGGCGCGTGTGCATGAGGAGATAGCCCAGGAGCTTGAGCTTCTCTTTCATGACCTCTT
>CAZURN010000023.1:0-26474 GCA_964623165.1 uncultured Syntrophobacteraceae bacterium
TCTTCAAGGGGTTGGTCGAATCCATGGAAGGAAGCCTGAGGCGCATGAATGTGTCTGTACAGTTGCCCCCCCAGTGTGAGGAGGAAAACTCACGTCGCGAACAGCAAAGCTATCTGGCCAGGTATTTTGGCAACATCAAGGTGCAGGTTTATTGGGGGACCGCTCAGAAATTCGCCAAGGAACTGAAGGAGAGGTGGGATGCCTATGAGCGCGGTTAGACCGGCTTCCAATCCCTATCCCGGCCCCACACCGTTTGAGCGAAACCAGGAACGCCTGTTCTTCGGGCGCGAGCGAGAGGTGGATGACTTGTTTTCCCTTCTCACTGCGCACCAGGTGGTGGTCTTGTCGGCCCCGTCGGGCGCCGGGAAGACATCTCTTCTCAACGCTGGGCTGATCCCCCTCCTCACAAGGGAAGGGTTTGAAATTCTCCCGGTGGCCAGGGTGCGCGGTTATGAACCGAAGGGAATGGATCTCTCGGGAGTGCCCAACCTCTACGCTTTCAACACGCTGCTTTCCTGGTCAGGATCAGTTGAACAGGCAGCCAAACTGGCGTTTGAAACACTCACTTCCTATCTGAATCGCCAGGAACACACATTGGACCACGAAGGACTGCCTGCGCCTCGGTTGGCTGTTTTTGACCAGTTCGAAGAACTCTTCACCTTTTACCCTGAACGCTGGATGGAGCGGGAAGCTTTTTTTATGCAGCTGGCCGGCGCCTTGAATGCTGACCATCTCCTGCGGGTCCTGCTCGTCATTCGAGAAGACTACCTGGCAAACCTGGACCCTTTCGCGCCAATCATGCCCAATCGTTTCAGGACACGTTATTCCCTCGAACTCCTCCGCCGCGACCAGGCCTTGCTGGCTGTCACCGAACCCCTGCAAGGCACAGGAGGAACCTTCGCTGAGGGAGCTGCAGCAAGCCTGGTGGACAAGCTCCTTCAAGTCCGGGTGAAGAGTGAGTCAGGAAAGATCGTGGAAATACCCGGTGAATTCGTGGAGCCCGTGCAACTCCAAATACTCTGTCAGACCATGTGGGAGAGCCTCCCGAACGGCGAAACCGTCATCACCTCTGCTCTCCTGGAGAAATCCGTCGATCTGAACGAAGCGCTTCAATCCTTTTACAGAAAGGCCATCAAACGGACAAAGCGGCAAACCGGGGTGAGCCAGGAGAAACTCCGCAAGTGGTTCGAATCCGAGCTGATCACCCCTGCTGGAACCCGCGGGACGGTCTTCAGGGATGAGCTGGAGACGGGAGGAATCCCGAACCGAGCCTTGGAACAGCTTGAGGAGGAGCACCTCATCAGGGGAGACGTGCGCGCGGGCGCCCGCTGGTACGAACTCACCCACGACCGTTTTGTCACACCTATCCAGGAATCAAACCGAATTTGGAGAGAAAAGGAGCGGGAACAAAGGATTCGTCGCCGTGCATGGGCCGCGATACTAATTCTCCTGGCACTTATACCTCTTGCTTACTTCTCTTATCCTTTTGTGCAGGAATGGAGGGAAAACCAGCTCACTCAAGTGCCAGTCAACGAACTCAAAAAGAAGATCGAAGCGATCCAGCGGGACAAGACCGAGGATGGCATCGACAAGGAATCCATCAAAGAGGAACTGCGGCACAGAACCGAGGATGTCATGAGCAAGGTTGCCGCTTACCTTTGGGCCAAACAGAAATCTGAAAGCATCGAAAAGCTGTTGGAAATCCTGCACGGAGCGCAGGATCTGATCCTCAGCCACTACCGGAGCGCTGAGTTTTCGGTGGAAGCAACGGGAAAGGGTATCGATGAGTTCACTTGCGACAAACTCAAGATGGAAGAGCGCACCCAGGCAGCAGAAGATGAATTGGCGATAATTCTTGGTCACAGTCATCGCCGACGTTTCGATCCCGCCCGTCTGAAGCTTCACTGGATACGACACACTCAAGGACTCGCCTCACAATGGGGCATCCCCTTCCCTGCCGAGTTGAAATCCTGCATCGACAGAAATCTGCCGGTCGACACACTCCTTTTTCGCATTTCTTCTGCCACGGGGGGCATCAAGAAGGAGATTCGACGCAGCATGCCTTTTCTGTTTGGTTCTGTGCAGGATGCGATTCTGATTCGGAACACGGGGAACAATCCACTCGTGCAAGACCTCCTTGCCAAGAAGCATGATGGCTGGACACGACTGGCGATCCAGGAACCGTTGGGACAATACTGGATTGTGCCTCGCTGGACGCTTCCGCTGTGGAAGGTGTCGGGGTGTGATGCCTATCCGCTGGAAGAAGCGGCAGCACTTACACTTGAGAGACGATTGCTCAATGAACCGGACCTGATGCTCTCCCCCGAGGCACTGCAGTGGCTCTTGGAACGTTACGCCTCTGATGGCCGTTATCGACAAACGGTTGAAGAGGCGATCGCCGCACGAGGATCCAGCGAGGACGTGAGGCAGGTTTTTCTGGAGCTCATCTACTGGTGGAACCAACCCATCACCCCCCTGATTCCACTACTCGACCTTCTGGGAAAGTATCCCACCACTCGTTTCACCGTCAAAGAGGCTGCGAACCATGTTTTCAACGAAGTGCAAGGATGTGGCGAATCAAGTCTGTTGAATGGTCCTCATCCCTCTCCCACCGTCCAATATTCCCCCGACAGGCATCCAGCCATGCCGTATGAGCAATCTGCCCAGTGGGTCGATGTGCCCCAAAGAATCAGCGTGCTCTTGGGCAAGGACCTGCAGGACGCTTTCCGCCACCGGGAAACGGGCCTGTTGCATCCTGAGGTTTTCGAGGCGCTTGGGGAGTTGCGGGCTGAGGTGTACAGAAACTTCGGCATCGTCCTTCCGGAAGTGCGATTTCCTGATGCGGGTCCGGGCATGAAACCCAACGGCTTTCGAATCGTGCTTCTGAATGAATCCAAGAGGGACCCGACAAACCGCAGCGTTTCCAGTTCTCCTGAACTGGCACTCTCACATGTAATAGCGAACCTGCACTCCCGCCTCGGCAGAAACCGTTCTCGATTCGTCATGGCCGAGGACGTAGAAGGCTGGCTTTCTGAAGTCCCTGACGAGCTCAGAGGATGGCTCATGGAAAGGTATTCCCTCACCGATCTCAAACTGATTTTTCGTGCCGTTGTCGCCCCAACCGAGGCCGAACTCGACTGCTTCAGCTTTGATCACAGGCACTGCATGCCAAGGGAGCAGCGTTTGCCTGAACAAACCCTGCGTTACCCGGCCTGGCTGCTGGGAGCCTTGGTCTTTTGGACGAATGCTGTGGGCGACGTGGGACTCGAAGGGATTTCCCGGGGGCTGCGCGACACTCAGAAGGCCCGCCTCAGCCCCTCGCCTGTAGATCTCCCGGGAGACCAAGTCACCACGTTGGTTCAAAATGGTCTTCTAGCGCTTGGAAAGAACGAAATCGAGCAAGCGAGCACATGCTTCGCCGATGCAATACAGATGAACCATGACGCGGCATGCCGCGCGTTTCGCGCTCTGTACGCCCTGGACAAGGCCGTCACCCTTGACGGACATGCTTCGAAGCTACTGCAGTTGAGCGGTATTCCCGAGCCCGAGGGAATAGACTCCCGACATACCCCCGATACCCGCACTCGATGTGAGATTGTAGATATTCTCGAGACGGACGGTGGACAACTCACAGAGGACCAGAGGCGAACTCTTCACTTGGGTCTCTATTCAAAATTCAAGGCCGAGGGGCTTGTCGCCAAATCCAGACGGCTCCTGGAAGAGTTGCAGCGCGAATATGATCCTAGAGTCTGGTCAGCTCGGGATGAATATGCCCTCGCCTACTGGCTCTTGAGTGACCATCGAAACAAGATGACGCAACCCTCGGATTTGCTCTGGATCGATCAACTTCTCGGCAGTGCCTTCAGAAAACTCGAGGAAGGTCCGGCTGAACGTGCTTTTGACAGACTGCTCACCGATTTCTACAAGGAAGGGCGTATACCCTCCTGGTTTTGCTCCCTGCTCGGTTCCCTCGCAAACATTCATCCCCAGAGCTTTCTGATTCCATACTATCTTGGAGCGGCACTTGCGGATCAACCCGAGGCGACCATGGCCGTTGAAATGCTCGACCGGGCAGAACAGAACACCTTCCGTCTTCCCAAGAGCGGTCAGGAAGCCTGGCGCGCATGGGTCCATCTCTACCGGGCCAGGGCGTACATCACGCTAGGCACGATGGAAGCAACGGAAAAACGTCGCTCATCATCGGAGAGTGCATATCTGATCCTCGAAAACTTGAAGATGCTTCGCCTCACCATACCCTCCCACGACATCACCTATCCTGGTCTTGGGGACATTTACAAAGCCATGGCCGACGCCTTTCTCGTCGTGAATGAGGTGGAAAGTGCTTCTACAGTCATCGAAGAAGGCTTTCCCCAATTCCCCGACCATGTACCCCTGCTCTGCGAGAAGTTCTTTCTGCACCTTGCCAGGCAGGAGCCAGACAAGGCTTTCAACTTGGTACGAGAGGCCCAGAACGGCCCCATTGGCAACAGCATAGATGTGCACTTCCTGGCAGCCATGCTGCAACTCCTCACCAGTGAGGGCGACTGGGAGTACTCGTCGCGTTCTTTCCTCGCCACCAATCATGCCTATGGGGACTACATTCGCATGATGCTCTACTGCAATCTGCTCCGGCAAGGAAAGTCCGCTGAAGCGGAAGAACTTCTTAGAGACCGCTGGAGAACTGTCGACCGTCCAAATTGGGACGAGCGCCTGGATCAGGGAGACGAATCAGTGTTGCGCGAAAAACTCATTGGTTACTACCTGAAAGAAGTCACTAAGGAAGATGTCTTCAGGGTTTTGGAGGATGAACGGTCCTTCAAGAATTCACCCTTCTCTCATCTAGCCAGATCCCCAATCTCCCTGCTTTGCGAGGCCTACTTTTATGACGCTTTGCTCCAGGGTTCAACTGGCGACGCAGCGACACGGATAGCCCGTCAAACCGAAGCTCTTCAGCGTGTCATCGGAACCCACAGCTACACTCACTACGAATACCAGATGGCCCGCTTCCTTCTTGACCGTTTGCGAGGCGCATCGACTTATCACTGAATCGAAGCTTGAACGTTGTGTCAAGACTACCTCCCTGCCACCCCCGATTACTTGCACCCGCAGGGCCAGGAGGGGAGAAGGAGGGTTTGAGAGTCCATCCTGTTGCAGCGGCAACACGCAATGCCCCAGCAGCTCATGCCGGATTATCCCCTCCGAGAACCTTCGCTGTTGCCGAATGATTCTCACAAGAATCAAGAGTGAGCCTCTCGGAATCTCCATTTGGAGACTCAACGAGAATACTGTTTCGGCCGAATACTTGGAAACTCCTTTGCCAATGGATGCAGGTTGTGGTTAGATTTGAAGTTGTGCCTGTGCGACTTGTGCTGGGTGGACTCTCTAACCGGGATGGGTCGGACGTTCCGAAGTCGGTCCTCCACCAGTACGATGCTCGCGAACTTCTGGCAAGCGAGTCGGCGAGCGGGATGACGTAGCGGGGCTTTCCTGAAAAGTGAAGACATGTATCTGACATCTTTCATTCATCGCGGGGAACTCTTCCAGATCGCCAACCGGTGGTTTTGCGGGCAACCAGAACCGAATGATGCACTCCGGTTGACAGAGATCTTCATTTGCGACGGCTATGTGGTCGGCGAAACGCTTGAGGTCATCGCGGACCAGTTGCACAGGCGAATAGGCCGTGAACCATCCAGGAAAAAGCGGATTCGGATCAAGGGAGAATTGCGCGATGCCCTCTGCAGAGGCAATTGCAGGAACACCCCCAGAATGGAGCAACTCTTTCACCTCTACCAGAAACGGCCGGATTATTTCTACCAGGAGGCACCCATCAACGGCGTGATGTGCTTGGGTGAAGACGATCAGCTCCTCGGTGTCTATCGAATCAAGCGACCCAGAAGGATTGCTGAAAAAGCGAATCGCAAGATCGCCAACTGGATCTTCAGCATAGTGCAGAGCAAGGCGCGGACTATGGCTGAGCTGCGAGCCAGTGCCTTTGGCATTCCTCTTCAGATGCTGGTCACTTCCCAGGCTCAGATGGTGCAGGAATTCGTGGACGCCGAGGACGCCATCTCGAGGACCTTCAGCGAGGGAACCATTGAATTCAGCAAGGAGGATCTAGCAATCTTCGACGTGGGTGGCATCAAGATCATTGGAGAACCGGAAGAACTCGACGCACTGGAGCAGGATCTCGTCCGAGACTCTTCCTTTCGAGTCATGGAACAGGAGGAATATCAGGGAAAGTACAAGGCAAGAAGCCTGATCCTGGAAGTTGCCTGGGACCCTGAGTCGGTGTGCCGCAAGTATCGAGACACGAGAAGCTGGGAAAAATACCTGAACCGCGGGATCCCCGGGGAGACTCTCGCAAGGGGACTTGAGCCACTTCTGGCCGGGGCGGACAACAGGATTTGCGTTGAGCTTATTCTCACCACCTATTCAGATCTTGTGGAATCCGAACTGGGAGACAGCATCCACGAGGAGCGTATTCTTGCCCAGCGTGACAACAAGGTCTACATGGGGTATATCCCAACAAACGTCGAGTTTCTGCTGGAATATCTGTTTGCTGTTGGATTCAGCCCTCAGACCCACATCACAACCATCCCCATAAAGCTCTGGGGGCGCTACCTTCCAGACACGCTCGTTTCTGAAATCAGGCGGCTCTATCATCTACCCGAATACGATCTATTCTACTGAGGCGATCCAGGACAATCAGTCACCATTGCGCGAGCCGCTGGAATGCATGGAGCATAGCCGCTCTTTTCCGTGGATCGATGTAATTGAACGGCGACGGATGGTAGGTGACAAGGATCTTCAAACCTTGGTGGCCAAAAAGCGCTCCGTTGCTCTCGGACATTTTCAGATCTGGTTTCCCTAGGATGGACTTTGCCGAAGAGAGACCAAGACACACGACGATTGACGGTGCCAGGATGTCCAGTTCCCGGCGCAGGTAAGGCAGAGCACGCTGCCTCTCGGCAGCGGACGGATTTCTGTTCCGTCCCGTGTTTGTCAGAGGGCGATACTTGATGAGGTTGGTAATATAGAGCTTTTCCCTTTCAAGCCCCACCTGGGCCAGCAGTACATCCAGATTCTTGCCGGCCTGACCCACAAAAGGTTTCCGTTCCGTTTCCTCTTCCCTGCCCGGCGCTTCCCCGACGAATACCATGGCTCCATCCTCGAGACTCCCGCACCCCGGGACAAGGATCCGGCCCATGTTCTTGGTGCGATATGCTCGATCCGAACGGATCATCGCGTACAGTTCCACAAGTAATTGTTTTTTCAATTGATCTTCCATCCGCTGGGACCGTCCTGGAGAATCATCTTGGATGCTTCTTCGGTTAACCCGGTATGAGTCCTGCCATCAGAACTCAATCCCTTCTTGAGCGCCGATGCCCTGATCGTGATAAGGGTGCTTGACCGCCACCATTTCCGTCACAAGGTCCGCACGATCCATCAGTGCTTTCGGCGCGTTTCTCCCAGTAATAACGATGTGTTGGTGGGACGGCCTCCCGTGGATGGCTTCAAGGACCAGTCCCAGGTCCAGCAGGCCGTAGTGAAGCACAAGGTTGAGTTCGTCGAGAACGACCACGTCGAAGCAACCGTTTCCAATGGCCTCGACACTCTCCGCCCAACCCGACTTTGCCAGCCGACGGTCCTCATCCAAGTTGTCCTTCTTCCAGGTGAAACCCGTGCCGAGTTGGCGGATGGTGATCTCGTCGATCCTCTCGATGCACTTCAATTCTCCGTAACTCCACGCCCCTTTGATGAACTGCAGGATCAAGGTCTTCATGCCGTGCCCTGCAGCCCTCAAAGCCATTCCAAGGGCTGCGGTGGTCTTGCCCTTCCCGTTTCCAGTGAATACGATCAACAATCCCCTGCGCATGCGCCCTCCAATCCTCAGTTCCACTCATCTGCAAGAAACAAAAAGCGGGCATATAGCCCGCTCACTCGGTTCGATGCTTACGTTGCTTATAGTGTGGATGAAACCTGACGGGAGATGACTTCTACCCACCGGATTTACCGGGTCGGCGATCTCCTCCCAAGATTCCAGGATTAGTCCGTCGCGGTTGTTTCCTTCTTCTCGGCCTTGTCGCTCTTCGCCGGCTCGGAATTGGAGGATGCACTCGTGCTCTGATTCTTCCCCGCATAGTCCGTGGTGTACCAACCCGATCCTTTGAGGTGGAAAGTGCTCATGGAAATGAGCTTACGCAATTCCCCGTGGCAACCAGTGCACTCGGTGAGGGGTGGATCAGAGAACTTCTGCATGGCTTCAGTCGTCTTCCCACAACTTGTGCACTCGTATTCGTAAATTGGCATCTTTCTGAACCTCCCATGAACGTGTCAGTCAAAACACTTGTTGGACCTGTTACCAAAATATCGCTCGAATTATAAGACTGACGCGGTGGATGTCAAGACGTTCGTGATTCACCCAGAAAAAAACCATCTCACCGTGAGACTTGAACCAGTTGACCGTTCTGTACCTGAAGCAGTTGATAATCCCGTTGGAGACTCCCTTGTGGAGTAAAGCTATATATGCCCGCCAAGCCTTCGAAACCTCTCACCTGGGAAAGGTTGCGGAGCAATCCAGGGCGATCCGGATTCATGGAGGGCGCGGCAAACCTTGCCTTCAGGAAAAGCATGACGGCATCGTAGGCCTGAGCTTCCAGGTATGACGGAGCCGTCTGATAAGTGGTCTCGTAGCGCGTCCGGAAATCCTGGACTTGGGGGTTTTGGCTCTCCACAAAAAATGGGGTGGCAAACATGGCTTGGTCGACGTACACACCCCCCGCCTGCACGAGTGGGGCCTCACCCCAGAGGTTGGTACCCAGCAGGGTGACCCCGACCACATTGTTGTAAGGAAGCTGAGGCGCGATGAGAGACACGCTGCTGACCTGATCCGGGATGAAAAGGGCCTCAAAAGGGGCTGAATCGATCCCGGCTGGGGGAGCGTTCTTCTTGGCGATGTTCATCAATTTGGAGAGAGGCTCCTTGAAATCAGTGCTCTTCTCCTTGTAGGACACACTTGCCAGGAGAGTTCCCCCTGATTCCTGCACGACTTCTGCAAACACCTTGGAAAGCTTTTGTCCGTAGCGGTCTTCCGGGTAAAGCACCGCAAAGCGCGTGTAGCCCATCTTATCTCTGCAGTGCTTCACGAGCGCCTTCACGAGTTCCCTGTTGTCCAGAAACACGTGGACCACAAAAGGATTTTCAGGGATTTCGTCGTCTTTTTGAGTCAGCGTGAGGAGGGGAACGTTCCATTTTCCGGCCACGGGCACCACTGCCTTGGTGGACTGCGCGCCCAGGGGGCCGATTACGGCCAAGACGTTTTCCTGGTTCACCAATTCCCCGAATGATTTGACCGCCAGATCCGGCTCGGCCTGAGCGTCTCTCACAACAACGGTGATCTGTTGATCGGGATGGTTCACATTCCAATCGTCCGAAGCCATGCTCACACCACGCAACACCAGGCGCCCGTATTTGGCGTAGGGGCCGTTCAGCGGCACAAGGCATCCCAGCTTGTTTGCATTCACGGGACCTGCTGCAGCCTGACCGGCAACGGAAGCAATTGTGGATTCCCTCTGGGCAACCTGAACCTCAGATGCCAGGGGGTGTCTTGGGTTCTGCTGCAGCAGGGCGTTCAGCCGCTGACGCGCGCTGTCCGCCTGTCCCTTTTGTGTCTCGATCTGAGCGATCCGATACTCCAGAAATGCAGCCATGAACGGCGTCGGGTTCTTCTTGGAGATCCGGCGTAATGTTCCCTCGTCGGCATCCTTGAGAATGTCCAGAGTCGTCTTGGTGAGAGCCCGTTGATCCTCCGGGCTGCGGCCAACACCAAAACCTGCGGAAAGCCACTCGAAGGCTGTCTCCGTATCACCATCGCTCTTGTAGACCCCAGCCATGAGCTCACTCAGTCCCACCTGAACCGAAGGGGTCCTGGAGGATGCCTCCCACAAAGGCAAGCCCTCCTTCATGACCTGCTTGCGCTTCCCTGTGAGGCTGAGAACCCGCAATCTCTCTAGACGAGCCTGGTTTTCCCCTTCCCATTTGGGATATGCATAAAGCAGGTAGTCAAAATACTGAAGGGCCTTTTCGGGCCGGTTTCGTTCCGCGTAGACCTTACCCAACCGATAAAAGGCTTCTGCGGCGGCGGATGTGTTGGCGTAGTTCTGGGCCACTCGTTCCCATAGGGGGATTGCAGCTTCGACCCTACCAGCCTTCTGGGCTTCATCTGCCTGTTTCAACAGAGTCTCAGCATCCTTGGGCGCGGGTCTTGATGTTGCAGCAAGCGGCGCGGATTCGGGAGTGGGCGTTGGGGAAACCGACCCGCAACCTGTCAGGAACGCAGCAAAAACCACCAAACATACCCCGCATAACAAGTGCTTTGACATCATGGGCCTCGCAGAAGATTTTTCAGACCATCCATCGTCAGAAAACATAGAAACCCTTACCAATAAATGCTTTAAGGGCATGGGGGAAACCATGCCCTTAAAGCACACTCAAGTGATTCAATCAAGACTTGTTTCACCGAATCCGCCCAACTGAAACCGGGCTGGGTAACTGCCGGCACCCGGAAACAGATGTTCCGGGTTCATGGACGACTACTTCTTGACTTCCTCAAAATCAGCATCCACCACATCATCATCGGGCTTCTGCTGGCCTCCAGGCGCCCCTTGCTCGGCTCCGGCCGCGCCAGCCGCCTGCTGCTCCGAAGCCCGCTTGTAGGCCTCCTCGGCAACCTTGTGGGACACTTGCGTCAATTCCTCAATGCCCCGTTTGATGGCCTCAGTGTCGTCCCCTTCCATGACCTTTCGGAGGCTCTCGATCTGGGCTTCGATGTCCTGTTTGGTCTTGGCATCCACCTTGTCGCCCATTTCCCGCACAGTGCGCTCGGTGCTGTAAATCAGGCTATCCGCTTGATTGCGAGCCTCCACGAGTTCCCGCTTCTTCTTGTCCTCCGCCGCGTGCAATTCGGCCTCTTTGACGAGATTCTTGATTTCCTCCTCGCTCAAGCCGCTCGAAGCCGTGATCTGGATGGACTGTTCCTTCTTGGTCGCCATGTCCTTGGCCGAAACGTGGACAATCCCGTTGGCGTCGATGTCGAAAGTGACCTCGATCTGCGGAATCCCCCGGGGTGCCGGAGGGATACCGACCAGGTCAAAGCGGCCGAGGGTCTTGTTGTTGGCCGCCATTTCCCTTTCGCCCTGCAGCACGTGAATGGACACGGCCGTTTGGTTGTCTGTGGCCGTGGAGAAAATCTGGCTCTTGCGCGTCGGAATTGTGGTATTGCGTTCGATGAGCTTTGTCATCACGCCACCCAGGGTTTCAATGCCCAGGGACAGGGGTGTCACGTCCAGGAGAAGCACGTCCTTCACATCACCCTTGAGCACTCCCGCCTGAATGGCCGCACCCACCGCCACCACCTCATCCGGGTTCACCCCTTTGTGGGGTTCCTTTCCGAAGAATTCTTGAACCTTCTGCTGCACCCGAGGCATACGGGTCATGCCACCGACCAGGATCACCTCATCGATCTGGTTGCGGCTGAGTCCCGCATCCCGAAGGGCCTGCTCCATGGGCGGCACCAGCCGGTCAACGAGATCCTCCACCAGGGATTCCATCTTGGCCCGGCTGAGCTTGATGTTCATGTGTTTAGGACCCGATGCATCGGCGGTGATGAACGGAAGATTGATCTCCGTCTCCATGGTGGTGGAAAGTTCCATCTTCGCCTTTTCTGCAGCTTCCTTCAGCCGCTGGAGTGCCATTTTGTCATTGCGGAGGTCAATGCCGTAGTCCTTCTTGAATTCCCCCGCAAGCCAGTCGATGATGCGCTGGTCGAAATCCTCCCCGCCGAGGTGGGTGTCCCCGTTGGTCGCCTTGACCTCAAAAACCCCTTCGCCGATTTCAAGGATGGAGATATCGTATGTGCCGCCACCGAGGTCAAAAACGGCAATTTTTTCATCCTTCTTCTTGTCGAGCCCATAAGCAAGGGATGCGGCTGTGGGCTCATTGATGATGCGAAGCACTTCCAGACCTGCGATTTTCCCGGCATCCTTTGTGGCCTGACGCTGGCTGTCATTGAAATAGGCCGGCACGGTGATGACGGCCTCCGTGACCTTCTCCCCCAAGTAGTCCTCCGCAGTTTGCTTCATCTTCATCAGTATGTACGCGGAAATCTCCGTCGGGCTGTAATCGCGTCCCCTGGCCCGTAAATGCGCGTCACCATTCGAGGCCTTCACGATCTTGTAGGGCAGAACCTTCACATCATGCTGCACTTCCCTGGAGTCGAACTTGCGGCCAATGAGCCGTTTCACCGCGAAGATGGTGTTCTCAGGATTTGTGATCGCCTGACGTTTCGCCACCTGGCCGACCAAACGCTCGCCGCTTTCCGTAAAAGCCACCATAGAGGGAGTTGTCCGGCCCCCTTCGGAATTGGTCAGGACTTTCGCTTCCTTGCCCTCCATGATTGCCACCACCGAATTGGTGGTACCGAGATCTATTCCAATCACCTTTCCCATCTACACAGCCTCCTTCAGTGTGATTCCAGATCGGCCAATCTCAATACACGTGAAAGTATTGTGGAGCACCGAACGTTTGGTTATGATTTCATTGCTCACTCGATTCCTATAGTCATCCAAACGCAACATGCAAAGAGAATGACAGCAGGAAAAATTCATCCATGGACCGTGCCCACTTTCAGACAGCAGGACCTTTGGACACGATGACCGAAGCCGGCCGGAGCAGCCGGTCGTTGAGCATATAGCCCCTTTGCAGCTCCTTCATGACGGTCCCTTCGGGATAGTCGGCACTTTCCTGCTGCATTAACGCCTCGTGATAATTGGGGTCGAAAGGCTTCCCCAGAGCCTCAAATGGCGTACAACCATATTTGGCCACAGCCGCGAGAAACCCTTTAAGGGTCATCCGGACCCCTTCCAGAAGAGTACCCTCATCTGCCTCGTTCTCGGCATGCTCGATAGCCCGTTCGAGATTGTCGATCACGGGCAATAGCTCCCGAAGGAGACTCTCATTGGCGTAACTGATCCCTTCGGCCTTCTCCCGCTCCAGCCTCTTGCGGATGTTCTCGGTCTCCGCCGCCATCCTCAGGAGACGGTCCTGCAGAACCCCAATCTCCTCCTCCTTATCCAGTAGAAGCTGGGCGGGACCCTTGTCGGCGGTTTCCGCCTGAACCTTGGCTGGTTCAGGGACAACCTCGCCACCCTCTCCATTTCCGTTGCCGGGCATCACCGACGCATCCCCGTTTTCGGGTAGATCCTTGTTTCGCTTTTCCTCTGCTGCCATTGATGGAATCCCTCATCCCCTGTATGCCGTCCCTGGTGCACGCGCACCGACGCATGAAAACTCGTTGCATGGCGGACTGCGAGTCTCTCCAACCGATCAGCCCGATTCGGGCTCCTCGAGTAATTGGCTCAACAGGCCCGCAGTGAATTCAACGACCGGAATGATCCTCGAGTAGTCCATGCGTAACGGGCCAATGACCCCCAGGACGCCCAGGAGCGTGTCTCCACGCCGGTATGGCGACGATACCAGGCTGATCTCCTGCAGATCGTCGAGCATGCTTTCGGAACCCAACGTGATCCTCACCCCGGAAGGTGTCTGGAGGGCCATATCGAGCAGTTTCACGATCCGGGACTTGTCCTCCAGAGCCTCAAGAATCCGACGCATCCGCTCCACGTCGGAAAACTCCGGGTTTTTCAGTAGATTTGTCTGCCCCTCGATGTAGATGTCACTGCCCTCCATGCTCCCCTGAAAGGCCCTCTGGCTCATCTCCAGGGCATTGGCGTATAGCTGGTCAAAAATCACCTTTTCCTTCTTCATCTCCTCCAAAATACGCTGTTTCATGTCAGCAAGGGGTAGATCATGGAACAGTTCATTCAGGTATCGCCCATACTTGTCCAGTTCCTCCTGGCGGATGTCCTCCTTCAGTTCCAGCATGCGGTGATGCACCAGTCCAGTCTTTGATATGAGTATCGCAACCACACGCTGGGCCCTCAACCGGACGAATTCGATGTGCCTGAACCGTGTGGTGGAGATTTTGGGCCACAAGACCACACCAGCCTGCCTGCAAAACCTTGAGAGGATTTGTGACGTCTTCTGAAGTATCTCTCCGAGATCCTGTTGGATTCCCTCAAAGGCCTGGCGGATCACCTGCCTTTCCGCATCCTCCAGAATCTTAGATTGCATGATTGAATCCAGATAGAAACGTAGGCCCTTGTCAGTGGGGATCCGCCCCGCCGAAGTGTGTGGCTGGATGAGAAATCCCAACTCCTCCAGGTCGGCCATGACATTTCGGATAGTGGCTGAACTCACCGCGACTCCGTACCGCTTGGAAATGGTACGAGACCCCACAGGCTCACCACTACGAATGTAGTCCGTGACCACCGCTTCCAGAACCTGCTGATCCCTTTTCGTCAACTCCATCACGGTTGAGCTCCAGACCTTCTATTAGCACTCACCCTTAAAGAGTGCCAACGTAACCTAGTGCCGTAACGACGAGTTGTCAAGACTCTCAACCCCACTCAAGACCACTCGTTGGTCCGGTGGAACGATGCCATGGCATAGGGTGGGACACGTTGAGAACCGTCGGGGTCCCTGCCGACGGAGTGGAATCAGCCCCACGAAGACCTTTCACAGGATGCGTTCCGCAAGCCTGCGGATTGGGCCGATCCTCCCCAGAAGCGGTTGAATGAGAGAGGGAACAAGGGCAATGGACAGAACAAGAAAAAGCGCAGTGAAGATGGCCCCGCTTGCAAGGATCTCAAAAAGCGCATCGGCGTAGGGGTGTCTTGCGGAATCGATCACTTCGAGCTTACTGAGATAGAAGCCTGGCAAGGCAGCGACAGCGGAGATCACTGTGATTTTCATGAACACACCCTTAAGACCCGCAAAGGCGGCGGCGCCAAACCGAAACCGCCACACGCAAGATAGCGCCATGGCGTATGTGACGATGCCGACGGCACTCGCCACGGCCACCCCCGTCGCTTGGAACATGTCTCCCAGCACCCAGAAAAGTGGAATCGACAAGATGGTCACGGCAGTCCCCACCGCAGCAGGAGTGATTGTATCCTGCCTCGCATAGTAGCCACGCCCCAGCACTTGTTGCACCCCCCAGCTGAAGACCACAGCCAGCAGGATCTGGAGCAGCAGTGCCGTGCGCTCGGCATCCGACGCAGTGAAATGGCCCTGCTGAAAGATGAGGATCGTCGTCGGCTTGGCTGCAACCATCATCCACACCGACAGGGGAATGAGAACGGTGATGACGCTTCGCATCGCCAGGTTCAGAGTCTCGTGAAAGCCGGAAAAATCCCTCCTGGCAACGAGGTCCGCAAGAAACGGATATGAGGCCACTCCCGCGGCCTGGGCCACCACTCCCACCGGCACCATCATGATGCGCCTCGCGTAGTTGAGCCAGCTAATGGCTCCTGTGCCGGCGAGGGAACCGAAAACCCTCACGAGCTGCTCGTCGAGCACCACGATGGATTGTCCCAGCATGAGGGGCAGCGCTAGTAGCAAGAACCGCTTGAGGCCAGGGTGGAAGAACACCACACGCAGATGAAGACCTGCCCGCCTTACAGCCATGAGAGGCAGCAGGAAATTCCCCAGAAACGCCCCAGCCAGCACGCCCCAGCAGAATCCTTCCATGCCGCGCTGCCGCATGAAGACCCCTCCAAGGATGATGAGGAGGTTGTAGATGAGCGGCGTGAGGGCAGGAACAAGGAACTGTCTGCGCAAGAACAGAATGGCGGTCAGGGCTGAGCCCATGAGAAAGAAGATTTGTGCAGGCAGGATGATCCGAAGAAAGACAGCGAGACGCGCGAGTGCAGCCTCATCAAGGCCCGGAGCGACCAGGCGGGAGAAAGGGAAAGCCAGCAACATGGCGGAAACGGTGAGGACCATGACCCCCATAGAGATCCAGGTGAAGGCCGCAGAAAAAAAAGACCACCCAGACTCATCGCCTTCCCCAAAATACTGGGTCAGGAGGGGGATTAGAGTGATGGAAAAATACGCGCCGGCCAGAAGATAGTTGAGGAAGTCGGGGATGACAAAAGCGGCGAAGTAGAGATCGGATTCCTGAGTGGCGCCAAAGAGATATGAAATGACCTTGTCGCGCACCAGCCCCATGACGCGGGACAGGAGCACGCTCAACCCCATAATCAGGGCGGCCCAGCCCATCTTGAATCGTTTGCTGAACAGGGTTGTGGGAACCATGACTCGCAAGTCGTTCTCAGCGGTTACGGCTTAAAGCTCATGTCCATACAAGCGCACAGAAACCTCTCTTCCATGGAATTCCTCGCACATCAGTTCAGAAATCTTGAGCACACACTGTGCCCACCAAAGGGGATCTCCAAGAATATTGTGAGCCCTGCGAAGAGCACCGACATAATCCTCATTGATCCGCGTTGATCAGCAGCACATTGTTGAATCCCCTCACACAGGGGAAAGACTATCGACCAAATTCACTGCAACTGCAACGCATTTCTCCTTGCCTGGCACCGGCAATTCTGATATCAGAAAAATTCATTCCAAAGGCGCCCATAGCTCAGCTGGATAGAGTGCCGGACTACGAATCCGTAGGTCAGAGGTTCGAATCCTCTTGGGCGCACCAGAAAAATCAAGGCTTCGCAGGTTTCGACCTGGAAGCCTTTTTTTTTGCGGACGTATTGCGAACGCAAACTGTAATTTTGCTCCATGAGCCTGCTCCTTGAAATCCGCCTCCCGTTTCTTTTCCCAAGTTCGGTCAGCCTGGAAACGTGGTTCAGCGGCAAGCGCGATGGAATGACAATTGCAGCTATTTTGCCCATGGTCCGAATCTCCTTTTCAGCCTTCTGGACAGCACCATATGTCACCCCGGAAGTAACGGTCCATGGTATCGTCGAGACGATCGTCCTCACGCCTTTGTTCTACTGGTCGATCTGGCAGTGCAGAAGAAGGCTCTTTATGAAGAAATGCGGGTACTGCGTGGGTTTCTTCCCATTTTTAGCTTTCTAAAGGAAAATGCGCAACGAAGATGACGTTTGGCAGCCATTGGAGCAATATATTGGAGAGCGTTCCCACACCCAATAGCCGTAGTATCGGCCGCTCTTGCGGCAATAAACTCTCTGAGGAGTTATTCGAGAAGGCTGAAAAACGCCGAACTACCGAGGAGTCCTGACCGGCGAATTGGTCAGGTTATAAGCAGGTCGTCTTACAGAACAGTCAGAGCGGCCAGGCAAGAAGGATCATGGGCACCCCCACCGCGACCACGATGATTTCAAGCGGCAGGCCCAAGCGCCAGTAATCGCCGAATCGAAAGCCTCCCGGTCCGAGGATCAGGGTGTTGTTCTGGTGCCCGATGGGCGTGAGGAAGGCACAGGACGAACCGACCGCCACGGCCATAAGGAATGGGTCGGCGGAGACTCCTAGCTTGTGTGCCGTGCTGATGGCGAGGGGACACATGACAGCGGCGGTGGCGGCGTTGTTCATGAAATCCGAAAACGTCATTGTGGCCACCAGGATGACGAGCAGGGCGGAGACCGTGTTGCCCCGGGCAAGACTTCCGACGAGGGCCTGGGCAATCAAGGCCGCCGTGCCGGTGGTCTCGACAGCCTGAGCAACAGGCATCAGCGCCCCGATCAGCACAATCACGGGCCAGTCCACCGCATCATACAGCCGCCGAGGGGGCAGGAGGTTCAGAAGCACACAGGCCAGTGCACAGCCTGAAAAGGATATGGCTGCGGGAACGAGGCCGAAGGCCGCAGCACCCACGCCCACCATCATCACGCCGGCGGCTGTCAGGGCTTCGCGCCTGCGGGGCAATTTCAACTCACGCTCTGCAAGCGGGGCGCAACCGAAGTGCAGCGCAAACTCATTCAGGGCATCGGACGTGCCCTGCAGGAGCAGGACGTCGCCAGCAGCGAGGCGCATGGACCGCAACCGGACCAGTGTTCGTCGTCCCTGGCGCGAAACCGCCAGTAGATTGATGCCATGCCGAGTTCGCAGCTGCATGTCGGTAGCCGTGCGGCCCACAAGGTTCGAATCAGGAAACACGACCATTTCCGCCAGGGCGACCTCCTCGGATTGAACCTCACGCTCCATCTTGGCGCATCGTGCCTCTCCATCCTCCGTCAGTTCGGCGCACTGGAGCCGTGTGTCTTCCTCAAGCTTCAGTTCGAGCAGGGACAGGGACTCCCCCAATGCCTGCGAATCGGCCTCGATCAAGAGAATGTCTCCGACGCGCACGCGCTGCCTTGGGTCCGGCGCCGGAATGCGACCATCACGGCGCACCAGGCCCACAACTTGGGCATCGGCCTTGTCCAGAGCTTCCTCTATTTCATGGAGCGTCATTCCAGCGGCTCTTGATGTTTCGACGACGCGGGCTTCGGTCAGGTAGGCTCCAATTTCAAATCCCTCATTTCGCGCCTGTTTCCGCACTGGGACGAGACGCCACCCCATCGCGGCGATGAACCCGATGCCGGCGGCAGTCACCGCGAGACCCACGGGGGTGAAATCGAACATGGAGAAGGTCCCGGAACCGCTTTCGGCTCGAAACCCGGAGACGATGAGATTAGGTGGGGTACCGATGAGGGTCGTCATACCCCCGAAAATGGAACCGAAGGCGAGGGGCATAAGCAGGCGGCCGGGGGGCAGATTCAGGCGGCCGGAAATCTTGATCGCCACGGGCATGAGCAGAGCCAGGGCACCCACGTTGTTCATAAAGGCGGACATGGTCGCAGCAAGGCCCACCAGGACGACCAGGGTGAGGCCCGGTCCCGCGGAGTGCGGCATCACGGAGCGCATCAGGATGTCCGCGGCCCCCGACGACTGCAGCACACCGCTCAGGATAAGCACTCCCGCGACGGTGATGACGGCGGGATGGCCGAACCCGGCGAACGCGTCGCGGGCCGGAACGAGCCCGAACAGAACACAAGCCAGCAGGGCTGTGATGGCCACCAGATCGTGCCGCCAGCGGTTCCAGATGAACAGAATGACCATCCCAGCCAAAATGACAATGACGGTGATCTGATCAGCGGTCATGAGTCTTTATACAAACCCGGAAAATGTCCACTGCCAGTCCTTTACCCTGGTACGCAACCAAGCGGTGAATCTCCATTTCTGCCATCAACCGCAACCGTACCGCGCACTCGGTATCTGCCGCTTCTCAAGTCATCAAGGGTGATGTCTCCCGCCGCTGAACCTGTTTCCCGGTCCTCGATAAGATCCCCGTAAAACTCTCCATCCGTCCAGACTATTCCCCATACAGGCCCTTCCGGTCTGGTGCACACGAGCCATCCACCGACAAGCCCAAGGATCTCCAATTCAAAACTGACATCCCCTTGAATCCACAGGGCAGGCCCGGGCTCCGGATCCTCGTCTGCAATAATCCAAACGAGTCGACCCTCATGTGATGTCGGATGCTCCGTGGTGTGGCATGCGAGAATCTCTCCGTTGCGTTCGATCTTGATGGGTTCCATAGTGCCCTTCCGTATGCAGAGGCCTGCACCGAAGCCTCCACCACACATTGTCATTCGCTCGTTCTTGGATGGTCCCTGTGCCATGTCCTGGATGTTCCCTCGAAAACCTCTTCACAGACCTGATTGAGGGCGTCTTCAAACTCAGCCAGCATCCTAACGTTCTCAGCCACGAAGGCCATAACCCCACTCACCTCCTCAACGCTGAAATCCTGAGAAATGCGGACCAGTTCATCTTCCAGACCCTGCAACAGGTGTGTCAATGGGCATCCGGCCAGCCATGAATCCGGGCACTCCTTCTTATTCATTCCCTTGCCGCAAGAAATCCCCCTCCTGGGTCCTTTGTCCCGGATCGAGGGCATTTGCTGAAATATAACCAATACTCTACCGAGGGTAGAAAGTACGAACATTTTCCCGATTGCATTCGCTGCTCCAGGATCGTCTCCAGGGCAGGCTTGCCATACAGCCGCCCGATGATCCTGTCTCTTTGAGGTAGAGATACCCCTCACAGAAGACTCTGGGAACCCCCCTCGACTGTCGATACAGGCCTGCTCCCTTTGCTTACTCAAAAGCACTTCATCAGGAATCCGTTCCTGTTTCTTGATCCTGATTGACGGCTGGCACGGACCTTGCCTTGAGGGTCGGTGAACATTCTTACCATCGTCGACATATTCTTGCCACCACCGAAATCTTGTACCTCTGGGACGTACCATGAAGATGGGCTGACTCAGGACTCCGCCTCAAGACCTCCAGGGGGATCCATATCCTGCGGAGGTCTTCCCCTTTCATGGCCGTGACAAGGTCAAAGCCTAGGTGATCACGTGATGGAATGCTACGGATCCCGTCATAGCAGGGCTGCCGAGCTGCCGCGGGTGACCGCGTGAAGGTCATCTCGGACGCCTCAATTGTTTATGGTTTCAGTCTTCGCTTGAGAATTGAGGAGGGGCTATGCTCAAGCTGATGTGCGGCAAGGATTTGGTGAAGCTCGGGATCCGGAGCGATGAGGGCGTGAATATCACCGCATTTCTGGATCATCTGCAGGATTGCCCGCAGTGCCACTTGGCCGAAGGATCTCTCATGGACGATTTGAACAAGGCGATTGGTGGGGAGAAAGAGTATTGATGTCACGCCTCAGACTTAGATCCTTGAACGCCGATTTTAGCTGAAAATTCTATCCGAGCATTCAATGATAATCCTCCGCACTCTGCCAACTTCCATACGAGAGTTGAGCGGGCCGATTCAAGGTGGCGGTCTGTGGCTGCGTTCGTCGGTTGCTCCGGGTCAAGACATGGAAATGGCACGGCAGGTCTAGATCGATTTTAAGAACTTGACGCGCTCAACTTCTTTTCATGGTGACAAGGGTTGTTCGAACAAAAAGGGGTGAAGCGATGAAGAATTCCAATAAAATATCCATCATAGCCACCATGGTGGTCGTGACGGTATTCTTGTTCCTTTGGCAGCCGATGCCCCCGTCCGCCACCCAAGACTCAACATCCACTCAGACTGACAGGGCAATTCTAGTGCAGGCAACCAAGCCTCCTGCAGCTGCCCAAGTCATCCCGCCACATGCAACAACCATCTCCCAGAACTCCATTGCCTACGCCCGAAGCATCGGAGGCACTTCCCATAAAGGGAACACACTGTACTTCATCATCGGTGCCAGCGTAGAGAGCGAGGAAGAAGCTCAGTCCAAGCTGGACAAGGCCATCCCGATATTCGGCGACATGCAGTCCTACTTCATTGTCCAGAAGTCCGACAATCTCGAGGGGATGAGGCCCGGATGGTGGGTGATTGTGGAGGCCTACAAGGCGAAACCCTCTCAGGAGAATCTGGACCTCGCGAAGCGCGCCTTTCCTGACGCCTCTATCAGAAAGGCAATTGTACGGACGTCAGATCCGATACCCATTTATGAAGAGCTCATCGATCGTTAGCAGAGGTCGCCATGGAGTCGGACCTTCTTCGCGAGAAGATCACAAGGTTGGGGCAGGATCGCCCTTTGCCAGGCAGCAGGTCGAGGAATTGAGGTAGGCCTTTTCGTTCTCCACAGGAAAAGGGTATGGCCTTGCCAGAGTCTGCCGGGTGTGGACAATGGCAAGATCCACTGTCTACTGAGGGCACCATGATGCGAGGACGGCGAGAACGGCTTGCCTCTATCGGTGCTTCCATCGAACCCCTTCAGGACAAATGGACTAGACAACATGAAGATCTACTTCGCCGGACCGCTGTTTTCTGAAGCTGAAAGGGACTGGATTCGTTCGACCATTCGGAAGATCGAATCACTTGCAGCCGCAAAGGGGATCCAAATCAATGTCATCTTTCCTTACGACCTGATCACCGTTCAGGAAATCCAATCCCTTGGAGATCGAGCAAGACGGGAGATCTTCCACCGTTGCAAGTCGCACCTGCTCGACGCTGAAATCCTGATTGCCCTGCTCGATGGCGCTCAGGTGGATGATGGAACGGCTTGGGAGATCAGATACTTTTGCCGGGGAAAACCCGATAGGGCGAGAAGCATAGGTGCAAGGACCGATTTTCGCCAAGCAGGGAAAGCAGCAAAGCGGTGGTCAATGCGATGGTTGAGTGCGCATGCGACAGGATCGCGCGGTCAACTGAAGAACTGTTGGCGATCTTGGCTGAAATCATCGATCAAAAACGATCGATCTCATAGAAATCCATGGGACAGAAGGTCCATGGCATGACTCTCGAAGAGCACTGCCAACAGTCGATCTCTTTCTTCGGTGAGTCGTTCGAGGCAGTCCACCGATGGTCGGATGAGTTCTCAAGGAAGACTGCTTTTCTACATCGACGACTGCGCTATCATGAGGAAGGCATCCACCAGGTTAGCGAAATGTACGGCGAGTGAGCCGCACGCAAAGATCGTAGGCCATCGCAAGTCGCACGCACATTCCGCACGGACTCAATTCGCTCTTCATGCTCCGCCTCCACCCAGGATGCGCTGACACTTCGCTACGGGACCTTCAGCGCCCCCCCTTGAATCGGCGAGGAGCGGTGAAGGTCCTGCCGGTTCTTTTTCACTCCCGACATGTAATCCTCAGCGCCGGTCTCGGCATCGAGGCAGGTCCCTGAGGCACCAGCCCTCTCGATCCGCTGTCCCATGTGTTCCGGGCCAGGTCGAGAGACAAGCCTTTTCGGCCGGTCCCTTTGGCCATCGGTGTTTCCACTTGGAGATACACGAGGTCTCATATTGGGGCCGACCGCGTTGCGGCAACCGTTACCGCTACCGCTCGCCAATTCCAGATCCCTGCCTCCTCCGTTCCTCAAGATAGGTTCTTTCATCATTTGCAGGCGGCGACTCGCAGGCATGGATCGCGCCTTTCAATTCCCAAGACTTCCATTGCCTCTCCTCCTGCAACCCACCTCGCAAGTTTCCGTTTCCCGCGCAACCAGTCTTCTGTCTCTCGAAATTGAACGAACCGATAGACCAGATAACGCATCTTGGCCTGCCTTCTTCCACGCCATGAACCGTTGTGACTCGGCTTAATCAGGGTTCAATCCCCCGGGTGCCAGGCCCAGCCGGAAAGCCCACCGGGATTACTGCAGTCGGCTTTGGCATTGATGGCCCGGACCATCTGGGAGAGGTCAAGGGCCCTAGTGGGCGGGGCGCTTCCGGATAAGAGACTCTCTGGTGGTGTGGCTTCAAAAAGGGCGGGGCATGGCCGATCTTCCTCGGATGATGCGGCCCGCCGTGGCCGTGTGGAGAACCTGACTCGCTAATGTCGTTCCTCATCCTGCCATAGGCATGGCCCTTTCCTTTGAAATGGTCCTTTCCGGAATAACTGCGGTCAGAATGGCTGTGATAAAAGATTCCGTCGTCTGAATAGCCTCCTCCATGCCCTTTGCCACCCTTTTTTGCGAGGACCGGATCAGGGAAAGCAAGAGCCGCAGCGAAGAACAAGGAAACCGGCAGGATTAAGGCGATGCTTTTCATGAGACCCTCCTTAGAATGATTGGTTCGAAATACCTTCACCTTGGCGAATATTCGCCAATACTCGGCATTCTGCCGAAATCTCTACGCCCCTTTCTAGCCAGAAAGCCGTTTCAGCAGGGCTTGGCAGTGATCTCCCAGGCTTTAGAGCACTTCCCATGCCAGACAGGCCATCACCCAATAGGCTTGTTCTGGGGATTTTCTCCATTGCGTGAAAGAGAGCAGGTATCATGAATACAAGGAAACCTGGGCGGGAATGGTGCGGTCTTCTTCATGTCTGAGTGGTGGATGCATTGCTTCCGAAGCTCACCATCCATTGACACAAGGACTGCACCTCGAGATCAGAGTTCCCGAAGCACTCCTCAAGAAACACGGGAGGTGCCGGTGCTTTGTTTGGGGCTGTGTGATACGATGAACGCCCACCGTGGGATACCATGGAAGGGACCCGTTCGGTTGCCGCATTCGATAGTCAGGTTGAGGGATCATTGAAATCTCGGACGTGCCGTGAAGCTGGCTTGCTGGATTACTGGGGACCTGCAGGAGGTCGTGATGAGACGTGCCGTCGGGGAATTCGTCATAGAACGTCTCGAATCGGGTGGGTTGATCACCAACTACTACTGCACATCCAGGTGTCGTCACTGCCTCTACGCTTGCAGCCCCTGGTGGGAGAGGCAATACATCGACGAGGACACCACCCGGAAGAACTTTGAAAAGATCAGAAGCCTCGGATGTCGTTCCGTCCACATTGGGGGAGGGGAGCCGTTTCTTGCCCAGGATGGGTTGAAGAGGGTCCTTCGAATCGCTCAAGAGATGAAGGTGGGTGTGGACTACGTGGAGACAAACTCTTCATGGCACCAGGAGAGGCATTCGACTTGCGCCCTACTGAAGGAGCTCAGGGCCATGGGATTGTCGACCCTCCTCGTCTCGATGAGTCCCTTCCACAATGAATACATTCCTTTTTCCAAGGTGAAAGGGGTGAGTGAGGCGTGTCTCGCGGCCGGTCTGTCGGCATTCCCCTGGATAAAGGGATTCTATCGCGAGATCGACTCCTTCGATGACAGCGTCCCTCACAGTCTTTCGGAATACCAGAGCAAGTTTGGCTCTGACTACCTTCGGAGGATTCCCTCCAGGACTTGGATACATTTCGGCGGGAGGGCTTTGACGACCTTTCGGGACGTGTTGGAGAAAGCCGATCACCGAGTCATCCTCTCCTCAAACCAGAGGGGATGCTCCGAGCTCCAGGATGTGAGCCATTTCCATCTCGATCTATTCGGCAACTACATCCCCGGCCTGTGTTCCGGCCTGGCCATTGCCCGAGACGATCTCGGAAAGCCGATTCGTCCGGAGGAATATCCCATTCTGACTAGCCTCTTTCACTCCGGAATAAACGGGCTGTATGACTTCGCCTGCGAGGAGCATGGCTTTGCAGCTTCGGGGCATTATCTTCGCAAGTGCGATCTCTGTTTTGAGATAAGGCGTTATCTTGTGCTCGAAAGGAGCCTAAAGGCCCGGGAACTGCAGCCGAGGAGCTTCTATGAGAACGCATGAATGCAGGATGTTCCCCAGAGGTTTTTCGGATCGTTGATTCACGCCATCCTGGAATGGCCTCCTTCTATTATCTCTCTTCGAATCCCAGCCGCCACAGGGCCGTGCCTTTCAAGCCAAAGGACGCCGCAAGGGCTTCCATGCGTTTTCTGGTTTCCCGGTCGGCCACATAGACTTCGTGGGTGCCCGCTTGATCGCGATAGTAAAAGTAAAGGTTACCCGAGGCGTGGCCGATTGCGTGGTGCTTCTCCGCCAACTTGGCCGCGTCGCGCACCGAAATCACTCTTGCCCCGCCCTTTCCCGCCCAGTCATAGCCGTAGGCGGGGACTCCCAGCCAAACCTTCTCAGGGCCAACACTCTTCAGCACCTGTGAGACATTGCGCTCTGCCCATTCCAGGTCCACCACGGGGCCGGCGGGAGTCCCCGGACGGTGGGTGTCGCAACACATCAACACGATCTCATCCAGGAATGAGCCGATGAGATCCAGGTTGTGAAATCCTGACCACTTGCCGGGGAAATCGACGGGGGGAAAAATCGCCATGGTGAGTCGCCTGCCGCCCAGGGCAGGACGAAGTTCCCCTAGGAATGTAGCAAGGCCTTGCGCATCATCCGGCGGCAGGTACTCGAAATCCAGATGAAGCCCTGCATTGACCCCCGCTTCGCGCAAGGGCTGCCAGCTCTTCCACGGCCCTCTTGCGAGATGTTGGAAACGCAAGGAGCGCCCGTCCACCCGACCTTGATGTGAATGCCACGAGGGGAAGCACTTCCACGTTGCCCTTACCGGCCAGGGATGTTATCTGCGCCAGCATCCCCGGAGATGGACCGTGAACCTTCCCCTCCTTTCCAATTCTGTAGCCTGTGACCGACAAGACGTTCAGATCTTTGACCGCAGCTTCTATTTCCCTCCGCAGCGGCTCTTTTTCAAGGGATTCGAGCAGGCAGCATCCCCATTTCTGGAGCGGTTTCCCCCCGGCGATCTCCTGGCCCCGGGAAGTGCCAAAGGTTACCATGAGGGCACTCATGAACCCTATGCAACTTATTGCGGATTTCATGAAGAATCTTCGCCCAAACATGGGTTGGTTATCCTGCATTCAGCACTTCCATGACGGAAGCACAGGTTTCTCTGCTTTGAAGGTCAACCCCATGCAATTCGATCTCTGAAGCTGATGTGACTCCCAGACCCAGTTCGACGGCCCGCGATATCTGATCCTGCTCGAAGATTTTCCGGTTCATGATGTGGCGATTGCTGCCGAGCATCTTAAGCAATGCCACCCCCACCGCGTCGATGGCCACCCGATCGGCGGATGCAAGGAAGACACTGCCCCTGGCACGTTTCCCGGTCACGGGCCCCCCGTCCACAAACGCTTCAACCCCATCCAGGATGACCAGTTTGGGGGAGAAAGGGGCGTTAACCTCCGCAATCATCTTCTGCTGGTGAGGCGAACCATGTAGATCGTCCATGCAACGGAACCCGTGCCGGTGGGTCGGGACCACTCCCACATGGAGCTTGAGCGACATGGTGAAAACGC
>CAZURN010000024.1:0-4921 GCA_964623165.1 uncultured Syntrophobacteraceae bacterium
TTTCCTCGGCATCGGATCTGTCAAGAATGGTGAAGGAAGGGCTGTACCCGAGGTAGCGCCCGTATTTTCTCAGGACCATGTTGCCGAACGAATGGAAGGTGCCTCCCGAAACCCTTGAGCAACGATCGTCGAGAATGCGGCTGGATCGTTGCATCATTTCCTGAGCGGCCTTGCGGGTGAACGTGAGAAGCAGGATGGACTTTGGGTCCACCCCTTGCTCCACCAGGAAGGCCACCCGGTACACGAGGGTTCGTGTCTTGCCAGTCCCCGCTCCGGCGACCACGAGGTGCGGGCCCTCCATATGCGAAACGGCCTTCAGTTGCGCCTCATTCAGCAATGACCCGTAGTCCACCCTTGCGATGCTTTGGCCGCTTTTCCCGAATTCCAAACCATCATCCATTATCTGTCCCATTCCGGTTGCTCAGCGCTCAAATTGGTCATGCTCCTCATTGAGTATAACATGTAAAGAGTATAGCATGCCGAGGTGCCATGGTTTAAGAATGTGTTTAGGAAGCCTCAGACCCATCAAGAAGGAATCGTGGGCCAAAAGAGTGAATAGTAATGCCTGGTCCGTTAGTTCACCCGCACCCACACTCTCCCGCAAAAAGTCAGGAGCATCCTTGGGAATCCCTCCCTGGATGGGAGGGGGCGAGGGGGGCGGAGCGGCATGGCTGAATCCAGTCCCGGATCGGGCTGTCGTTCCAGCCTTTGGAGCGGATGGTCCTCCGAGATATCCCAGATGAGCGAGAGGTCGGCCGCTCGAGCTGATGGCACTTCTCAGGCCGTCGCGTCTTGCTTATTGGTCCATACGCCCTTAAGGTGATTCCTGGGATAACATGGTGTTCCTGTGCAAGTCCACCCATTCGATTGCAGTGATGTGCGTAAGCCGACAGGAAACCCAAGATTTGCAGGGTCTTTCGAAATGAAGACCAGATAGAAAGTGGAGGTAGGGAGATGAAGAAAACAAACCTGCACGAGGCCAACGGTTTTGACGAGAAGTCCATGAAGCGCCTTCTGGTGCATGATTCGCCCTATTTCAAGATCCTGAACTTCAATTTTAAGGCGGGGCAGGAATTGCCCGTGCATTCCCATGACATCGAGGGGGAAGTGAGTCTTACGGTCATGGAGGGGGAGGGGGAATTCCTGGGAGAAGCCGGTGCTTCCATTCCCGCCAAGGCTGGAGACGTGCTGATTTCTCAGATTAGTGAACCCCACGGCCTGCGCGCAAAGACGGATTTGCGACTTCTCGTTGTGATCGCCCCACCCATCTGAGAATCCACTGTCCGGTCTCGAGCAATATGTACAGGACCGGGGGGTGACAGGGAGATCGAACCCGACCTTCTTACTGAGATCAGACTTCTGTTCTGCAAGTCAAGTCCGAGTACTGCCCCTTCGAATCACTTCCAGGGGTCAAACCATGGACAGAGAATGGAAAGGGAGGTGGAATCATGATTTTCTGTTTCAACGCTGGCGAGGTCTTTCAGATCGCCATCGAAATCAAGGAAAATGCTATCGCCTTCTACGAGAAGGCTGGTGAAACCATGGAAGACGCTGAAGTCAAAAAGCTCTTTGCGGGGCTTGCCGAGGAGGAGAGGGAGCACAGGAGAAAGCTCCTGGAGATGAGGGCGAAATTCCCCCCTCAGGTTCTATCTCCGAATGTCAATGATCCCCAGAATGAGCTTGACGCTTATCTCAAGGCCATGGCTGATGACCACGTATTCGGATCCTGTGATTCCCTCAACCGCCAGATGAGCGGTATCAAACACGCAGGGGATGCTCTTAGGCTCGCCATGCGGTTTGAGAAGGATTCACTTGTCTTCTTCTTTGGTCTCCAGGATGCGACGTGCGAGGGCAATGACCGGGATCTCCTGAACCTTCTCATGAAAGAAGAACACGGCCACATTCAGAGACTGTCTCTACAACTGAGGAAGTCGGGCTACTGCACCCTCTGATTGCCGATGCGTCAACTGGCTGAATGTGGGACAAATCCTTATTGGCTGGCACGCGGAAATGCCCGGCTTCCCTGCCGCAGCCTGAGGCCTTGTGCCTGTGGTCTATTACGGGCTGTTGGACAAAGTGGGCACAAGGCAAAGGCTGCAAAGCCAGCCTCTCGTCCCATGTTGGGTGAGAGCTTGCGCCTTTGGGCGCCGGAGAGTCTTACGGAAGCCCCAGCCATTCAAGAAGCTTTCCGAGTATGGTGTCGTGGATGTCCTCCTGCGGAATCGAGAGGGTTTTGGGAACATTGAAGGAATGATCCCCACCCTCGATGACCGCAAGTTCCCACGGTGCAATGAGTCCCTCGAGGACGGTCCGCAGCAGCCCCAAATCGCAAAGGGAATCTTTCGTGCCAGCGAAGAAGAGCATGGGCGTCTTGATCCCGTATAGGTGAGCGTCTCTCGGACTATTCGTTCTTCCAGGCGCGTGGAGCGGGTAACCGAGGAATACCAGCCCATCGACTCGAAGCTTCTCCTCCGCGACCAAATGGGATGCAATCCTTCCCCCCATTGATTTCCCCGCCGCAATGATCCGCGCCGGGCTCTCCGAGAAATCGGAAAGAAAGCGGTGGGCTCCGAGCCAGGCTTCTCGAAGAACATCCGGAGAGTCCGGGCGACTCCTGCCCCTCTCCCTGTATGGAAAGTTGAAGCGTAGGGTAGGGAAACCCTTGTATGCCAGGCTTTCGGCCAGAAAGACGATGAGAGGTTGGTTCATGTCATTCCCGGCCCCGTGAGCGAAAATAACGCCCTTGTCCTGCTCGCTCCGGTCCGGCAATGCCAGGATTCCGGAGACTCTCCCGCCATCTTTTAACGCTATGGAAACCTCTTCGGTATTCAAGGCGTCCTCCCCTGGCAGACCCTGTCGACGCATCAGTCTGATCAGTGTTCCTGGTGTTTCTATAGCGCATCCCCTTTTCAACGTGAAGGGCCTTCGTCGGCGTTCGGAATGCCTCGAGGTCACTCGAAATCAAACAAACCTCTTGTCGTCATTGGATTGGGGATACGGGGTGCAGCCTCCAGGTTTCATTTCCTTTTTGAGCATTCCTGTGAGATGTGCTACCAGACATGCAACGGAGGAGGGCGGGTTTTGAGTCGTCTCGTGACAAAGAGTCTCCTGCTTGTCCAGGGATCAGTGGGCGGGGCAATGGGGTTAGTCCTGGTCTTTCTGGTTCTGCTGGATATTCTCACCCCATTGGAGTCCACGGGGGCAAGGCCTTCGGTTGGAAGGTTCTTCCTGGTGGGTGACGGGAAGATGCATATCCGGAATGCCAGGAACGGCCAGGAAGCCCGGGTCGACCTGCTTCAAGAGGATGGGTCCCTCAATGAGATCGGTTTTGATGCCATCGACCGTGTGTTTGGGTTTCCCACGAGAGAGAAGGGAGAGCACGTGTCGCCAAGGCTCATCTTCATGCTGGACTATTTCTCTGATTTGGTTGCACCAGGCAGGCTGATCAGCCTCGAATCAGGCTACCGGAGCCCGGAGTATAATGACGCTCTCAGGGGGAAGGGTGCGAATGCAGCAAGAACGAGCCAACACCTGGATGGGATGGCTCTGGACTTCAGCATAGAGGGCGTTGATGGCAAAGCCCTGTGGGAGCTCATCAGGAGCAGGGAATGCTGCGGCGTCGGGCACTACGGAGGGGCGACAGTCCACCTGGACTCGGCCCGGCCCAGGTTTTGGGAAGCAGCCACGTCGAAGGTGAG
Organism: uncultured Syntrophobacteraceae bacterium; assembly: GCA_964623165.1. Lineage (GTDB taxonomy): Bacteria > Desulfobacterota > Syntrophobacteria > Syntrophobacterales > Syntrophobacteraceae > JAAYUJ01. Next base: position 3,699 of record CAZURN010000024.1, read on the forward strand.
AACCAGGGAAAGCGAATTCAACCGTAAAATTTACCTTTCGACTGACTACGATCGATACGTCCCCGGCGAGCCCGTGAGACTCTCCTTCTCCTCCGTCAGCGATTTCCATTTCGGAGTCATGCCGACCGCCACACTGGTCCGTGACCCTGAAGGCCTCAACCCGGTTTCTCCAATCCAACTTCGACAGGATGGCACCTCGGAGTGTGTCATGATCGACGACAGGCACGCATCGCGTTTCGTATGGACCACTCTTCCAGAGACCCTGCTGCCTGGCAGGTATCGAATAAGGCTGGATTTTTGCCGACGACCCTTTGAAGAGATGCCTTCCAACACGTTATCCAACGAAATTGAAATCTCCAGGAAGGGACCATAGAGCAAGCTTCACGAGTCCCTCCCATGAGTCTGGGACCTGGAAAAGGGGTGGCACCCAACAATGAGAAGAAATCCCCTCAAAGCCTTTGTCAACCCTTATGTCTTGGTGTGCCTTGCATCCCTGCCCCTCCTATTCATGAATCTGGGCCAGCACGCGCTCAACATGGGCGAGTCCATGTACGCAGAAATCGCCCGTGAAATGCAGATCAGCGGGGACTGGGTCACTCCGAGACTCAATGGCACGCGGCACTTCGATAAGCCTCCGCTCATCTATTGGCTCATTGCCGTGAACCAGTGCGTTTTTGGTGAATCCGAGGCGGCTGCTCGCTGGTGGTGTGCCTTTGCCGCCTGGGCCACGATTCCGGTCGTCGGGTTGATCGGAAGGAGGCTCTATGGGGAAAGGGCAGGGTGGCTCTGTTCCCTGGTCTTCGCGACGTTTCTGGGTCCCTTCATATTCGGGCGCATGGTGATGCCGGACCCCATCATGTCCCTGCTGGTGAGTCTCACCATTCTTGGATACCTCAAGGGGTATCGCGTGGACCTACAATGGAGGAGTCCCTGGTGCTGGGTGTTCTTTGCCTGCCTAGGCGTCCTCCCCCTGACAAAAGGGGCGCTAGGCATCGTGATCGTGTCGCTCATCGTGGGCGTGCATGCCATGGCCACGGGAGTGTGGCGAACGTTTCTGTCATGGAGCCTCTTGCCAGGTCTTGGCATCAGCGCACTCATGCTGGTTCCGTGGCATGTGGCCATGGAATGGGCGAATCCGGGCTTCTTCCACTACTTCTACATTCGTGAACATTTCATGCGCTTTTCGGGCAAGAGGTTTCCTCCCGACGAGAGTGTTCTCCTCG
>CAZURN010000024.1:5021-26285 GCA_964623165.1 uncultured Syntrophobacteraceae bacterium
CATTTCATGCGCTTTTCGGGCAAGAGGTTTCCTCCCGACGAGAGTGTTCTCCTCGCGGTGTTTCTAGTGTTGACGGTGGCCTGGACTTTCCCGTGGTTTGCGCTCCTGCCCCAGGCTCTGAAACGTGGCTTCCAGCGCCTGCGCCGCGACGGGCTCAGGAGAGGAAATGACATGATCGCCTTTGTGTGGATCGCAGTGGTCATGGGGATCTTCAGCTTTTCCAAGTCGCGCCTGGAATACTACTCTCTGCCTGGCCTGCCGGCGTTTGCCCTGCTTATCGGGAAAACTCTCGACGACACCCTGTCCGGACAACCCGATGGGACCCGCGACAGGGCCTTCAGTACCTCAATGGGCGCGATGGCTTTGCTGACCGCAGTTGCGGCGGTCACTGCCATGATCATCCTCGGACCCGGGGCGGATCTGATCTTTAGAATCTTCGCCGAATCGTGGCCCAGTGTCGGTTGGATGGATTCTCCCGAACACAGGGCACTCCTTCAACGGCTGCGTCTGCCGGCAATGGCGACCCTCTCCTGCGTGGCTCTGTTCTTCACCGGTGCATGGGTCGCCACCCGAAAGGAGCGCACTGGGCTCGCCGTGGGGATCGTGTCGGCGGTCATGATTCCGTTCTTCCTGATGGTCCAGTGGGGATTCACGGCGATGGAACCCTTCCAGTCCGCAAAGGGAGTGGCGGCAATTGTCATGTCCGTGGCCGGGCCCGATGATTGTGTGGTTTACCAGGAGCCGCATGAATACATGTGGGTGGGGGGCATCACATACTACACAGGCAGGAATGTCTGTATCCTGAAAGATCCCCGGTTCGACAATGTCACGACCCGGCGCAGAGAGCCCCCCGAGAGGTTTCTCAATCACAGCATGCTTCGGGACCTTTGGCAAAGCCGCGACAAAATCGTGGTGGTCGCAGACCTGGCAATGGACGACCTGATCCCCTTGCTCTCCGAATCCGGGCCCGTGTATGAGGTGGGACGGTCCACCACCCACGTGGTCCTGATGAACCGGCGCATCGCCTCACCCTAGGGTTTCAGGCGCTGCCTCCGGCTTTTCACCTCCCTTTGGGATGGGGCACTGGGGGGCTTACACCTTGACATGAGGCTGGTTCCCCGGGTGACACGCCCTTAAAGCACGAACGCACCACGCAAGAGGCCCCGACTCATGTGTGGGAACGATGAGGTGAATCATATGACGAACGTCGGCCGGGATGATTACGACCTTGTCCCCTATTGGGGAAAGACCTATCCCCAGAGCCACCCTGACAGGCTCTGTGCCCTGGGAACGCTGCTGGGCATGAGGCCGGCACCAGTCGAGAACTGCCGAGTGCTTGAACTGGGATGTGGCGATGCCATCAATCTCATAGGCTTTGCCATGGTTCTCCCTGGGAGCGAGTTCGTGGGCATTGATCGTTCAAAGGTCCATATTGCTGCGGGACTTGAAACGGTCAGCAGTCTCAATCTCGGGAATATTGAACTGCACACCCGGGACATCATGGAGGATCTCTCTGCGCTGGGGTCGTTCGACTACATCATCGCCCATGGTCTCTATACGTGGGTCCCTCCCGAGGTGCAGGACAGGCTCATGGCTTTTTGCGGGCGGTCTCTCGCCAGGGAAGGCATCGCTTTTGTGAGCTACAACACATATCCGGGCGCGCACCTGAGGATGATGCTTCGGGAGATGATGCTCTACCATATTCAGGGACATGAAGACCCGTCAAAGCGAATAGAGCAGGCAGGCGCATTGCTTGGGTTCCTTCAGACCGCGTCCGCTGGCAACGACCCGTACCTGCTTCTCATGAAGAAGGAAGCAGAGAGGATACGGAATTTTCCCGGTGCCCACCTCTATCATGATGATCTGGCTGAATTCAATATACCGGTATACTTCCACCAGTTCGTGGACCATGCAAGAAAACATGGACTGCAGTTTCTCACCGAGGCCGATTTCCATGAGACGCAGGACTTGAGTTTCTCCGAGGAAGCCGCCCGGGTTCTGAAGAGTATGGAAGACAGTCCCCTCATCCGCGAGCAGTATATCGATTTCCTCAGGTGCCGCCGATTTCGGCAGACGCTGCTCTGCAGGGAGGAAGTGGCTGTTTGCAGTAAACCTGACTTGGCAAACCTCAAAGCCCTCCGTATCGCGGCACAGGTCCGGCCCGAGGAGGAAACCGAGGGTCCGGAAGGGCGTCAATACAAGTTTCAACATGCCAGGGGTGGGTCCTTCACCATCAATCTGCCTCTGCTCAATGAGGCACTGAAGCTCCTCGGTGACATTTGGCCGAGATCCATGCCCTTTAATGAACTTGCGGAAATGGCGGTTGCGAGGTCTGAGGGATCCGATCAGCTGGCAGAGACGAAGAGCCATGGCGAAGCTCTGCTCGCACAGCTCTATTTGAAAATGCATGCCGCCAGCCTCTTGGAACTCCATGCCTTCGAACCGCCTTACGCCAATGCACCTGGCCCGAAACCCATTGCCAGCCCATTGGCAAGGCTGAAGATCAAGGATGCCTCGCTCGTACCCAACTTACGCCATTTCAGCGTGCTCATCGATGATCCTGTGGCGAAGCGCCTTCTGCCCCTGCTGGACGGCACCAGGGACCGAGAACGACTCGCCGGTGAGATCATGTCCATGGCGGAGTGCGGTGACTTGCGTCTTGAGGATCTGAGTCATCAGGGGGATTCGCTGGAAGCAAATGTACGCGAGGTGCTGGAGCTCTGCCTGTCCCGCTTGGTCCGGTGCGGGCTGCTCATGGAGGAGACACCTCACGCTCCGCACAGTTAACCATCCCCGGTCATGCCACAGACCGGTCTGTCGGGTTTCTTTCTCTTGCCGTCAACCTGGGAGGATGCTGGGCTAAATCAGTGTTCCTCGAATGAGAGTACTGGGGGGAGGCACGCCGACTCCCGAGTAATCAAAATCCTCCTCAGTGTAGGAGTAATTTCTTTCCAATATTTGAAATGTGATCGTTGGTCGACTGGTTTGGGACACGGCCGAGAAAATCATCTGAACCGTGCAGCCGCCCAGGGTGATCGGATCGATGTCTGGAGCCGTTCAAAGGTTCAGGGCACACAGGCTGCCTTGGAAAGTGAAACAGCCTCGTTCAAGAGTGTATTCCCGGAATGGCGGGGTAGTGCCATCCCCAAAAAGAATCGCGATGCCCGATGGGCAATCCCTCGCCTGCCGCAGAAAAGACTGGCCGGTCCTCCTGTTTCTTTCGCTCCTTGAACGGCGCATGTCCGCAGTGTCCAGGATTGTCTGGTCTAGATGGCTGGTCCCATTGATGTAAACGTGGATTTCCATTATACCCTCCAGGCGCTGGTGGTGTTCCCTTGCACTCGATGCAAATCTCCAGACCACATCAGTCTGACCATCACGATCCCGCCTTGAATTCCATCACTTGACGGCCAACAAGGCTACCCATAGCAAAGCCCCCATGATGAAAGGCGAGGATGATCCGGTAATCCCTATCGCTGCTTCCACACGGCACAAGGAACCGAAAAATGCCCACCGATTCGTTCGCGGCCTGGACTGAAAAGTGTAACCGGCAATACCCGCCCGACATGTGGATTCCGGCTTCAGCCCAAAATGAGGAAATCGTCGTTTCATGTATCCTGTTGCGGGACCATGCCAGACAGCAACATCCCGGATTGAGTCACCGGGTTCATCTCAGGGTGATGGCTTTCTCAGGGCACATTTCCTGGCAGCAGAAACAGGTGATGCAGTTGGCGGAATCCAGCACAGGATAGCCTTCATCGCCCATGGAGAGGGCCTGGGCAGGACAGTGCTCCACACACGTGGCGCAACTTGTGCATCCATCAGGATCAACATGCGGCCTCAAAACCGTCCGGCTATGGATGAGGGTCTGGATAGTGTCGTTTCCCTGGATTGCTTCGCCGCTTAAAGGCGGAAGCTTGAAACCCGGCAAACGTTTGAGCTCCCCAATAACCTCGATGGTACCCAGGTCGTGTTCGCCGAGCCCCAGTTCTTTCGCTTTCTGTAGGAACCGCAGCTTTCCTGGGTCACATCCCATCATCGTCGCAATGACGGCATCCAATGCCACCGCATTGTTCGAGGCGAGAATCAGGCCGATTTCTCTAAGATCCGGAGAGGCTGGGCCGTTTCCTTCCATTCCAACCACTGCGTCCACGATGAAGAGATCGGGCACGCGCAGCCTGAACACTTCGACAATCACCTCGTGGAACCGCTGCGGATTCCCGGCCAGTTTGTGCAATTTGGCTTTCTGAGCACCTGGCAGGATACCGTAGCTGTTCTTGATAGCCCCGGTCATGACGGTCAGGCCGTGGGTCTTGAATTTCGGGAGGCTGATGACCACGTCGGAATCAAGGACGGCCTTGGACACGCTCACTGTCGGCATGAATCTCGGGTCGAATGGTACGGTCCTGGAATCGCCTCCGATGTTCCGGTAGTGTCCCCTAGCCGCTTCCATGAGACCAGTTTTTCGGAAGCTCTCCTCATTATCCCCGTAACTGAAGAGCCCTGGGTTATCACCCACGATAAGGGACTCGGGGTTCATTGCCTCAACGGCCTCCACCACGGCCCGAAGCACGGCAGGGTGGGTGACGATCCCCTCCTTCGCCCCGGAGGACCTGAGCACGTTGGGTTTGATCAGGACCCGCTTTCCCCGGATTTCGATGGGAAAAAGCAGGAAAACCTGTTGCACCGCCTCACGGATATCTTCGTAACTCGCCGGTTGTATCATCACTCTGTATGCCATGGGTGCTCCTCGTTAAGTCGGTTCCCTCATTCATGCTCCACAACTGAAAGAAGGCTCCAAGTGGCTCTCCATTTGTTGTGCGAGAACCACAACAGGGCCGATATCTCGCTGGCACTGGATCATATCAGGGGATGATCAACTCCTCAAAATCCAATGTGGAAAGATCACTCGATTTCCTCGTGTGACACCAAGAACTTTCATCGAAAGGGGTGAATGGCGGGGGTGGCCGTCGACTCAACGTCAGGCCATGACCCACGGAGATCATGGGATTTCATCTGCCGGTGAGATGAGGGACCAGCGCCAGCAGGCCGCCGAAATACACCCAGAAGCTGAGCTAGAGCACAAGGCCCTTCTCGTTGGAGATAGGATGGGTCCCTTCTCGGCACGGTTCAGGAGGCGTTTGAACTGCTCTTGCCTAGTAGCGAAGGGGAGTCCGATCCTGCCACAGGCGGGTTTCTCGCATACTGGGTCATGGATGGGGAAACTGGCTGGAAAAGATCCGGCATCGAGCCGCGATCATTGACGCGAACTGCGATGGAAGACGTGAGAGGAATACTGTTTGCCAGGAAGACTGAGAAGCGACCTACCATTGTTCTTGTTGGCGTGCGCGTCAGCCGACATTCGTGCGCGTAAACTTGCTAACTGAAGTCTCGCATACATTCTTGAGGTGGTTTAGCGTGACAATATGCTGAAAACATGGGGATTTTGATGGAATAGAAGCTCCAAATTTAGTATCGTTGATTTGGCCAAATCACCGAAAACGCTGAAAAAGGAGTATACCTGCTTAAACCAGGTAGATTTGGCTTGCGTCTGAAACTCGGTCATGCGGCTGAAGCCGACCCTGGCCTGCCCGGAAAGGAGGAAGCGTCTTATGCACTATTTGCCTTTATCATTACCTTTCTTCCTCATGTTGTTTCTGCTTGTGATGCTTCTGATTGCCTTCGTCGAGGTGGGTATTCTCAGTTACGCATATCAGAGGATGGGAATTGACAGAAGGTATGTATTCTCTTTGATGTTCCTCTCACTTCTGGGAAGCTATATTAACATACCCGTTTTCCAGCTTCCTCCCGAAGAGGTTATTTCCGGTTCCCATGTTGATCTTTTCGGGATGCGGCATGTCATTCCCCACGTCCAGGAATGGCCAGGCACCGTCATCGCCGTAAATGTTGGTGGTGCCCTGGTGCCCCTCCTCCTTTCCATCTATCTCACAGTAAAGAACAATCTCTATGGAAAGGCTCTTATTGGAACCGCCGTTGTCACCATTCTGGTCCACATGATGGCTTATCCCATAAGAGGGGTAGGAATCGCTGTGCCCTTCTTCACTCCTCCGTTGGCCGCTTCCATTGTGGCGCTCGTCATCTCAAGAGAATACGCTGCGGCTCTGGCCTATATTTCAGGCAGCATGGGAGCACTCATTGGCGCAGACATCACGAATTTCAGTAAAATCCAAGGACTTGGAGCCCCTGTCGCCTCGATCGGTGGTGCTGGGACCTATGATGGGGTCTTCCTCACAGGGATCATCGCGGTGATCCTGGCGGGTTTGTTATCGGGGCAAAACGGGAGGAGATCCCCGGCACAGCGTTAGGTCTTCGCCCACACCACAATATTTGGCTTGAGCTTGCACTGCCCGATGACCGAGTCATCGCTCTGTCTCAGAATCGAGCTGCTTGAGGGTTGCCCACCATGCGGCGAGATCGTCACTGCGTCAAGTGTACAGACCCAGGGGATCGATCAGGTGAACCGGGCGGGGCACGGGCATAAACAAGACAAGCCAGTCGCATGTCGGTGAGGATCGGACCCATGCATGCATTTTCTCTTCTCATCACGAAATCGGTTAGGTATTTGTGCACCACAATAAGACGGCGGTGGGTAATGCAACGGGCAGGGTAATTGGGCATGGAACGCGAACGGACTGGTCTCGAGCCGAATCGAAACCGAAGGAACAGCTCATGGAGGAGCTCCAGTCAATGGATCAGCGGCTGGCCGAGATGAAATGCCTGGAGGAAAGGTGCCGGCAGGCAGAGGAATCTTTAAGAGCCATGGAAGAGAGAGGTTGATTATTCCGCGAGTCTGCTCTCATGGGAGTTTTCGCCATCGATGCACAAGGCAGAGTCAGAGTCATGAACCGGAAAATGCGTGATATGCTCTTGGGGTCTTCAGCAGAGGACGATGCTCCTCCGGATCTCTCGGGACTTTCGGAGCTGGTCAACTCCCATATCGCCGACAAGGTTCAGCGGTGTATGGAGGAGAACTAAAGGGTCTTTTTCGAACAGCCGTCAATGAGACCCCGGGGAAGGTGCAGGATCCTGCGCTACCATCCGAGCCCTGTCTCCGATGGGACGGGTAAGGCCCTTGGAGCCTTAGTTTTCGGCGAAGATGCGACAGAGTTGTACCAGGTGGGGCAGGCCCTCCGTGAGAGTGATGTTCGGTACAGGCGGTTGTTTCAATCCTCCCCAGCCATGCTGGAGCGAGATGCCTCGATTCTAATAGCCCATATTGAGAATCTCCGCGCCGCGGGCATTAGGAACCTCGCGGACTACGTAACTCTAACCCCAAGGATCTCATTCATTCTGTTTCTATGATCAGGACTTTGGCCTACAATGCAACCTTTCTGGAATTGATGCAAGTCTCAAACGAGTCTGCATTGAGCAACGGCTTCGGCATGGCCCACTTCGACAATATGGAGGAAATGGCGCGGGAAATCTTTCTCATGGTGGCTGATGGAGAAGTGAGCAACGAAAGGGAGCGGTCCTTCTCGACCCTGAAGGGAAGCAGAAAGCACGTGCTCGCCAAAACGCTGGTCGTCTCTGAACACGAGAACTCGGTTTCCAGGATTGTCGTCGCTCTGGTGGACATAACGGGGCAGAAGCAGGCTGAAGAGGCTCTCCGGGCCAGTGAGCAAAGAGTCCGTGAGCAAGCCATGCGAGACGACCTGGCCGGACTTTTCAACCGCCGGTATCTGTATCATTCCCTCAGGGCATTGATTGATTCGGGCAGAGCCGAAAGATCGCAGATCTCGGTTCTTTTCATGGACATCGATCGCTTCAAGGGGGTAGTGGACTCTTATGGGCATTTGCACGGAAGCCTGGTCATCCGTGAATTGGCTGGAACGATTCGGGACCCTCTACACAGTCCGGAATACGCCGTTGCTTATGCAGGGGATGAGTTCGTCATCGTGTTGCCTGGTTTTGATGAACCGATGGCCACCCAAAAGGCCTTGGAGATTCAAAGCCGCGCGAAAAAAGTGGTATATTTGAAAGACCAGGGAATTGAAGTGCGTCTGCAAGCCAGCATCGGGATTGCCGCTTTCCCCGATCATGGTCGAGATATTGATATCCTTCTGTGAGCAGCCGATCAGGCCCTTTTCCGTTAAACAGAACGGCAAGAATGGCGTTGAGCTCTACAGCAGATTTTGACTTAGGTGCCTGATGGGCTTTCACGCCAGGACCCATAAGGCTGCTTTGCTGCCCGAAGTGGCATTCCTTGTACCTCAATGGTCTTCGGGGTGCGGGCACCCAAGTCAGACACCGTCCGTTTGTTTGTCAGCGAATGTTGACTGGAACATTTCCAATCCCTTCACGGTGAGCTTATGCCTGAAGTGGCCATGTCGTTGATCGGCCTCCTCGGCTCTTCTCTCGAATGACTCATTTCTCAGAGCGTTTGTCACCGCAGCATTCATCACCTGGAGTGCATGGGTGAAGACCACTATCCTGATCCTACTCAATGCTTCCCTATTACTCCTTTTCGGCTTGCTGCTTAGAAGGCGAGGGCTTCTCACATTCCATCAGTCCGGGCGTGTCTGGCTTACTTGGCTTGCCGTAGCCATCATCACGCTGATGGATGAGTTCACCTCAATTTTCTATGCTCCTGCAGAAGCGTATCGCTTCATTGGCCCGACCGCCATCGTGTTCATCGTCACCACCAGCATCCTCATCCGCTTTATGAGCACCCGCTTCACGGAGATAGCCGAGATACTGGAGCGTCACGACCTCATAGGAGGAGGCGTCTACTCGTTTTCCTATCTGGTCCTGGGTCCTGTGATGTCCTTCATTGCCGTGGCGTCCATTATGGTGGACTACATCCTCACAGCCTGCATCTCAGCGGTGAGTGCCGTGCTCAATGCGGGCTCTTTTTTCCCTGCCATTGCTGAAGCCGGGCCACTCCACATTCCAATTGTGATGGCAATCATCTGGGGGGTTGCGGGACTCAACATCATAGGCATCAAGGGAAATGCCCGGTTCACTTTCCTGATCTTCATCTTTGCAAGTTTTGCCATATTGAACCTGATCGCTTCCGGCCTTATCGACTTGGATAGCACCGCGTTGGGTCGGCTCAAAGAGTCGGGAAGTCAGACGCTGGCATATCTTGAGACCGGATCGTGGACACGCGACTACAATCACTTCATATCGCATGTAGCCTTCTGTATACTCGCCTATTCAGGAATCGAGTCGGTGATCCAGACGGCTGGATTCGTGAAAAACTGGCGCGAGATCCACCGGGCATATGTGTTTCTGGCCCTGACCGTGGGTATCGTCACTCCCCTCGTTGCCGCCCTCGCCCTTTCGGCCCCCATCAACTTCAGTGAACATGAAGGGGATCTCATTACCCACTATGCGACGATTCTCAATGGAGTACCCTTTGGGGTCACCATCGGGACACTTGCAAGCCTTACCCTGATCATGGCGGTCAATACCGCGTTTGTGGCCTCAAGCGAGCTTATCGAGCGGGTGGCCCACCGATACGGCTTTCAGTGGCTCATAGCTACCAACCGGAGAAACTCTCTTTATCGAATCCATATCATCAGTGCAGCCGTATTCTCCGCGATCATTTTCATCACCAGCGGCAGTCAGAAGATTCTGGCCGACATGTATGCCCTGGGCCTCCTGGCGAGCTTCTGCATCAACATGGGCGCACTCCTCATCTATCGATATTTTCAAGGCACCAAAGAGGTGGTCCAATACTATACGAGCAGGCTCGGAACCTTGATCCTGTGGGTCATCCTTTTGAGTTGCTTCGTCTTTCTGGCTATTGAAAAGCCATACGGAACCGTGCTCTGGGTTACGGTGACTACAGTAGTGCTCGCATCCGGAATGGCGATGTCTCGGAAGAGGGGTCCTGAAATAGCACAAATCGAGCAGGCAGAAAACGAGATGCAGATAGTTCTCTACCTGGCACAATCACCCCGAACTGATCTACACATCTTCTTTCAGAGACCAAGGGAGGAGGCCATAGAGAAGCCACAGGATAACGAAGCCTACATTACTTTTTTTTCCCCTCGCCAGGGCATTCCATTTCGGATGGGCCCCAACCACTTCCGGCTGCCCCTGCACCGGGCAGGCATGTACCAGCGTATCCTTGCCCTGCTCAAGGTTATCGAAAGCGAGATCGGAGGGCGGAGTATTGCCGTGCACTTCGGCTGGCCCATGTCCTCGTGGTTGGATCGCTTGTCAATCGGGGTGATGGTTTTCAACCTCATGAAACTTCCCAAGATTTTTCCTCAATTCGGCTTCGTCATCAGCTATCACAAGCAATGGCCGATTTCCAGAAAGTGGAATTGATCCTAACGAATCTTCGTGGTTCATGGAGTGAGCTTGTATAAAATGCTCGGCAGGTGATCGCCTGCCTTGCCAAGGGGGATCGAAAGCCGCAAGCCATGCCCCCGTAAAGCCGGTGGCGCTCACAATAAGGTTCATCCGGTCAATGCGCACCTATGGTTTTGGAGATGTTACAAAATGAGATTGGGAGTCTTCCCAAAATACACCCGGGAAACATAGGAAATTAGGGCAATGAAGCTGCCATCTCAGGATAGGCATAAAGTCCATGACCGTATAAAACGGCAGTGGGCTAAGGATAGACGCGCATGAACACCTTCCTTGCGAGCCTGCGGGCCCGTGTCATCCTCATTATGCTTGTGGCTCTGCTGCCGGCATGGGCCATGATGCTATTCAGCATCTTCCGGCAACGGGCAATCATCGAATCCGATGTGATGAAGGAAAGCCTTCAGGCAGCGGAACTGGCCGCCAGCAGTGAGGAACAGGTCATCGAAGGAACACGGCAACTGTTGGCAGCTTTTCGTCTTTTCTTTCAGACGGTTTCGGAGCCTCGGACAGAGTGCCCTCGGTATCTGGGGCAAATGGTGAGGGAATTTCGGCACTACGCCGATTTGGGTGCAGTGGATCGGCGAGGAGACATCGTCTGCAGGGGTCGACAAGGCCAAGACACACAGAATGTTGCCGATTCCCCATGGTTTTCCAGAGCGCTTCACTCCAAGCAATTTTCATTGGGAGATTACCAGGTTGGGGAGCTCACCGGCAAGCGGGTCCTCATGGTGACGAGCCCTGTCATGGACTTGGATGATCAGGTCAGAACCGTCCTTTATGCCAGCATCGATTTGGATTGGATAGATGATCTATACGTCCCTGAGAAGGTAAAATTGATAGATGGAGCTTTCTTGGCTCTCGTGGATCGACATGGAGTGATCCTGTCCGAATATGAGGGCTCTGGAGAGGAGGTGGCTCCGATTGACGATGTGATACTGCTCGAGGCGATCAGGCAGGGTGAATCGAAAGTGGTCATGGGGAAGAATTCACGCGGCACCGAGTATCTCTATGCGGTCGCACCCGTTAAGAGTCGGTCTCCTTCCAGGTACGTCAGGATCGTCATCGGTGTGCCCAGAGAGCTGGCGTTTGCCGAGGCCAACCGCACTCGAAATCTCAATTTGGCCCTCTTGGGAGGGGTGAGCGTTCTCATGATTGCCGCCTTCTGGATGGGCGTAAACTCGGTTATCCTGCGTCGCCTGGCCTCTTTGTTTCTTGCAGCCCGAAGCTTGACTGCTGGCGATTTGGGCGCCCGCAGCGGACTTGTAAAGCAGGATGATGAATTGGGGAGGTTTGCCAAGGCCTTTGATGAAATGGCCCAAGCCCTTGAACGACGTGAACGGGAGCATCAGGAGGCCGAGGAGAGGATCCGGGCTTCAGAAGAGCAATTGAGACGATTGCAGACCCATGTGCAACAGGTCCGCGAGGAGGAACGGCTCCGACTCGCCCGTGAGATTCACGATGATCTGGGACAGGCACTGACCGCCCTGAAAATAGATCTTTCTTGGGTCCGGAGAAAGATAGGTTCCGACAGCCCACAAGCTCTGCAAGACAAGCTGGATGGGATGACACGGATCATTGACGATGCCATGAACACCGTGCATCATGTGTCGTCAGAACTGAGGCCAAGGATTCTGGACGATCTGGGTCTGGTGGAAGCGATTGAATGGCAGGCAGAGGAATTCCAGAGGCGGACCGGCATCCGTTGCGTGGTCGCCGTCGGCGACTTTGGCCTGGATTTGCCCACAGAGCAGTCCACGGCCCTCTTTCGCATTCTGCAGGAGGCGCTGACCAACGTGGCACGTCATGCGGGCGCTGCCAAAGTGACTGTCTCGCTTGATGTCAGTTCCCAAACACTGACCTTGATCGTGTCGGACGATGGGAGAGGAATCCGCGCGGAGGAGATTCAAAGCTCCCTCTCCTATGGCCTCCTGAGCATACGGGAAAGGGTGCATGCCATGGCGGGAGAGGTTGAAATCTCCGGAAATCCCGGTATGGGAACGACGCTCAGGATCACGATCCCGCTGAAATCGGGGTGATGGCGAACCAGGAACAGGACACAGGGATCATGATCAGGGTCATCATTGCGGATGATCATCCCATCGTTCGAAAAGGACTCAAAGAGATCCTGGCCGAGGACCAGACCATCGTGGTGGTGGATGAGGCGGCTGATGGCCATGAATTGCTCAGAAAGGTCCGTGAAAGCGATTTTGACGTGATCATTCTGGATATCAGCATGCCTGGCCTAGACGGACTTGATGTCCTCAGACAGATCAAGATCGAGAAAAAGGCAGCACGGGTGCTCATGCTGACGATTCACCCCGAAGCGCGGTACGCGGTTCGGTGCCTCAAGATGGGTGCGGAGGGCTACCTCACCAAAGGGAGTGCGCCGGATGAACTGGTACAGGCCATCAAGAGAATCTCCGGGGGACGGAAATACATCAGCCAGAACCTGGCCGAAGCCCTGTCGGATAAACTCTCGTCCGGTTCCCACCAGCACCCCCACGAAACCCTCTCGGACCGGGAGTACCAGGTCATGCTCCACATTGCATCAGGAAAACCCCTTAAGGACATCGCCGAGGAACTGGCCTTGAGCGTGAAGACCGTCAGCACCTACCGATCACGAATCCTTGAGAAACTCAAGCTCCAAAACAACACTGAGTTGATCCTCTACGCCATCCAGCATGACCTCATCGAGTGATTGGTCTCCTCCCTTCCCTTCCATGGATGTGCCCACTCAACAGAATCCTGCAATTTGCATCCCTTTGGGTTCGTAAGAAAAACCTCACGATCATTTGCGACACAATCCCACGCCCATTTCAGCGCGAGACTGATTTTTCGCGGTGTCCCCTCTCCATATTATGGAGTCAAAAGGGAGCTGAAGAGATGCAAACAGTCTATGTCGTTGATGATTCTGCTCTTATCCGGGATCGGCTTCGTGAAATGCTCTCCGCAGCCAAGGATGCCTGCGTGATTGGGGAGAGCGGGGATGCTATGGGGGCCATGAAGGAAATCCAGGCGCTCCGTCCTGATACCGTCATTCTGGACATTCAGCTGCCCGGCGGGAGCGGCATCGAAATCCTCAGGCACATCCGGAAAGCCGGGATCAAGACCCACGTTATCATCCTGACCAACTTTGCTTATCCACAGTACCGAGAGGAATGCCTGGAGGCCGGAGCGGATTTCTTTCTGAGCAAGAACAAGGATTTCGACATCCTCCTTTCGATTCTCAACTCTTTGGGTCCAGCAGAAGAGGAAGGAAAGAACCTCCGCGATGACCCTGACGAACCATCCGGTTCCATCGAGGACAAGCCTCCATGATAGGACAGCCAGACCCAAGTCTTGAGGTTCAAGGAAGAGGTCCTCGAGGCCCCCGCACCGCAGCGTATTGAGGCTGATGAAGTCCATGTCTTTGAGGATTGGAACTCGGCTTTTGATCCCATCCATTTCAGAGAGGTACGGCTATGAAAGGGAAGCTTCTTACAAGTCTAAAGTATTCCACTCGGCTGATTCTGCCCCTGGCTCTTTTATTCTTTGGGCCCTTTGTAAAGCTCGTTTTTCCCCCTGAGGCAATGGCTTACAGCGCCCCAAGTTCTTTCGCAGACTTGGCTGATCAGGTGAAACACAGCGTGGCCAACATTTCGACCACGCAAGTGGTGAAGGGAGGTTCCATGGTCCCCTTCACGGGCCGCAACGATCCATTCCGTGACTTCTTCGGTGACGATTTCTTCAAACACTTCTTTGGGGAAGTCCCCCAGGGCGACATCAAGACCCAGGCTCTGGGCTCAGGTTTTGTGGTCGACCGGAGCGGGCTCATCCTGACCAACAACCATGTGGTTGAAAAGGCTACGGAAATCAAGGTCAAATTCGACACCGGCAAAGAGTACACGGCGAAGGTCCTTGGCCGCGACCCCAAGACCGACCTGGCCCTGATCAAGGTCAAGGCGGACGGGGACTTTCCCAAGCCTGTGACCCTGGGAAACTCCGACGCCATCCGGGTTGGTGACTGGGTCATGGCCGTCGGAAACCCTTTTGGCCTTGGACAGACAGTCACAGTCGGAGTGATCAGTGCCAAGGGACGCATCATCGGGGCAGGCCCTTACGACGACTTTCTCCAGACCGACACGGCCATCAACCCGGGCAACAGTGGAGGACCTCTCTTTGACATGAAAGGAGAGGTTGTCGGAATCAACACAGCCATCGTTGCGCAAGGCCAAGGCATCGGTTTCGCCATTCCCATCAGTCTTGCCAAGGAACTCCTGCCGCAGTTGGAATCCGGAAAGGTGGTGCGGGGTTGGCTGGGCCTGAGCATTCAGGATGTCACTCCTGACCTCGCCAAGTCATTCGATCTCAAAGACACCAAAGGTGTTCTCGTATCAGGCGTTCTCCCCAACGGTCCAGCCCAGAAAGCCGGCCTCATGGAGGGGGATGTCATCACTGCATTCAACGGAAAGCCAGTCGCAAGCGCGCACGCCCTTTCACGAATGGCTGCGGCGACAGCTCCCAACACTAAGACAACCCTGGATATTGTGAGAAAAGGTCAGACGATGTCCGTCAAAGTGACCCTTGGCACTATGCCTCAAGAGACTTCACGGGCGGGAGCCTCAGGGGAAGAGACGACTGGCTCATGGGGAATCACAGTTCAAAACATCACGCCTGATCTCGCCAAACAATTGGGCTTGAAACCTCATGAAAAGGGTGTGGTGATCACCGGTGTTGTGCCAGGCAGCTCAGCGGGACTGGCAGGTCTTCAACCGAGAGACGTCATCAAGGAGGTGAACCGCAAGAGTGTGGCCAACACCTCTGAATTCGAGAATGCGCTCAACAAAGGCTCGTCAAGCAATAGAGTGCTTCTGCTAGTGAAACGTGGCCAAGGAAGCCTCTATGTGGTTCTTCAGAGGGATGCGTCTGGTGAATAGTTCACGCACCAATCCCCACGGGAGGGAAACTTCCGGCTTCCGGCCCGTGGGTGAGCCTTATGGATCCTATGGTTCAGGAGTCTGACTCTCGGTGATTCATGCAAAATCAATTGCTCCATGGTTCATGAAACACGGCATTGAGAGGTCCTTCATTCAGACCCCGGCGCCTGGGTGCAGCAAAGGATTTCAACATGAGTGACTTGGTGATTGGCATATTCGGGGCAATGTCCAAAGCAGAAGAGGCTCGGCAAGATCTGTTGAAGTGGCAGAAAGAGCTGGACGCAGAGCTTGATGACGCTCTCATCCTGGAAAAAAGGGAGAAGAGGGACGCCATTCTGCATCACATGGGTCACCTCACCTTCAGAGGCGCCCTCGGGGGCGGCTTCCTGGGGGCTTTGCTGGGCGTCGTTCTATTCAACCCTGTCTTGTCGGTTTTGGGGCTGGCGACCGGGTCCTTGATGGGAGGGGTTTCAGGTTCCCTTGCACACGCAGGAATCGACCAGGAGTTCATGCATGAGTTTGCGGAACATTTGCAACCGGGCACTGCAGCCCTGGCCCTTCTGTTAAGCCGGCACCCTGAGAAGGTCTTGAGGGAACTGGAACGATTCGGCGGCAAAGTGATCCACCGCCACCTGAAAAGTGAAGATCATGAGCATCTGAGAGCCGTGCTGGAATCCATGGAGACCGAGATTCCCTGTTAGTTTGCACGGCGCGAAGAGGAGCTTCACGCCGTGGTCCACCACCGGTCACCTGACCATTTTCCCGGATCGAACTCGCGGCCTCTTCTGGACCATTCCAGCGAGTCGGTCACATTTTCGGTCGGCCCTCACGGGGATTCTGGCAACTCTTACGGTTGCCTACGGCACGCATGTGGCAACTCACAGATCGAAAGGTGAATTTCCAGTTCGGAGATGGGTGATGCTCGCTTGCGCACTGACGGACTACATTGAGCTCTTCATATGTCACGTGCTGGACCGTTCCGGGGGATACTTGGCCGACAGTGACCGTTTCGATGACAACCATGGCAAGTCGCCAGCCATCGCGGTTGGGGCGCACTGCTCATGGGATTCGCATGGAGTAACCTGATGCCGTCATTTCCAGGAATTGATTCTTCGGAGAAGGGAAAGAGTGGCAATCGTTTGGCGCCCCGAGTGTTACTCTTGCTGTTGATGTCTCTTTTCTCGGCAAACCTTGGCATTGCCGCTCCCCAAGAACAGACCAAGCAAGCCGCGGTGGAGACAAAACCCGTGCTCCCGACCGGCGAGGAGCATGCTGCATCAAAGGGGCCCAGTCTTACCACCACACACCATACGATCCATATTCACGGAGAAACCCTTTCCTATACGGCAACCACCGGTACACTCCACGTGGAAAATCAGCATGGTGAAGAGGGTGCGGAGGTATTCTTCGTCGCCTATGCAAAGGATGGCGAGAACGATCTGGCAAAGCGGCCCATCACCTTTGCTTTCAACGGAGGGCCTGGCGCCTCATCAGTGTGGCTCCACATGGGTGCCATGGGACCAAAACGCGTTCCACTCCTCAAACCGGGAGAGCCTACACCTTCTCCCTACGAACTGGTGGATAACGATTGCACCTGGCTGGACATCACGGACCTCGTCTTCATTGATCCGGTAGGAACCGGCTTCAGCCGAGCAACTTCAGGGAAAGATCCACAGAAACAAAAAGAGTCCTACTACGGCGTCAAACAAGACGTTCAGATCATGGGTCAATTCATTCGGCTTTACACGACCCGATACCAGCGGTGGAATTCGCCAAAATTCGTTGCTGGGGAGAGCTACGGCACAGTTCGCGCGGTGCTTCTGGCAAACCAGCTACTCGACCGGTACGCCATGAATCTCAATGGCCTCATCCTCATATCCGCCATCATGAATTTTCAGGCCATCTCTTTCGATCCTGGAAACGACCTTCCTTACGCGGTGTTCTTGCCCACTTACGCCCTCACGGCCGCATACCATCAAAAGAGCAGCAACAAGGAATCTCGCAGTGTGGCTGACATGGCAGGGTCAGGCGAGCAATGGTCTATGGAAACCTATTGGCCTTTTCTCTTGAAGGGGGATTCCATTGATCCCCGTAATCTGGAGCAGTTGATAGATAACCTTAGCGCGTTTACAGGCCTCTCTCGAGAGTATATTGAGAGGCATGGCATCCGAGTTGGGAGCTATGACTTCGCTCAGGAACTGCTTGGTGGGGAGCATCGAACCTTGGGGCTCATGGACAGTCGGAACACAATAGCCGGCGGAGCAGGAGACCCTCTTGGCGACGATCCCAGTCTTCTTTCCTCTGCATCAGCCTATGCCTCCGTATTCAATGACTACGTGAGGCGGGATCTCGCATACGAAAACGACGCCGTGTATGAATACCTCTCCACTGGAGTCAATGAGAAGTGGGATTGGAAGACAGGCACACGGGGTTATCTGAACGTATCCCGCGAACTGGCTGGCATCCTACGAAAGTCGCCGGCTATGAAGGTCTTTGTTGCAAGTGGCTATTACGACCTCAACACCCCGTATTTTGGGACCACATATTCCATCAATCACCTCGGGCTGGATTCCAAGCTCCACGAAAACATCAGCCACAAGGTTTATGAGGGGGGTCACCAGATGTACACGGACCCCAAGGTCGCTGAGAAATTGAAAACAGACGCGGCAAAATTCATCTGGGATGCCAGCGGCGGGAATACTCGACCACATCAAGACGAAAAAGGAGAACTGGATCTCAGTGAAAAGAACCATAGGTCTCCATGACTGGCTTTCGAAAGTCAGCGTGCGCAAGGATCACCAGGGGTGATCGATGAGAAGAGGCTTCTCATTCACTATCGGCCCATTCCTTGGAGCAGCCATCCTCATCACGGCTCTGTGGGTGTTACACCGAGAGCTGAGGATGGTCCACTACGATGCCGTCGTGCAGAGCCTGAGGCAGATTCCCGCCTGGCACCTCCTCGCGGCCCTTCTGGTGACTGGATTGAATTACCTGGTGCTCACTGGCTACGACTGGCTCGCCTTCCGCTATATCCAGCGCCCGCTTCAGTACTCAAAAATTGCCCTGGCCTCATTCATCGGCTATGCGTTCAGCAACAGCATAGGGCTCTCCATGCTGGCCGGGAGTTCTGTTCGATACCGACTCTACTCTTCGTGGGGGTTGTCGGCGCAGGAGATCACCAAGGTCGTGGCGTTCACCACGCTGACACTCTGGCTTGGCCTCTTCACCGTTGCGGGTGGCACCTTCATTCTAAAGCCGATTAACCCTGCCAACTGGACACACCTTCATCTTGCCACAACTCGCCCCCTCGGCTGTCTGCTCCTGCTGCTGGTTTCCTTCTACATCGTTTCAGGGGTCATCAGGAAGAAGCCCTTCCAATTCTGGAGCTGGGAGGTCCCGCTTCCGTCCATTGAACTTTCGCTTCAGCAGATCGCGGTGTCCGGACTGGACTGGGTCTTGGCAGGTACTGTCCTTTACACCCTCATGGAATCGTTCGGACCCCTTCCGTTTGCATCGTTTCTGAGTATCTACCTGCTCGGACAATTCACAGGGCTGGTGAGCCAGGTGCCGGGAGGGCTGGGGGTCTTTGAATCGGTGGTCACAGTCGGGCTTACTCCTGCACTGCCAGCCAGCACGGTGCTTGCGTCACTCATCGCCTACAGGTTGATCTACTACCTCTTGCCGCTGCTCACGGCCATCATGCTCCTGGGCCTTCACGAGATGTTCGAAAAGCGAGCCCTGTTCGGGCGCGGAATGCACATTCTCGGTCGCTGGATGCCTCATCTGGCTCCGCGCATGTTTTCCTTCATGGTCTTCATCGCGGGCATGATTCTTCTCATCTCTGGAGCGACACCCTCGGTGGGCTGGCGCATGACGCTCCTGGAAGATCTCCTCCCCACGTCCATTGTGGCAGGTTTCCATTTCCTGAGCAGCCTCATTGGGATGATCCTGCTCCTGGTTGCGCGAGGGCTGCAGTTGAAGCTTGATGCAGCCTATTTCGTCACTGTCGCCCTGCTCGGAGCCGGGGTTGGAGCCTCCCTCCTGAAGGGGGTGGACTACGAGGAGGCGGCTGTGTTGGCGGTGATCCTGGCAACGTTGATTCCCTGCCGAAAGTACTTCAATCGGAAGGCATCACTCCTGGCAGAACCATTCACGCCGGGGTGGATAGCGAGCGTGGGGCTGGTTCTGCTCACTTCCCTCTGGATCAGCATTTTCTCACACAAGCACGCCCTGGACTCCACCGACATGTGGTGGGTTCTCACCTCTTTTGCGCATACTCCTCGTTCCTTTCGAGCAACATTCGCGGCGGTGGTCGCCTGCCTGCTCTTGGCCGTCAACCGGCTGCTTCGACCGGCTCCACCACGGATGCCATCCGTTGTGACCGATGAAGAATGGGACGTCATCCGCGCAACGGTCCGCCTCTCTCGAAACACCGCGGCAAACTTGGCCCTGCTCGGTGACAAGCACTTTCTCTTCAGTCCAACTCGGCGCAGTTTCATCATGTATCGGGTCGAAGGGCGCAGCTGGGTGGCCATGGGAGATCCCGTCGGAGAGAGAGGGGAATGGGAGGAGCTCGCATGGCAATTCCGGGAAATGAGTGACCGTTATGGAGGTTGGACCGTGTTTTACGAGGTGGGCAGGGAAGGGCTCCCCATCTACCTGGACCTGGGACTGACACTCTTCAAGATCGGGGAGGAAGCCACCGTGCCGTTGGAGGGCTTCTCACTGGACGGCAAATCCAGGAAAGGCTTTCGCAATACGTGCAACCGAATGGAAAAGGAAGGGTATTCACTTCAGGTGTTCGAGGCTCCCGATGTCCCTCAGTTGCTTCCCCGACTCCATGAGATCTCCGATGCATGGCTCCGGGAGAAGAACACCAGAGAGAAGCGCTTTTCGCTGGGTCGCTTCGATCCCCAATACCTGAGTCATTTCCCCATTGCCTTGATCCGTCGGGAAGGCGACATCCCGGCCTTCTGTAATCTTTGGGCAGGTGCCGACAAGGAGGAACTCTCCATGGACCTCATGCGCCACCTTCCCGGGAGTCCGCCCGAGACGATGGAATACCTGTTCATTCGTCTGATGCAATGGGGAAAAGAACAGGGGTACCGTCGGTTCAATCTGGGAATGGCGCCGCTCTCAGGCCTGAACGGGCGGTCTCTCGCACCCGCATGGAACAGGATTGGGGCGCTCATCTATCAGCATGGGGAGCACTTCTACAACTTCAAGGGACTGAGACTCTTCAAGCAAAAGTTCGATCCTGAATGGGAAGCCAGATACATTGCATGTCCCGGCGGACTTGTTCTTCCCCGGATCCTCGCCAGCATCGCATCTCTTACTTCGGGCGGGATGAAAGGAGTGATCACCAAATGAGACGGTTGCCCCTGCTCTCTTTCATTTTGATTCTCATGTCAGTTCTCGTGGTCACTCGATCTTCTCCGGCACTTGAAACTCCTTCGTTCACGGTGGCACCTTTTGGAAAAGTATGGGTCTACAGGACTGTCGAACAACCCTCCCGGGTGGTCATTCTTGCTTCGGGCGAGGCGGGTTGGAACCGTGAGGCGGAAGGCTTCGCGGCAAGGATCGCTTCTGTGGACAGCCTAGTGATCGGGGTCGACACAGGCAAATATCTGGGACGCCTGGCAGCTGAAGACGACTGCACTTATCCCTCCGCAGACTTTGAAAATCTTAGTCGGTTCGTTCAACAGAAGCTGGGACTCCCCACCTACACCCGGCCCATTCTGGTGGGGTATTCAGATGGAGGGGCACTGGTATACGCCACGCTGGTTCAGGCCCCCACCAGTGTTTTTGCGGGAGGCATGAGCATTGGCTTCTGCCCGGGTGCACCCATCACGCGTGGGGTTTGTCAGGGATTGGGACTCGATTGGAGCAAGACAGGAGACTACTCCCTGCCCGTGGCGAATCCTCGAACCCCTTGGATAGTTCTGCCGCTTCCCGACGACGCCGGCTGCTTTTCGAGCGCCGATGCATTCCTCAAACAGATAACGCA
>CAZURN010000025.1:0-25544 GCA_964623165.1 uncultured Syntrophobacteraceae bacterium
GCCAGGTTCTGAGCTTCTGCATCCTCGAACAGTTCATGGAGGCAGTCAGGCATCGAAGGGCAGAAGGGGAGAACCTTTCGGACGCACAGGTCGCCATCAGCATGGAGCTTTTCCATGAGTGCGTCAAAGGGATGGGTTGAGGAACAGCAACGAGCCGGCGCGTTGCGTGTTACAGGAGATTCGCATGAGAAAGACCGGTTTTCTGTATGACGAGCGATTCCTTCTGCATGAGACGGGTCCCGATCATCCAGAGTGTCCCGACAGGCTCGAAGGCATATACAGGCAACTCGAAGAGACCAGTCTGCTTTCCAAACTCCTCACCATTGGAGCAAGCCGGGCCAAACACCGATGGATCGAGGCGGTGCACACGCCCAAGCACGTGATGCGGTTTGAAGAGGCGTGCATGCTCCATTTGCCGGAATACGGCTGCCCGGACAACCAGATGTGCCCTGAAAGCTTTGATGTTGCGATGCTGGCGGTGGGAGGGGTCCTCGACATGATCAACCTGGTCATGGAGGGCAAGGTGAATAACGGCTTCTGTGCGGTAAGGCCCCCGGGTCATCACGCCGAAGTGAGCCAGGCCCTGGGATTCTGCTACTTCAACAATGTGGCCATTGGCGCCCGATACCTGCGATTGCACTGGGGCATCGAACGAGTGGGCATCGTCGACTTCGACGTCCATCATGGCAACGGGACCCAGCACATCTTCGAACAAGACCCCACAGTATTCTACTATTCCATCCACGAACATCCCTCCTTTTCCTTCCCGGGAACCGGTAGAGAATTTGAGAAGGGATCCGGACCCGGGCTGGGATTCACCCTGAACACCCCCGTGCTTCCAGGGCAGGGAGACAAGGAGTACATGGCTCTCCTTCAAAGAGACCTCCTGCCCGCATTCGAAGAATTCAAACCACAGGTCATCCTGGTTTCCGCCGGTTTCGACGCCCACATGGACGATGACATGTCGGACATCAGGCTATCGACGGAATGTTTCACATGGATCATGGAGACGATTGTGGGTCTGGCCGAGAAGCACTGCGGAGGACGGATCATCTCGGTCCTGGAGGGGGGCTACTCGCTGAAGCGCCTGCCCGAACTCATCGTCAACCATGTGAAGGTCCTCCTCGGGGTGCCGTGAAAGCGGGTGCTGTTGGGACTAATGCGTCAGCAGAATCGGTCCACCGTCTCCAGGTTGCTCGGCGATGGCGAAAAGCGCATGGAACTGCAGGGAATCCAGTCAACGAAACAACACATTTCCCTTGGGACTCCCGTTTGTCACCACTCAAGCGTTTGAAAAGGAGAGGGAATATGTTCATCGACAAGTCCATGACAAAGAATGTGATATCGGTGCATCCGGACACCAGTGTTCTGGAGGCGCGGGAACTCTTGAAGCAGCACCGAATCCGACACCTGCCTGTGGTGGAGGAAGACAGGAGGGTGATCGGGATCATCACCGACCGGGACGTGCGCACGGCTCTCCCATCCCCGTTTCTGGGCGAGGAGGAGACCAGGAAGGAGCGCGAGCGGTTCGAGAGTTTGAAGGTCAAGGACATCATGACCCGGAACCCAGTGACGATCTCTCCCATGAACACCCTGGAGGATGTCATCCTGCTCATGCAAAAGATGCGAGTGGGAGCCTTTCCCGTGGTGGATCAGGAAGGAAGGCTGAGAGGCATCATATCCATCCGGGACCTCATGCGCGCCTTCATCAATGTGCTTGGCATCGAAGAGCCGGGGACCCTCTTCTGTATCATCGTGGAAGACAAGGTTGGTCAGATGAAGCGGATCGTGGACACCATCACCGAGGAGAAGATTTCCTTCGGGAGTATCCTTGTGGCCAGGCACTGGGAGGAAGGCAAACGAGCGGTCTTTCCGTATCTGTTCACGAGCAATGCAGCCCTGGTGAAGCGAAAACTGAGAAATGCCGGTTTCGAGCTCATCGACCCCATGGAATGGTCCCTGGATCAACTGCCCAGATCCGAGGGGTGAGGGATCCCCCATGTCCGCTTCCTTGGAAGCAATATCGTCCAGTTTTTTCAGTTTCATGGCGAAGCGGTTTCCTGTCATGTGCGCCAGTGATGAGTTCCACTTCATGCCCAGGGCAAAGGAAGCGGCACGATATTTCGATCACATGGACGACCTGGGCGAGGAGTCCATGGAGGAATCGATTGCCGCCCTCAAGGATTACGCCGCAGCATTGGAGCGGTTGGACCCGGGGAAAAACGGGACTCTCGACGAGGCCATAGACCTGGAGCTCTTGAAAGGCTGTGTTGCCGGCGCACTGTTGGAATTCTCCCAAAGCCGGTCATGGCGCCACAACCCTCTTCTTTACCTGAAAATCGCCTTCATCGGGCTGGATCACGCCCTCACCAAACCTTGCGGGGACGAGGCGGAGAGGCGGCATCGCGTCGTGTCGCGCATGGATGGCATGTGCCGCCTGTTGCGTCAGGGAATGGCGAATCTGTCGGCGATCCCCGCCAGCTATCACCAAGCGGCGATCGTGATGGTTCATGACTGCGGGTGCTATCTCGGCGAGGTTGCCCCGGTATTAGCCCATGGAGACCGGCGTCTTCAAGGCGGCCTCCTTCGACTCCGCTCCGTGCTGGAGGAATTTGCGGCATTCCTCGAGTCTTTCTCTCCGGTCCACCACGATGCGCATCCCTCCATTCCCGTCGGAACCGTTCTCAGGGAACAATTCCGTTCTCTCAGGAGCCTCGAGGAAGTCTACGAGATCGGAGAGGATGAGTGGTCCCAATGCCTTGGGAAGATCGAAGCCCTGGCGCGGAAGATTGATGGGCAGAGCTCTTGGCGGGGCCTTTATCACGGTGATTTGCCCTGGGATGTGGCAACCCTCAACACGCTGGAGCTCTACGAAACTGAAATGGAATCCCTGCAGGGCTTCTTCAAGGCCCACGGCTTTGCAGGAACTGCTGCCGACAGGCTCCCGCTCATCCGCAGGACCCCGACCTATCTCGAGTCCGTGCGCAGTTCAGCGTCTTTTTGCGCCGCATTCACCGGGGACGAGCGCGAGGATGATTTCTTCTACATCACCCTGGCGGCTCCACGCCGTAGGGGTCACGAAGCTTCGGATCTGCTGCGCAAGCGCCTGCACAGGGAGTACCGGTTCCTCACCGCCCACGAGACCTTTCCCGGTCATTTCCTCCTGGACTCGACACGCAGGGCGCTCTCCAACCCCATACGCAGTCAAATCGAATCTCCCCTCTTCTACGAGGGGTGGGCCTACTACGTGGAGTCCCTGCTCGTCGACTATGGATACGTGAAAGATCCCATGGAATGCCTGGTTGATTTGAAGCGCCGACTCTGGAGGGCTGCCCGTTGCCGGATTGACATCGGTCTTGCCGTTGGGTTCATGCCTCTGGGGGATGCCCTCGATCTGCTGACGGCAGCCGGATTCAGCCGCGAGGAATCATCTGCCCAGGTGGAACGGTTCCGCCTGAACCACGGATACCAGTTGTGCTACAGCCTCGGGCGGTACGAAATCATGCGCCTCAGGGAAAGGTGGGGGGCTGCGATAGGCCTGAATCGCTTCCACCGGGAGATCCTCAATGGAGGAGAGATGCCGTTTCACCTCATCGAGAGGAACTTTGAGGAGATCGCTTCCACGGAACACCAACCAGACAGGAGTGTGCTTTGAACGGATTTTGGGGATACCATTCTGAATGGAATCTCGGCAGCCCTGGCGGCTGGGACTACCAGAGGGTCACGCAGATCATCGGGAAGGCGGTTTGGGAAAAGCTCAACGCCATCAAGCCCATTCCTGTCCGGTTGGATTTTGACCATCCGTTACTGTTTCCCGTCAGCGGCTTCGTGGAGCTTCTGGTCCAGGCGCATCGGGCCCGTGAAGGGAGGAATCCGGGTCTTATCGCCGTGGTGGCCGAGGAGGAAACTCTGGAGGACGTGACGGAAAACATCAACCTGGCCAAACACCTTTGCGCCGTGGATGGCATCACGGGCATCCTGATCCCCCCGCACGACCTGGAAGTGCGCAATGGAGCCGTCTGCTGGCAGGGTAGCCCTGTCTCCGTCGTGTTCGTGGACTTCAATTCGGACGTCCTTCTCGCTCTTCACCGAAAGCATGGCCTCTCCCCTCTTCTCCAGGCGGTGAGGGAAGGGAGGGTCATCAACCCTCGAGGCACGGAACCCATCAACGTGAAAAGCATGTTCGAAGTGCTGACGAGTGGTCAGCCCGACCGGTTTCACCGGGAGATCGTGGAAAGGACGCCCTGGACGCGACAATTCCGCGAGAGAGCCACAACCGGGCCAGGCGGAGAGGCCATCGGGGATCTGGTGCAGTGGACCCGCGACAATTGGGAACGGCTTGTGCTGAAACCCGAAAGGGGTTATTCGGGCAAAGGGGTGAAGGTGGGAGGAGTGAACCCGGACGGGGATCAGGCGGTGACCCTCGCGCTTCAGACCGGGCACTACATTGTTCAGGAGAGGGTTCCCCTGCACAGATGGGCCGAGGTGGTCCCGGTCGTGGATCATGAAAAGGGGCGCATGGTTCCCGAACAGGTGCAAACGGACTTTCGCTGCCTCGTGGGACCCCATGGACTCCTCGGGTTTCTCGGCCGCTTCGGGGGGATTCCCACTAACGTGGGAAGCGGCGGGGGCGTGCAACCTCTGGCTGTGCTCCGTTCGGACATGACAGTGCGGGACGCCGTGGCCCGGATCAACGACGCCATCCTGAACATGCCTTTCGAGAGTGTGGCAGACGTTCTTGAGGTTCAGAACGAGATGGCTCTTGAACACCGGTTCACATACCTCCTTGGCCCCATCAGGATCGCCCTGCGTCCGAGATTGCTCACGCCCGGCCAGATTGAGGCTCTCCTCAGTTACGGGGCCGCCCTGTGGGCCGACTGCATGGAACTCGAGAGGATGTGGCTCCGGGGCGACTTGGAAGGAATCATACGCATCGAGGAGGAAGAGCTCGCCATCGCCCGAATGCAGCCATGGGGAGGATCCGCGGCCATCATCGCCTCCGACGGCCTGTTCAGCTTCGGAGCAGACCCGGAGTCGTCATGACCATCACGGTGGATCCCGAATGGTGGAAGAGCATGTTCGATGAAGTCTATCTTCTCACCGATGCCCGATCCGTCTGCGACCAAGGGCTGACCCGAAGGGAAGTGGACCTGGTCTTGTCCCTGGTCCCCATCCTTCCCCACCATCGCGTTCTCGACTTGTGCGGAGGACACGGGAGGCATAGCCTGGAACTCCGGGGCAGGGGGATCGGCAGGTGCTTCCTTCAGGACTACTCGCACGTGTTGCTGGCCCATGCAAGAAAAGAAGGGGGCGAAACAGACCGTCTCGACTGCGTCATGTCCGATGCTAGGAACACCGGCTTTCTCTCGGGGACTTTCGATCATGTGCTCATCCTGGGCAATTCCCTCGGCTATATTGCCGATCCCAACGGTGACCTGGAGATCCTTGCGGAGTGTCACCGGCTTCTGCGCCGAAACGGGTGGGTCCTGGTGGATCTGACCGACGGAGATACTGTGAAGAAACGCTTCTCACCCATGGCCTGGCATGAAGTGGGAGCCGACATTGTGGTTTGCCGCAGGCGTGAAATGCTGGAAGGGGCTATCTCCGTGCGCGAGATGGTCTTGAGCAAGTGCATGGGGCTCATACGAGATCGAACGTACCGCATCCGGTTCTACAATGCCGAGGCCGTCCATCGACTTCTCTCACAGGCCGGATTCGAGGCAATTCGTATTGTCAGCGATTTCTCTTCCCACACCACCGAGGGGGACTACGGCTTCATGAACTCCCGAATCATCGCCTGTGGCCGCAAGGGCTGATCGGTACAGTGAACGGAGTCCCTCACTGACCTGCCGCCCGAGTCACGATCGGTGTGCATACGAAACAACCGGGTGTTGACGGGATGGAGGTTCGTCCCTAATTTGCGGCTACATTGCATTGAGGCACGGGATCATTCGGCGACGGTCAATCATGCACTTCACAGGCGTTGAAATTAAACTCACGGTTGGAGAATTTGGAGAATAAGGAGGAGGTAAGATGGCAGAGCGTTCCGGTGCGATCACATTCCAGGGAAATCCGTTGACACTGGTTGGCAATGAAGTGAAGGCGGGCCAGAAGGCGCCCGATTTCGAGGTTCTCGACACCGGCCTTGCACCAGTGAAGCTTTCGTCGTTTGCGGGTAAAGTGGTTGTCCTCTCCTCGGTGCCTTCCCTGGATACCCCCGTGTGTGATTTGGAAACCCGACGGTTCAACGATGAAGCAGGCCAGTTGGGTTCCGATGTGGTGATTCTCACGGTGAGCATGGACCTGCCCTTTGCCCAGAAAAGGTGGTGCGGTGCCCACGGAGTGACCCACGTGAAAACCATGTCCGACCATAAGGATGCCTCTTTTGGCATGGCCTATGGGGTACTCATCAAGGAATTGAGGCTGCTGGCAAGGGCGGTCTTCGTAGTGGACAAGTCGGGCACCGTCCGCTACGTGGAGCTGGTTAAGGAGGTCACCCACGAACCCGATTACGATGCGGCCCTAAAGGCCGTAAAGGACTGCCTGTCCTGAGAGGGAATGTCTTCGTTTCTTCGTAGAGTGCCTGGCGGCGGACCGTCCGCGTCCGCTGCCAGGCACGGATTATCCAGCCTAATGGCTGTGATCGTGCAACTTTCTTCCCAAGAGGCGGTCTGTGATCTGTTCCGATGCGAAAACAAGGGATTCCAGGTCAATGGTCTGAAGTACCCTCGAATCGAACAGAAACTTCGTTTCGCATTGGAATCCCTCTGCGGGGTCCTCATCCCACCACAAGACCCTGATGGCCAGTCTTGGAAACACCTGGAACTCTGCGGCAAAGTCGACTTTCTCTTCCACCAACTGGAGAGTCTTCCCAAAACCACGCACAATTTCGGGCAACTCATGCAGATGTCCCGAGAACCGTTCGGCCAATGGCTTTTCGCAGTGGGACTTGAGGCTCTTGATCTTGGAGACCGAATTGGGAAGGCTCTCCATTCCCACCCAGGATCGCGAAGGCTCGACAGCTCCCCCAATGATGTAGTTATAGATCAGGATCTTCTCCCAGGGGTTGGTTTCCAGGCCCGACTCATCCGTGACACTCTCCCTCGTGACGATGAGCGTGCGTCCGAAGTAGGACAGGGCGAGGGACTCCTCCCCCTCCTTTGTCTCGAAGCGAGCTCCCAGGCTCCCCGCGATCTCGCGGAAATCCCACTTGTCAATTTCTCCCCTCAGAAACGCAAGGGTCTTTTCAAAGCTTTCCCGGCTCACGCCAATGCCGGCTTGATGTTGGCCCGACAACTTGGCGCGGATGGGTTCCATGGTGCCGGGATCCATATAGGGGCAGGCGTCAAGGCCCACCTTGCCCACGACCGCCTGGGTGACGAAGGCGAGGCACGCCGCGAAGCCA
The DNA here is from genome assembly GCA_964623165.1 of uncultured Syntrophobacteraceae bacterium. GTDB lineage: Bacteria > Desulfobacterota > Syntrophobacteria > Syntrophobacterales > Syntrophobacteraceae > JAAYUJ01. The sequence goes on from CAZURN010000025.1 coordinate 7,406, forward strand.
CACTCTCCGCAGTTGGTCCTGGGGGTGAGCTTGTACAATTCGAGGGGGGTGAGTCGCTGGTCGATCTTCCTGCGATGCTCGTCTTCCATGATCATTCCCGTGGGTCAGCCCTTCATCAGTCTTTCTTCTCCGATTTCTCGAAAGTCTTCTTCTCCCCGCATTGAGGGCATTTCTGGGGTTTGCACCGGGCATCCTTTTCAAATCCACACTTGGCGCATTTGAATGTGGCCATTGACGGTCTCCTTTCTCGCCGAAATGATGCTGGGTACGAAATGGTTCTTCTTGTGGAGGCTCTCCGCTCACTGGGGCCATTGATGGGGCATGGAGGCCCTCTGAATACCGGGCTTGCGCGGCTTGACACCCTGACTTTTAACCGAGAAGAAAAGGGGGGCACAATGGAAATTTCACGGATTGTTGTGCTTTCCGCTTCCTGTCCCGGTTTGGCCGATAAGAAGGAATGATGCCGCGTCGGCGAGAAGGGCCCCAATGGTTTCAATGGACTTCCGGAAGGGCGTGTTGCGCACAAACTGCCACCTGGTATCCTGCGGATAGTGTTCGGGCAGGGTGATGTTGTAGACGAGGGGCGGTTTCATGTCCTTGAGGCTTCCGGCGTGCACCCGAAACCATGCATCTCCCGAAGGGATCACGTCCGTCACGTATTCCACCAGGACTTGCCCATTGTCGAAAAGGGAAGTGGTGAGTTTCCGCCCGACGTCAAAATTCCCGATGGTTGCATCCGGAATGACCTCCACGAGGTTCCAGCCAGCCAGCATCAGGTTTTTTCCCATGTGATTGATGCTTCCGGTGACTCCCCCGATGAGATCACTGAAGATGGCTTCGCGAATCTTGGAAAAGGTGTGTTTAAAGCGTCCAGCCAGGCCCCGAGGGGTTTCTTTGCCTCCAGGATTCCAGAATCCCAGTGTCAAGGCGCTGCCCATGTTCTTGATGAAATCCCCCATGGACCGTAACAGGCCACGCTGTCGACCTTCTCGTATCTGGTTGTTTTGATCTCGGTAGAGGATCTTGGATCCGAGAAAGAGATTCTGCACAAGGCTCTTGAGGTTGCCAACTGCGTCCGAGAGATCCTTGCCCACCCTGGCGGCAAAACCTTCCCGCTTTTCCGGCGGGTTGAGAGCCTGGTTCCTCGGTAGATCGTAGAAATCACCCCCTGGGTTGCGAAGGAGCTGATCATCCTTGTAGACAGACCATCCCGCCCTGCTGGTGTTGCCTGCCGTTCGGTTCGCTTCGTGCACATAGCTTGAGTGAGCAGTCTTTGGAAGGGTGACCTTTGTTGGGGTCGTGCCCGGAAGGACTTGATCTCTTGGGGGAGGGGAGGCCGCAGCCAGCATGATGGGTTCCGTGGAGGGGAGAGGGCAAGTTTGAGGAGCGGACACTTGGCGCAGCACAGCGTCAAAGCCCTCGCCTGAGACGGCCCTTGCTGCCGTGTCTCCTGCACCAAGAGAACAGGTGTTGGTCTTGCTCACTCACTTGGTATTCATGCATCACCATCGAGGTGGAGTGGGTTCCCTCGGCATGATAAGCAAATTGCCTGCCATTTCCAGCTGTCCTTCAGCATTACTCCTCAGCGGCGGGGTTCTGGTTGATCGGGCTCGTCCAGAGCAGTGAATCACTGGGGACTCAACGTCTTGGCAAATGACTTGAGTTGTCGTTTGCACCTTCGATGAAACAAGAGCCCAAAATCGGTTGGCAAGTGTGGTATATTAGAAAATTAAACAAACAGATTAGGCCTTTGACTCCTTCGCAACAAGGAACAGGACTGAAATTGAAGAGGAACAGAAGCGATTTGCTTTTTGAGCAATATGCAGGACTGTCCCATCTTGGGAAGTCCTTGGTGGAACTGTGTTCCATCATCCATGCACCGACATCCTCGAGTACCCTTTACAGGATCCTGTCGAGCCCTGAGTTGCGCTCCATCTGTTCCGGCATCAAATCTCCGAAATCGCTGGATACCCACATGCGAGGGCTGCAAAGTCTTGGGCTCATCGATCACCATTTCCGGTGCGATGCGTTGATCCTTGAGCGCGTGTCGCGTAGCGCCGTGGCTTCGGGACAGTACCATTCCATGGCCAAAGCCGTGCAAAGGGTTATCCCTGTGAGGTACGATGGTTACGAAAGCCGTGCCAGGCTCTGCCTCCTCCTCATGAGGGATTTTCGCATCGCTGTTTACACCGGCGACGTGGGAATGTGTCTCCGCATCCATGCAGACCTTGTCGCCGGTTGCCGAACGACAACTGCCGAGGAGGATCCCTTCGTTCAAGTCTGTGCGAAGCCCTTCGAGAAAGAATGGTTCAAGAGCCTTCCAGTGCAACTGCAGGTTCGTGCCATTGTGGCCGTCTTCCACAATACCCTCACCAGCCTCGAGGCGGACCATGCCATGCTGGATTTTTCCCTGGAACGGGAATTCCTCCAGAGGATTCCGCCGGACCAGAGGTTGCTGTTTTTTCATGAATTGGCAGTGCGACTCCTCATGGCCGGACGACTGACCGAGGTTCGCTCCATCCTGCCCGTCCTCAAGTCGGCCGGCATGACCGGTGGGCTTCTCGGCAGCCTGAGGCTCATGGAAGGGTATCCGGATGAAGCCGCCGCCATTTTCGAAGCTGAGCTGCTGGAACAACGCAGAATGACGGGGAAGAGGAACGCATACTTTCACGGGGTCCCGGGTCTCCTGTTCATCCTTGCCTTACTTCTGAAGCAGGACCCATCGCTGCTGCCAAAGATCGAACAGCTGCTGAAGACGGCTGAGATGCGTTATTCGGGGGATCTGCTCTACGGGCCACCCTGCCATGCCCTTCGGTCCATGGAATACCTGCAGCGATGCGAACCGGAAAAAGCCCGTGAGATTTTACCTCTGGCTGATGTCCGTCATGAGAGCCTGTCGGTGCTCTTTTCCGCTATGGCTTCTTTCTGGCTGGACAACCGGCTTGCGACCGCCAAAATCGATGCCTTGAGCCACCTTTTCATCAAGGCCCGAGAACTCGGTTTGAACTGGCTTGCCATGGAGTGCGCTGAAACCCTGTGCCGGGCTGAACGAGACACCCCGGTGCGTCGCAACTTCATTGAAAGAATGGAAGATGAAACTGGCGTGAAATCCCTGGTGAAGTTGATCCCCATGGAGGAGCCCTGGCGCAAGAATTTGCGGGCCCTGGTCATGACCGCCTCGCATCGGCAGGGGGGCGGAAGTGGGGGTCCCGAAACCCGTCTGGTCTGGCATCTGGACTACGGCAAGGGAGTGGTCGGGCTCCAGCCTGTTGAGCAGAAACGCAGCGGATCGAAAGGCTGGACCAAAGGGCGCCCCGTATCGCTGGCACGGTTCTACAACGGGACGAAGCTGGGCGACATGTCCGAACAGGACAGGAAGATCCGGGAGGCCCTGAGCAAAAGCGCCAGCTATTACCGTGTCTACACCTACCATTTCGACATGGAAAAGGCCCTTCCGGCGCTCATTGGACATCCCCTCGTATTCCTGGCCGACTCGCCCTCCATCCGGGTTGAGGTTGTGAGGGGTGAACCCGAAATCACCGTTGCCCGGGAGCGATCCGATCTCAGGGTGCAGTTCTCTCCCAGGAGCAACAATTCCAGAGTGATGATGGTGCAGGAGACGCCAACGCGCTTCAAGGTGATCGAGCTGACCGAGGAACAGCGGCGCATGGCGAGGATCATCGGTGAAAAGGGGTTGCAGATCCCCGAATCGGGGAGGGAGGAACTTCTGTCGGCCATTTCGGTCATTTCTTCATCGGTCATGGTTCACTCGGCCATCGGCGGTGCCGCGTCGGACATCGTGCAGGTGGAGGCGGACCCCACCCCCCATGTGCACCTGCTGCCCACGGGTGGTGGGTTCAGCCTGGAATTCTTCACCAAACCCTTTGCTCACGGAGGTCCGTATCTCAAACCTGGGCAGGGACTGGAGAACGTCATCGCGGAAGTGGGCGGAGCAAGGCTGCAAGCCAGGAGGGATCTCGCAAGGGAAGAGGAGATGGCCAATGTGGTTGAACGCCATTCCCAGGTCCTGGCGAACCTGCCGGACACTGAACGTCGGTGGAGACTGAACGATCCCGAGGAATGCCTCCAGGTTCTGCTGGATCTCAAAGCTCTGCAGGATGCCGGGGCGGTCATCATCGAGTGGCCCGAGGGCGAGAAGATCAGGGTCACCCGCGAGATTTCGTTTGACAGGATGCACCTTTCCATTCGGAGCAGGAACGACTGGTTCGAAGTCGGAGGGCACCTCACTGTGGATGACGATCTCGTGTTCGACATGCGCAAGGTGCTGGACCTGGTTCAAAATAGTCGTGGCAGGTTCATTCCCATTGGTGACGGGCAGTTCATCGCACTGACCCGGGAGCTACGCCGAAGGCTCGAGGAATTGGAGGCATACGCGGAACGACGGGGGAAAGAATTCCGGCTGCATCCCCTGGCAGCCCTCGCCATGGGGGACTTGGCGGTCCAGGTGCAGGATGCCGAAGTGGATGAGGCCTGGAGGCTGAAGGTAGAGAATTTCAAGGCGGCTGACGCCCTCGATCCAAAGGTCCCGTCAACCCTCAAAGCCGACCTGCGCCACTACCAGACCGAGGGATTCAAGTGGCTTGCCAGACTCGCCCATCTCGGCATAGGCGCCTGTCTGGCCGATGACATGGGATTGGGCAAGACTCTCCAGGCACTGGCGCTTCTGCTGCACCGGGCATCCCTCGGTCCAGCCCTCGTGGTGGCACCCATGTCCGTATGCATGAATTGGGCAGGAGAATCGAACCGCTTTACTCCTACCCTCAATCCCATCCTTTTCGGCGGGAACAGCAGGGAAGAGATGGTGGCAGGGCTGGGCCCATTCGATGTGCTCATCTGCAGCTATGGACTCCTCAACCAGGAAGCCAAACTGCTGTCCTCCATACACTGGAGCACCATTGTCCTTGATGAGGCTCAGGCCATAAAGAACATGACGACCAAACGGTCTCAGGCGGCCATGAGCTTGAAAGCCGATTTCAAGCTCGTCACCACGGGAACTCCCATTGAGAACCATCTGAGCGAGTTCTGGACCCTGTTTAACTTCATCAATCCAGGCCTCTTGGGTTCGTTCAAACGGTTCAATGATCGCTTCGCCATTCCCGTGGAGAAGTATGGGAACCGGGATGCGAGCAGACGACTCAAGAAGCTCATCAGGCCGTTTGTGCTCCGCCGCCTTAAATCGGAAGTGCTTGAAGAGCTGCCGCCAAGGACGGAAGTGATCCTGCACGTTGAGATGAGCGCTGAGGAGCTGGCTTTTTACGAGGCTCTGCGGCGACAGGCCCTGGACCGATTGGAGGGGGACATGGCGCCGGTGGGGCAGAGGCACGTCAAGATTCTGGCTGAGATCACGAAGTTGCGTCTCGCATGCTGCAATCCCAGGCTGGTGCTGCCCGAAAGCCGAATAGGGAGTTCCAAGCTGGAGCTTTTCAGGGATATCGTGAGGGAGATCCTGGACAGCGGGCACAAGGCCCTTGTTTTCAGCCAATTTGTGGGACATCTCGCATGCGTTCGCGAGGTTCTCGATCTTGAGGGGGTGAATTATCGATACCTGGACGGAAGCACTCCTCAAAAGGATCGGCAGCGAGAAGTCGAAAGCTTCCAGGCCGGGAAAGGCGACCTCTTCCTCATTAGCCTCAAGGCTGGGGGGCTCGGGCTCAACCTCACAGCCGCCGATTATGTGATTCACTTGGATCCATGGTGGAACCCGGCCGTTGAAGACCAGGCGGCCGACAGAGCCCACCGCATTGGTCAGCGGCTTCCGGTGACCGTCTACAGGCTCGTGACCCGAAACACCATCGAGGAAAAGATCGTGAAGCTCCATCAGGACAAGAGAGAACTTGCCACGAGCCTCCTCGACGGTACCGACCTGAGCGGCAGGATCTCTGCGGAAGAACTGCTCCAGTTGATCCGGGAGAAGTGATCCCCGCAGTCACAGTAAAGAGAGTGCAGAGGCTGCCGGGGTGGTGAAACGCGACTGTCCGCGTTCTTGGCCTTCTCTGCGGTTATGACCATCCTTTCAACATTTCATGCGTCCTGAGAGCCATCAGAGGCAGCCACGGAGGTTTCCCTATGCAGAATGCGCCAAGAGTGGACTACTCGCCCCTCGACCGGATCGAAGTGATCTCCCGCCTTTTCCATCCGCGCCCCGAATGGCATGCGTCGGACCGGGGCGGCCCGTCCCGTGACGTGCTCATTCCCGTTGAAGAGGACGTGGTGGTGGGAGCCCGATTCCACATGGCCGATCCAAACGCGCCGAACATTCTGTTTTTCCATGGCAATGGTGAAATTGTTGCCGACTACGACGACTTGGGTCCTTTCTACAACCGCATGGGCATCAATTTTCTCCCTGTGGATTATAGGGGCTACGGCCGCTCTACGGGAAGCCCCACGGTGACATCCATGATTCGGGACTCCCTGCGGGTGTTCGACTTCGTGAAGAACTGGCTGGGTGAGAATGGGTACGTGGGTCCGGTGGTTGCCATGGGAAGGTCTTTGGGGAGCGCCTCCGTGGCCGAGATTGCTTTCAATCGCGAGGAAAGCCTCGACGCACTCATCATCGAGAGTGGTTTCGCTTACGCCACGCCACTTCTCGAACTGCTTGGCGTGAACGCCGCTTCCATCGGATTCAGGGAAGAAGAGGGATTCAGAAACCTGGATAAGGTCAGGGGGTTTACCAAGCCTCTCCTCATCATCCACGCCGAATTCGACCACATCATCCCTTTCTCGGATGGTCAGGCCCTGTATGACGTATCGCAATCAAAGGACAAGACCTTGGTCAAGATCCGGGGGGCCAACCATAACGATATTTTTGCACGCGGCCTGACGGAGTACATGAACGCGGTCAAGAAGCTGTTGGACGGGTTGAAGGCCAAGCAGTGAAAAGGAGGCGCGGGCTGTCGGCTACTGCTTCAAAGGGGCGTTGGGGTTGGTGTGCGGGTCCGCCACGCATCGGTCACAGTAGTATGCGGCCCACACGCAACCGCAGCCTGAACCGATGAGTTCGAAATGGGCACAGGGTTCGCACATGCCAGTGCCGCATCCCGTGCACGTGGTGAAGACGGGGTGCCGGGAACAGAGGGTGCATGTGGTGGAGTCTACTGTCATCGTCCTCTCCTTTGAGTCGGGGAACGTTGACTCAATGATCCATGACTTCTTGGAAAAATCTCTGGAAAAGCTGGTTTCCGGCGCGCATCCCAAAGGGATGTATCGTGCAAACGTATATGAAAATGGTCTCTGAGCAATAATATCATGCGTGGGGAATCCTGCTACCTTTCCAATCCCAGAAAATTGCTTATACTCGGTCGTGATGTGGTTTTCTGAGAACTGAAGGTTCCAAACCAATCAAGAGAGCGATTGCTGACAAGTAAGGGAAGGTCATGAGATTTGCGAATCAGCCAGAGACCTGTATGCTGCTGAAAATAGGAGCGGTGGCAACGGGCTCCCGCTGCCTATCGATCATGAAGACTGTCCGGTCCATGAATACCGAACGTCTGCGACTGCGACTCCTCGCTGTCGCAACAATTCAGGATTCCCGATCATGCCGCAAGCTTGGAGCTGAGATGGGGATCGCGGTGTATCAGGATTATCAGGAACTTCTATCCCTTGAGGAACTGGACCTGATCCTCGACTTCACGGGCAATCCGGTGACCCTTTGCGATATCATCAGCAAAAAGCGGCCTCATATGGGAGTGTTGGATCGGCAGGCAGCCACGATGCTGCTCGATATGCTCCAGACAGTGGTCCAGGTGGATCGGAGCCAGTCGGAGGGCAAGTCCATTTCCTTTGCGTCAACCCTCCTTGAAAAATCACCCGATGGGGTGCTTGTCATCGACCGGGATTATCGTATCATTGATTACAATAAGTCGCCGCTGATTGCCGAGGGAGCCGATAGGGAGGCTATCCTCGGCCGATTCTGCTTCGAAGTAATGCATCGCATAATGGCCCCGTGCGCCGACGCCGAGACAGGTTGCCCGGCCCTGGAAACCCAGCGGGCGGGAAAACCGGTCCGCACCGTTCATGAAATCGCTGGTCCCAATAGCAAACCCAGAATCTGCCAGGTCACCGCCTACCCGGTTTTCGATCAGGCTGGTGAGATCGACCAGTTCGTTCTGACCATTGGGGACATGACCAACGATCTTTGCGAGAGAGTGGAACGGCAAGCACAGGCCATCAAGAAGGATTTGGCCCAAGCGGTCCGGGAGGATCGTCTCAATTCTCTTGGACGTCTGGTCGCTTCGGTCTGCCATGAAATCAACAATCCCATCACGAGTATTGTGACCTTCACTAAACTTGTCCTGTCCATGATCCAGCGAGGTAGTCTGACCGATGAGGAAACCAACAACATCGAGAAATATCTGGCTCTCTCTTTCCGCGAAGCAATGCGGTGCGGCAGCATCGTCAAGAATCTATTGACTTTTGCGAAACCCAAGAGCCTCGATGCCCGGAAGATCGATATTTCGGAAGTGGTCAATACCATCCTTCTCCTTGTTGGGCACCAGCTGGAATCGGCCAATGTCAAGTGCCACGTGAATCTTCCCTCACCGCCCTTCTTCTCTTGGGGAGATTTCAACCAGATTCAACAGTGTCTTCTTAATCTGCTTTTCAACGCCATTGATGCCATGCCAAACGGAGGTACCATCAGTATCTCCGGTGGAACCGAGGAGGACACGGATCGCATCTGGCTTTCCGTATCAGACACAGGCCAGGGGATCGAGCCCTGTGATTTGCAGCAGATTTTCGAACCCTTCTATTCAACCAAAACCGAAGGAAAGGGAGTCGGTCTGGGATTGTCGATGGTATACGGCATTATCCGGGACCATAATGGAGTCGTGGACGTGGAAAGTGAACCCGGAAAGGGAACCACATTCAGGATCAAGCTTCCTCGAAACCCGCCGCAGAATACAGAGGCTGCACAAGCACAGTAGAAAGCTGTCCCCGCGACTTCACCCCATAAACCACAGCTGAGGGGAATTGTGCCCCATTGCGGAAGGAAAAGGAGCTTCCCCCATGAGATTATCGACACGAGTGATGATTGTGGATGACGAGGAAGCGATCTGTGAATCCCTCAAGGCGTGGTTCATGAAAGATGGCTATCAAGTCGAAACGGTGACTTCCGGCACCGAAGCCCTGAAACGTCTCCAGGACAAACATTTCGACATTTACCTGGTGGATGTCAAAATGCCCGGCATGGATGGGCTTGAACTCCTGTCCCGTTTGAAAGAGCGCCAGCCAGATGCTGTCGTGATCATGATCACCGCCCATGGGTCCATTGAAACGGCAGTGGAGGCGATGAAACGGGGAGCCATGGATTACTTGTGCAAACCGTTCGATCCAGACGAGCTGTCCCTGCTCATGGAGCGCATGCTGGCCCACAAGGCTCTCCGTGATGAAAACATCGCTCTCAAGGAACAATTGATAGAGACTCATGAAGGTTTCTTCGACGTTTTCATCATCCATTCCGACCCCATGCGAAAAATCCTCGACACCATTCAGGAGGTGTCTCGATCATCTGCTCCCATACTGATCACGGGAGAAACCGGCGTGGGAAAAGAGATGGTGGCAAAGGCGATCCACTATAGAAGCGAGCGGTCATGTGGTCCCTTTCTGGCGGTCAACTGTGGTTCTTTGTCGGAGTCATTATTGGAAAGTGAGCTGTTTGGCCACGAGAGGGGAGCGTTCACGGGAGCGGTGAAAGCCAGGAGGGGGCGTCTGGAGATGGCCAACCATGGCACCCTTTTCCTTGATGAAGTGGGCGAGATCTCTGCAAAAATGCAGGTGAGCCTTCTCCGGGTGCTCGAGGAGAAGAGTCTTGTCAGGCTTGGGGGAAGCCAATCCATTCGGTCAGACTTCCGGCTCATTTGCGCCACCCACAGGGATCTGCCCCAAATGATCAGGGAGGGCCATTTTAGGGAGGATTTCTTCTACCGGATCAACGTGATCACCATTCAAATCCCACCTTTGAGGGACCGGGTGGAGGATATCCCGGTGCTGGCCGACCACTTTCTCAAACGATACGTCGAGGAAACTGGAAAACACCTGGAGGGTTTTACCCAAAGGGCATTGGGCATCTTGGCGTCATATCGCTGGCCGGGAAACATCCGAGAGCTTCGAAATGTTGTGGAGCGAGCCGTAGTCATTGCCAGGGGGAGGATGATCGGTGCGGAAGAGCTGACCTTCTTGGCATCCGGCACGGATATATGTTCTCTCGGGCCAATGACTCTGGAGGAACTGGAAATCACTCATATCAGAGCCACCCTCGAGGCATGTAATGGAAACATCACCCGGGCTTCCAAGCAGCTGGGGGTCGACAGAAGCACTCTAATGCGGAAGATGAAGCGGTATCAGCTCGTTCGTCCGTGACCTCAAGAATCATGGGTCGTTTTCCTCAGAGAGTTGCGATGGGATTATTCCGAGGGAATCGACCCGAGGATTCCATCTGATCGAGAGTAATGAGTATTGGCGCGTAAACGACCTCAAACACCAGAACACAGCCAACTGGATGTCATCCCGGTAGGCCAGGTGGATGCTTTGTCGGTTTCCATCGTTGCGGCAAACCTTCAGACTGTCATGGGCCTCAACACGGATGTACTGCCGCCACTCCCCGTCCCGGAACGGGCCTATCTTCCTGGCCGCAAACAATACCTGGCGGGTGAAATCATCAAATCCCTCGAAAGCTTAACCAACTGCGCCCGTTTCAGGCTGGGGGTGGTTTCTTTCGATATTTGCACGCCAATACTGAGCTTCGTGTTCGGAGAATCACAGCTCGGTGGCATTGCCGCCGTTGTATCTCTATACCGACTGGGGAATAAGGATTCGGGGGTTGGGTTTCTCCGCGCCGCCAAGATCGGGTTGCATGAGACGGGACATCTCCTCGGGATAGGACATTGCCGGACTCCCGACTGCCTGATGGGTTTTTCCAGCAACGTTGAGAAACTGGATACCCTCCCGCTGCGATTCTGCGGTCCCTGTGAGTTTGAGATTGCCCGCAGACTGAGGCATTTCTTTGGCCGAAAGTGATGACCCCTGCATCGTCCCTGAGCGTTCTGGGCGGATTGGGGAATCCATGCGGAGGCGCAGCTCGCATGTGACGACAGGTTTGTTGGAAGCGAAGAGGTGTTGATCGAGGGGATGGCAGAAAGCGGCCACCCAATTCTCAGATCCGGTCAAGAGAAGAGAAAGTCCCGATTATGGTCGATGTTCCGGCCAAGACCAGGGGAACCGGGCGTATTCCCTGGTTTCCTGCTCTGGCCGGAATGACCGCTGTGCGTTTCTCTTTGAGCGAACACTTGAGGTACTGGCTGTGCCCACCGTTCACTGCGGCAACGTCTTCTTGCTCACCCCCCGTGCTTTGCGACGAAGCGGCGCCTGCTCACCACCGAAATCGACACGAGAGTCATCTCAGAAACTCCTGGACCAGCCGATCCCAGCCGATTTCGGGAACCGTTCCATAGATGTCCCTGAGGGCCTCGCCGCCAGCGGCCACCATGGGATATCTGGGATCCTGCCCTAGAAGTGCACCCAGGCGCACAGCCTCATCATCGATCCAGGATAGGCTCTCTTCCTCGAAGAACAGGTTCTTTAAGTTGTTGCGGAGATTTGTGGGTTGGATCACCATGAGCCAACCCTCCCCGTAAGGTTTGTCGTTGGCGATGGTCGCATTTTGCTTCACCTTCGGGTTGACGGCCACAACCTTCCCATCCACCGGGCTGAGTGTTGCGGCTTCCTTGCCTGATCGCTTCAAAACCGCGGAAGGTCGACTTTGGCCCACAGTTGATCCCAGGGCTGGGACCTCGATGTCATCTTGTGGTCCCAGGAGACGGAGAGCGAAATCATCAATTCCCACCCGCACCCGGCCCCCGTATTCCACTCGGGCCCAGGCATGTCCGTGGTGGTAGTAATGGTCGCGGGCCACGTCAAAACCGGATGTCTTGTCGATTTTTGGTGCTTTCAGATTGGGCAAAACACTTGTGTCCTCGATCATCTGATCAAAGGGGCATTGGACACAGTTGTAGGCGTAGGAACACAAACCATAGGCGATTCGGCCGCTGAGCATATGCCGGCATTTGCCCTTGTGCATCATCAACAGCATTCTCGGAGAACGGGGATCGCTTTGACCCGATGCCTTACGCTGCTCATCGAAATTGGTCAGGATTCGATTGTCAAGGGAGCATCCGAGACAGTCGAACGCATTGATACACTTGGTGGGCTTGATCACACCCGCCTGCCCCCACACGCACTGGTCATTTGCCATTGAAAAAACCACCGGTTGCCGTGTCTTCTTGCGTTCCTTCTCTTCCATGGCGATGCTCCTCTCATTGCTGGTATTGGGAAAAAGGCCTCACCTGAAATCAGTGCCTAATCCACACACTCTGCTTGAAGACGCCATAGAGCAGGATCCGGGCCAGTGTGCGGGTCTTCTAAGCAGATTTCCGCTATCCATTTGAAATCATGCAATCATTGTCTGGATACTACGTTTGCGGCGCTGCTTCAGGCGAGTAGAATACGTAATGATGGATCGAAGCATAATGCATCACTGTTTATCTCAGAGTCTAAATCTTTTAGAATAGCATGCGGTTACAAGTCTGGTGCATTTAGCCGCATTGTGATGCAGAATGCCCCAGTGCTGCAGGATCGGTGTGGAACCTACTTTGGCAAGTGGCTGGTCTGTGCAGACCGTCACGGCGGAAGGTCATTGAACCCTTGCACATTGATGATGCAGGGCGGAGATAAAGTTGGAGCGTTTGGCCCGGAATCGTGGGAACCGAGGTGTCCGTGCACCTCAGAATCCCATCATTTTGCGTTCATAGACGACGAGGGGCTCATATCCAAAGAGGGCGTTCAGATGGTGAAGGAGGGCGTGGCGGCCCTCGTCCCTCCATGTTTCCACGATCCTGGTATTCACCTGTTTGTAAGCGTTGAGCATATCGGCCAGCGATTGGGGAGGTTTATCCCCCTGGATCTGTTCTCGTGCTTGTTGAATGAGCCGAAGCCACATTTCGCTGACTCCCATGATGAAGTACGGCCACGCCTTCTGGACGTGAGGAGACCACTTGGCATCGCTAGTGTCCTCGACCTTGGGCTTTGGTAACTCCAAAGTGGAATCGTAACTCTCCCTCACGATGACTCCCTGCTTCTTCATGTCCTTGAGCGTCATACTCGCGCTGATGTCCTCCATCACATCACGGGCCCGTTGCGGGGATGAATAGAAGATGAAGCTGAACTGATGACCGGCGCCGTCTCTGGATGCACGCCTGTGGAAGCGCCACAACGAAATGCCATGGCGATGCCTTTCCAGAACAGGCCCAACCACTCGGTCTGCGAGCATCATGTCAACATTCCATGCCGGTTCGGCGTTTTCGGGCCACGCGATGCCAAAACGAACGTGCCACCAGCCTTGGACCTGTCTTGTCTCGACAGGCGCGACCGTCGGGTGTCGGGGGGGCTTTGTTGACGCCATGGAAGAGCATCCTGTGGAGACGAGCGCGAACAAACACAACAGGGCTCTCAGACAGCTTCTCTCAAATGGCTTCTCCATCCAATCTCCCCCTTGCGGTTTCCCCATAGATCATGAGAATGGTTTTCGTGCCTCGGCCTGTCCAAAGGTGGTTGACGCTCTTCAGATCCCCCCTCGTCGCCCCAAATTGCAGCTTGATAATTGGAGCGGGACTGGCTAATGTTATATTCCTGCAAATGCCCGACAAGAGAGCGCCCTCGCCGGAGTGAAGCGAATGGAGACAAAAGCGGGTTTTCCCCAGATGCAGACATCATTCTACCCGGAGAGGCGATCGGGGAAGGACCGCCGGGCGAAGCCAACCTCTCCGTTCACCTGGTCCAGTCTCAGGGGATCCAGGAGCAGCGCGCGCAGAGCAGAAGACCGGGATAAGCACCGGTTCGTTGATGTATACAGTCCCGCTTTCCTTCTGGTGATTGTGGTCATCCTTTCCCTGTGTGTCCTGGACGCTCTGTTCACCCTGGAGCTAATCAGGCGGGGTGCTCAGGAACTCAATCCCGTTATGGCTTTTTTCCTCCGGCTTGGACACCTTCCCTTCCTGATCGTCAAATATCTTCTCACGGCCTCAGGACTGATGACGCTACTGATCCTGAAGAACTGCACTGTGTGGGGGGGAAGGATCAGTGTCAAAGTGGTTCTTCTGACATTTCCTTTCCTCTACCTGATCCTCATTGGCTACGAGGTGTTTCTCCTGGCTGCGATTCCTACGTAGATCCAGGACGGCTGGTTAATCTGTTTCCTTTTCACCCGACTGGACTCTGAATGGAGTTGCGGGTCGGATCGCTGTGCCCGATCTCGCGTTGGTCCGGGCGCCTTGGGGCGAAGCGCATGGGCCTGTGAGCGGGTTAGGTCAGGAACCGGGCCATGAGACGATCACCTCGGTCCCCTCTCCCATCCGGGAGACAATGGCAAATTCAGCTCCCGAAAGCTCTGCCCTCTCCCGCATGCTGCCGAGCCCGAGCCCTCCGGTTGAGTTCTGCCTGGATGAGAGGCCGTGAGGGTCAAAACCATTCCCATTGTCGGTGACCTTCATTTCCAGGCGCCCGTTCTTCTTCCCGAGGAAGATATTCACCAGCGTTGCTCCGCTGTGCTTCGCGATGTTGTTGAAGCTCTCCTGAAGGATGCGGTAAGCGACGATCTTGAGTCCGTCCGGAATGTCCTCCTCTTCCACCGAAATCTCCTTTCCAATCCGCATGTCGGGATGAACCTTCCCCATCTCGGTCGTGAACCACTCGATCGTTGCCAGGATCCCTAGGTCGTCCAGGATGGAAGGCCTGAGGTTCATCGAAATTCTTCTCACATCGTGAATGGACTGTTGAATCATCTTGAGCAGAGCGTCGAATAGTTTATGTCCGTCAGGGGCGTTGTTCGCGATGCGGCGACACTCCACGACTCCCATTTTTATGGCGCTCAGGGACTGACCGATGCTGTCATGAAGATCGAGGGCCAGTCGCTTGCGTTCCGTTTCTTGGGCCAGGAGAAGCTGTGCCGATCGGAGTTTGAGCATGGATTCCGATTCTCTGAGGGCTTGTTCCACCCCTCTGCGCTCGATGATCTCATTTTGAAGTACCTCGTTGGCCCTCAGCAGTTCTGCAGTTCGGTCCTCCACACGTCTCTCAAGCTCGTCTCGAGCCTCGCACATCGCCAATTCCACCTGCTTGCGCTCCGTGATGTCCCGGACGATGGACTGGACATAGTCCACCCCTCCCAACTGAACGACCCGGGAACTCACCTCCACGGGGAAGAGGGAGCCATCTTTCCTTCGGTGAATGGTTTCAAACACGATGCCTCTGTCTCCATGGGGCATGAGCAGCCCCTCATTTCTTGAGATCATGCCTGGGGCGCGGATGTCCGCCATTGACAGGCGCAACATTTCATCCCGGCTGTATCCGTAGGCCAGAAGCGCCCGCTCGTTGGCCTCGAGGATATTCCCGCTCAGATCTTCCAGGAGAATCGAATCGTTAGCGTACTGAGTCAGGAACTGGTATCGCTTGGCGATTTCATGGCGTTTGATCTCGGACTCGTACTGGTTGCGGAAGAACTGTGAGTTTTGCCGACTCCAGAAGAAGCCGACGCTGACGGCGGCTCCGATGATGAGCACCCCCACCAGGGCGATGACCAGCCAGTCATGGTTGCGCAATGGCGCATAAATCTCGTCCTTGTCGACCTTGGAGATCAGATACCATGGCGAGTCGACGATGGGTCGAATGGCCGCAAGAACATCCTTGCCGCGATAATCATGACCTTCCACGATGCCCTGATGGCCATCGATGGCCATGACTGAAATCACATTGGCATTTGTGAGGGGGATGCGAAGAGTGAGAGAGGGAGCATCGGAATGTCTCAGATGGTTGAGGAAGAGGACGTGATCCTTGTCACGGCGCACCAGGAGGGTTTCCGCTGTTGCACTGGAAGTGGGCCAGGATTGGACGAGAGGGAACAGGAACTTGTCGGGGTCAATGGTAAGCACCAGGGAGGCAATGGGTCTCATGTCATCGGATTGATAGCTGAGAATGGGGATGATGAGAGAGAGACCGGGTTCATCAGTCTTGCTCGTGCGATATATGTCCGTCATGAGGGGTCTCTTTTCCCGAGATGCCTCGGGGACGAGCTGAAGGGCTTCCATGTCGATCTCCCTTGGCTGGGCGGGAACGCAAAGGATGAGGTTGCCCTTGGAATCAATGAGGGCGACGCGTCGGTATTGGTAGTGAGTCTCGAGGGCAGTCATCCACCCCAGGGTGTCGCTCTCGATCTTGGTGATGGCTGGCGTTTCGACGTATGCTTCCACGAAACTCGCGATGAATCGGTTCTCCATGATGACATGGGCGTCGGCAAGGAGTTCTCTGCGCCAGCGCATGATCTGACTGACCTTCAAATCTGCGACAGCTGTGAGTTCAGCCTGCTTGGAGCCCTGGATGTCTGATCTCTGGATTCCGTGGTAGATGTATCCGGCACTCGCGATGCCCAGGGACAGTACGACGAATACGAAGACGAGATGGAATGGATAATAGTGTCGCTTAGCCAGTTGTGTCATCAAATGCCCTTCCAAACTTCCACGGACTTGGTGGGAATATCACCCGTTTCCTCTTCCCATTACCTTGACAGGAATGAACTAATCATTATCACGAAACAGCCCCGGGTAAAGGGGTGAAGTGTGTGAAGTGGCGAAAGTGATAGAAAGTGCCCAAATGCTGCAAAACTTTGGCGCTCGATCGCTGTGCCAGGGTGCGTCGAAATGGTGAAAGCCCCCCTGAGCCAGGCGATCTTGCCGGGCGTTCAATGAGATGCAAGACAGTTGTCGCGCAATTGATCCTTTGAAGGGGATCAATCAAAACCAAGAGGGCTTGAGGAGAAATTGCATGGATATCCCTAATGAGAAACGGAGCAGGACGGCGTGGCTCATAAAACAGATTTACGCTCCTGATGCATTTGCCAGGCGAGACGAGACAGACGACGGGATTTTCTATTCCGTAGACCGATTTGTAGAACACCTTGATTCCGTGGCACTTTCCACCGTGGAAAGGATCATCGGGGGGGTGATCATTGAAGAACGTGCCGTCATACTGGATCTCATGGCCGGGTGGGATTCCCACATTCCTGATAGGGTCAATCCCTTGCGAGTGACCGGTCTTGGCCTGAATGAGAACGAGCTGCTGAAGAACAAAGCCCTCACTGACCATGTTCTCCATGACCTCAATGAGAACCCCGTGCTGCCTTTTGATGATTCCACCTTCGACGTGGTGCTCAACACGGTTTCCGTCGATTACATGACGCAACCCGTACAAGTATTCCAGGAGGTGGGGCGGGTTCTAAGGCCCAATGGGCTCTTTCTGGTGATCTTCTCTAACCGCATGTTTCCTCAAAAAGTCGTCAAGCTTTGGTGGCGCTTGAGTGAAGAGGAAAGAGTGGTCCTGGTCGAGGAGCTTTTCAGGTACTCAGAGGCTTTCGAGGAACCCCGGGTTATTGTCAGCCGGGGCAAGCCGAGACCTGCGGACGACAAGTACGCCCACACGGGACTCCCAAGCGATCCGGTTTATGCGGTGTTTGCTGAGAAGAAGGGGCCGAATCCCCAACCCAGGCCTCTGCCGCAAATGGACTGAGTGCAGCCTCACGCCGCTGGGTGTCACGGTTTCAGTCGGCATGTCGTTGAAAGGGGGCATGCGCATCTACTGAATGGCATCGTTGACCGGCGTGACAGGGCTTAACATGGACCACCTGCGGAGGAACCGTCCAGTGCAGACGGCCAAGGGAGGAGAACAACGGGTCATGCTTACCTGGCCTCTGATTCGTCGTGCTTTGCAAGGGTTTTTGCCACATCGAGGAGTTCCATGAACCACTGCAGCCTCGGGCGCATTCGCTTGTGATCCATCTCTTCCATGGCCTCGGCAATGGGAGCCATGACGAGGCCTCTTCCGCGGAGACCCAGGACGTGGACATCCGTGCCCCCCTTTTCAAGGGCTTCCAAGAGCCCAAACGCGCCCTTGGCGCCCATGCGGCTGGCGATGATCCGGTCAAAGGCCGAGGGTATCCCTCCCCGTTGAAGGTGACCCAGGATCGCCGTGCGCACCTCGAAGTGCCCCTTGCTCTCTTCTTCGAACAGACGGCAGATGA
>CAZURN010000026.1:0-25340 GCA_964623165.1 uncultured Syntrophobacteraceae bacterium
TGGTGTCCCGGCGAATCAGGGCATAGAGCAGCAGGGCGGTGAGGAGGATGGTGAGCACGTTGATGACCTTCGCAACGGCCTTCATGATCCCCAGATCTTCGATGAGAGCCCCAAGCAACTGATCAGCGAACAGCATCCAAGTGAGGGTCACGATGGCATACGCACACACGATTCTGAAAGGAGTCATCTTCACTTCAGATCGCATGAGCAGTCTGGTGCGACGTTTCGAAGCGAAGCCACTAGGCCTTGGTCTTGTCATGGGTGGAGCCCGCCGGGTGGGTCTTTGTGCCAGGACATGCGTTCCGCACCATCCATAATCCAGATCGAAATAAATGTCTCGCTCTTTTTGAAAAATCGATGCACAGTGAATCAGAGAACACATCTCCGCAAATGGTCCGCTCAAGTTGGGCAAGGGAGGGTTGCAGGGGGCAAATGCAACGGGTAATATGCGTCTGACTTTGAACGACTCAAAACCTGCTGGCGAAGCTCTTTCAAGCGCTTTCGCTGGTGAGGAGGTCTTCAGATCCGGGGTTCACCCAACCCTCAAGGAAATCTGAGTGAAGCAAAGGCATGGAGCAGTCGACGCAGTCATGGCGGGACTGCACTGTGGTGCTCGGATCAAGTCGTCGTCGGCATACATCGCAGTGAACTCTTCATTAGGAGGCAGAGAACATGAATCGAATTGGCAGGTTATTGGGGGTCGCGCTACTCTGTGCCGTAATGGCCGCCTGCGCAGGATCCGCTGGCTCACCGGGGAAGGATGCTCAGGTGGGGGGGGGCGCATTCTATGGTGGCAACCCATCAGCAGAGGTTTCGGAGCCACTTTTCAGGATCACCCAACCTGGAGTGGAGGGGGATATTTCTCACGATTTCCAGGTCAAGAACACCGGCGGGGCCGTGCTCGAAATCCTCAAGATCACCCCTGGCTGAGGTGTTAAAGTTGCCGGATATGACAAGGCAATCCCTCCTGGACGTGAGGGGAAAATCACACTGACGGTGAATCCCGCAAGCTGCAAGGACAAAGCGAAGAAATACACCCTGGTCAAGACCAACGATCCCAAGAGATCCAGTTTTACGCTGGTTTTCGAAGGAACCGGGAGCTAGGACCGCAGGGACCCCAAAGAACACAAACAGTGGTGTTTAGTCACCTCTGCGGCCATGCATTCCATGTCCGAGAAGTGTCAGACATGAAAAACCACAAGCAGAACTCCTGGAAAAGCGAGGCACCAATTGAGAGAAGGAGGGCGGATTCTCCAGGAAGCCCTCCTTCTCTTGACACCCAGGCCGCACCTTCGGACCCGAAATTTCGACCTCCGGAGAGCGTTTGGCTCTCAATACTGCGAAAGCAGAGAGCCAGGAATGGGGGACATCGGACTGAGTCGGGCTTTTCCTCCCGGCCTGACTGTAAACCGTCATAGAAACGGCTCGGATTGAGGCCGCAGCATTCAACCACTCTGGGGAGCTTCATCCATGAGAGTAGCTGACGGACTCCACGTGTTCCCGTGGAATTCCATGACCGCCAACAACTGCAACACCTATCTCCTGGAAGGAGATGCCAGGATACTGATCGACCCGGGGCACGTGAGACTATTTCCCCACGTGGAGAGCGGCTTGAGAGAGGTCGGTTTGACCACTGGAGACATTGACTTAGTGATCTGCACTCACGCTCACCCCGATCACATGGAAGCCGTGAGGCTATTCAGGGATACGGACACCCTTTTTGCACTGCATGAGGATGACTGGCGACTTCTGGGGGATATGGGCAGGAGCCTGGGTACCCTGTTTGACCCAGGGCATTACAAACCGAGCTTTTTCCTGACTTCAGGCGACATCACAGTGAAGGATCTGCAACTGGAAGTGATTCACACCCCCGGTCACTCGCCGGGATCTGTCTCCCTCTACTGGCCCAGGCACAAAGCGTTGTTCACGGGGGATGTGCTCTTCAAGGACGGCCTTGGTCGAACCGACCTTCCCGGAGGCAATGGAGGCACACTCAAGAAGAGCATCGGGGATCTGGCTCTTCTTGATTCGGACTGGCTGTTTCCAGGCCACGGGGAATTCATCGAAGGCAGGTCAAGAGTGAGGAACAACTTTGCACGAGTCGAGGAATTCTGGTTTGCATATATCTGACAGGCAAATCCGAAGACCCTGGGCCATTTGCGTCCACCACCAGTCCATACTCCAACCGGGTTCCCGGATCCGTTCCCTGACCCTGAGGGGCCACAGCTCAATTGCGACCCCAATGAATGCTTCTGCCAGCCCAAGGCCAAACAACTCGAATCTGTCCCGGATGCCTTAAGTACCGTGCCCTCACGGTTGTGTGATTTTGGGGCGCCGAGATTGACCTGTCTGTGGTTGCAGTGCACTCTGAGCTTCCAGAAAGAGTGGTCTTCTGCAATCGCTTCTAAATCCTGGCCGGCATATATCCGGAAGGCCCCTTCTCGAGCGACACCTCCGGCTGCTCCGTCAGGAGCTTCTCCATCTTGATGGATCCCTCGCATTCGGGGCATCGTTTGATGACTTTCGGGGTCTTGCTTCCATCCTTCTTTTCAATGAAGGGGTGATTCCCATCCAGAAAGAAGGCTTCCGTTACGGGACCGACCTGTTTCTTGACCACCAGGACGGGGTAACCGCACCTGTGGAAAAACCTGCTCACCTGCATCACTTCCTCCTGTCTGACATCCTCAACGGGTGACTCATTGCACATGCGCTGAGTCGAAATTCCCTCACGTCCTTCCGGCAAAAACCGGAATGCAGAAATAGTCAAGTCCAGGCTCCATCCAACCTGTCAACGTGAATGCTCCGGGATCATTGGGACTTCTCGCCTCAGACCACCTGAACTGTTCAAGATTATCGGCAAATGGCGCCAACCCTTGAAACAATAATGACATCAAAGGGTTCACCAGAGTGATTCCTGAGGAGGTCTGATCTGGTCTGGGCGAAATAAGGTTGACTGGGAGGCCGCGATTCCGGGATACTTCCGATTTGGAGAGTCAAGGCGGGGTACGCGACTCGTCCTTCAGCCCTGATGCCCGCACACTGGAGGCACCCATGTTTCCAATGGAATTCGACAGTCGAATCCTCTCAACCCTTCCATTGCCCAACGAGGACCGTATCAGGACAGTCGCCCAGTTTCTCAAGGCCATTGTAATCAGGCGTGTTGTTCCTCATTTCAAGACCAAGAGGGGTACGGATCCACTAAGACTCGGCCGGCTCGGCGAAAGCCTCTCCATTGTGCGCATGGAGGATGAGAACAGTCTCGTCAGAACCGTGAGCTTCATCACCTCACACGAGAATCGGTGGACACTTCGAGTCCATGAACGCATATTCGACTATTTATCCTTTGTCATCCCGAGCGACCCTGAATCACAACTGAGGGATGGATCTCGGGAAGAGCTCAAGATGTTGGCCTTCATGGAGTTCTTTCTCCGCCATGAAATCGAGCACCTGCTCTATCCCGAACGGACGGAACGGGATGTGGTCATGGCGGACGCGTTTTTCGCCCTGGACCGGCGAAACAGCGATCCCACATTCTATCGGATGCTTCGCCACGCCTTATCGGATGAGATGAACGGCCTCAAAGGGGGATTCTTTCTTGCCATGTTGGATGAGGCGGAAAGGGGCCTTCCGCTCGATTCATCCATCACCAACATTCTCAACGTGCTGAGTCTCAGCCTTGCAGATGCTCCCATTGGTTTCCTGAGCGAGGTTTTCCCTGGCCTCGACACAGAGATGCAAAGCCGGATCCTGGGAGAGGTTTACCGCAGGAGCAGGGACACCTCGCGATCCCTCCTGAAGCGTACGGGTGCCCTGAGGCTCTTTCTGCGGCTCTTTGCCATGCTCGGGAAGAAGAGTGGGCCGGAAGCCGGGGAGGTTTTTCGGGCATTCGTGGACCGATGGGGCGTGGTGGAGCTTTTCAGGGAACTGGATCTTCCTGAGGCGGCCGTCGATACCAAATCGACCGAGGAACTCCTGCACCGCTTCATCGCGAGTGTCAATGCCCGCTTGGAGGAAGAGGTGGAGGGGTTCAAGGATGCCGCGCCGCCTCGACCACCTGTCCCTCCGTTGCAGCCGAAACGATCCGAGGAAGGGGAAAAGAGTCTCAAGGACCGCATTGAAGAAGCCCGTGCCAATTCCGCCGTACCCCGGCAGGTGATGGAGGTCATTGACAAGAACCGCCTGAACGCAGTCGGGCACAGCGGTTCCAAATATAGTGAGCTGATAGAGACCCTCTTGGCCATTCCCTGGGGGAAGATTCGCAGCATTCAGGTGTCGCCGGAGGAATTCGAAGAGGGGCTGGAGCGGTCTCACTTCGGTCTCAGGGTCCCCAAGGAGATCATTTGCGATTTCTTCACCAATCTCATCTGGCGCTACCAGGGTTTCTCCATGGATGAGGCTGCCTCATGGCGGCGCACCGGCAGCGCATTCCTCCTTGTTGGCCCACCGGGAGTGGGAAAGACCTCCTTCGCCATCTCCGTGGCACAGACTCTCGGAATCCCATATCACAAGATCTCCTTGGGGGGCATGCGGGACGAAGCGGACATGCGGGGACACGGGTTCACCTACGAGGGTTCCAAACCTGGGGCCATTGTCCAGGGGCTCATCAAGATGCAGATCATGAATGGCCTATTCATCCTGGACGAGGCGGACAAGACGGAGAAGTTTGCCGTGGCTACGCTCCTCGAGATCCTCGATCCGGAGCAAAATCACCTGTTCCACGACAAGTACACCCAGACCACCGTGGACATCGACCTCTCCAACTGCCACTTTTTCCTCACCGCCAACACTCTGGAAGGCGTCCCTCCCGTAGTGGTGAACCGATGCGAAGTCATCGTCCTCGATCAATACAGCGTCGAGGAGAAGGTGGCCATTGCTCGCAGACACCTTATGGCACGGCTGCGAGACAAGTACCGCATTCCCGCGGAGGAAATCTTTTTCGACCCTGATGAAGAAGCGGACCTCTTCCGCTACCTGATCAGGACCTACACGTTCGAAGCCGGGGTGAGGGAACTGGAACGGGTCATCAGAACCCTTTTCCTGAGGATCCAGAGAAGAAAGATCCGAGAGAAGCAGGAAGGTGCTGTCACCATCACCCGGGAGATGATCAAGGGGACCCTTAAGGAGCCGATTCGCCCCCGGCAAGTGAACCCTGAGGACGCCATAGGGGAAATGCTCGCGGTAGGAGTCGATGTGGAACGGGGTGTCGGATCCGTCATTCCCATCCAGGCATCTCGTATGGGACCAGTGAGCACCGAGAGTGGCAGGCAGAAGGGGTTCCTGAGTGTCGTCCATGCCACCGGCAACATTGAACGGGTCATGGATGAGAGCCGCAAAGTCGCCACAACTGGGATCTTCAGCTGTGCAGATGAACTGGGCATTCCTTACCAAAGGGCGGACGAACCCATCCATTTGCACTTCATGGGGGGATCAACGCGAAAGGATGGGCCTTCGGCAGGGGGTGCCATCGCCTTGGCTTTGGCATCGCTTCTCTCCGGACGCAAAATCCGCAGGGACGTTGCAATGACTGGGGAGATCGACACGAAGGGCCGGATTACGGGGATAGGAGCCCTCGCACTCAAGATCGAGACGGCCTGCAACAGCGGTTGCCGCACTTTGATCATCCCAACCGACAATCTCTCGGGAGCGGAAGGAATCGAGCGACTCCCCGCAGCCCTGAAAGAAGAGCTACAGGTCCTGACCTACGACGAATGGAGGGGTCCTCACAATCCGTTCGACCGGGCTCACCACATCCTGGAAGTCGTGGCGGTCAATGACATCGTCCAGGCCTCGCACATCGCAACAATTAATGATGCAGAGGTGGACGCCCTCATTGCCTCTTTTGAATCCCATGCCGTGGAAACGGCGCGGAACCTAGCTTCCATGCCCGATACCACTGTCCTGTGCATACAGGTCATTCAAGTGAAAAGCCCCGAGGAGGTCGATACCAAACCTTTTGAATCCCTCCTTCGGGATCACCCCTGCCAGTTGAACTTCCTGGCTCTGCCTGAAACCCTTGAAGCCCTCAAGGGGCAACTCGCGCGACTTGGCGATCAGATCTCCATCCACGGATACGACTACCGCGAAAAGAAGCTTTCCGCTGTTCTACGGGAAATTCTGGGCTGTCTCCATACGGCTGGCAGGCAGGATGTACGGTTAGCACTCATCGCGCCCTATTACCTCATCAAGAGAGACGGCATCAAATCGGGGGATTTTCCCCGTGATCCCCCACTGGAGGGTCTCAGGATTTTCGCCAACAACTTTGCAGCGGAGGGTGTGAAGATAAAAAAGACCAAGACGCTCCTCAACCATGTCTATTCCATCCTCAACCGCCTTGACACAGCCCGCCTCAATGCCTGCCCCTTTCTCTTGGAGCAGGATGGAATTCATGTGGTGGATCTCTCATTCATTCCTGAGAAGTATCGACTCGATCTGCAACGGGCGGAAAGAATTCTGAACAGGGCCCTCACGCATTGGCTGGATACGCTGCAAAGGCACCTTGGGGGAGGCATTGGCGGGATCAGGCAGTCAGCGACTTGAGCCTCGCGAGCTCCTGGGCCAGCGATTGAGAGTATTGCTTTCCCAGAGCCTCCTTCAGGGATTTCCAGGATTCATCCTCAGCGAGATTCACCTGAACGGCGCTCCCCTGGATGCCTCGCTTCTCAAGGAGTTCCCGTTTCAATTCCCCGGATCTGCGTTCCGATTCAGACCGTAAGGATTCCGCGTATCCCTTGAGGATATGTGCCAAGTTCCCCACATCCAGTCGGCAGAATTCGCGTAGGATCCCCAGAATCCGGTCGTTGTCTCCGTCCAATGCCAGGTGATCCCCCGCCAGTTCAACAAGCACGCTCCCGCCCTTGATCCCGGAACTTGACTCCAGGGAATCAACCTCGCTCTTGAAACGCTCATGGGTGAAAGCCCCGTCGAGAAACCTCCTCATGATTCCGCTCAAAGCTTTCCTGAAATCTGATAGGGCCTGTTCCTTTCGCTCTTCATCGCTGAGCGAGAGGTGCCTGGTTCTCTCCATGACCAGTTCGATGGTGCTCTTGATTTCTCCCATTAAGACTCCTCTTTGCTCATGGTCCAATAATGGATTCACTCCCCCACCCCCCAGGATGCAATCATGTGCCGCTGGGAGGCGGTCTGGGGGGAAGGATAATCAGCAAACGGATTATGGCGCCTCAGCTTGATGATTTCATCCAGGGCCTTTTCGCCTCTCGCCAGGTTGTGCCTTGCCAGGTAACACCCCACAACGGTCCCGGTTCTTCCGAGACCGCCCCAGCAGTGGACGAATACAGGGGATGCCGCCCCAAGGGCCGCATCGATACAGTCCAGGATCTGCACCATGACGGAGCGGGGTGGGACATCCATGTCGACAATGGGAAAATGGACAACCCGGACTTCAACCTGAAGCTCTTCCGCAGCGTGCTCCAGTTCATCCTCATATATGGCGAGACCGCGAGTGTAATAGAAGACCTCATGTTTTTCGGTCAGATCAATGACTCGCCGAATACCGCATTGCAGCAGTCCCCTGAGCTTCATCATCTTGCCGGCGGCATCGAGACTGCCGGGATAGGGACCAGCCAGCAGTCTCCCAGGAACCACCCAGTAACAACCATCGAAGGGGACAGAGAATCCTGGCATCGTGTCTGAAGTTTTCATGCGAACATTGGCCTTTTTCAACCCACTCATGCGGCAATGCAAATCATGCCGTCTCACCGCCCGAATTCCGCACGGCTTGTTGTGCCGCAGCTTGGCATTCCGTTTGCTTCCTTGTCTGCACCGACGCTTGTGGCCTTATCCGCGACCGAGGGTTCATCGGAGAGGCATCCAAACCATGATGGTCATGCATAGTGCCTCCGCATGGAAGGCGACGACACCACAAAGCATGACCCCCCTCTCACGGTAGTGCGGCCCTCCATGGACGCCTGGTGCTGACCATGGGCAGGCCCCAGTTGAGACGTTGAGACCGCCACGTTCTCTCGCGCATTCCCGTTGCGGGCCATCCGGCCTTCAACGGGAACGCATTCCAAGTGCGGTGTCGATCATTCCATGTCAATGTTGCCATCGGTTCCCTGGTCAATTCTTCGACACAAGACACGTGAAAGGAAAGGTGCAGTCAGGTGTTGCCCATACAAAACCTCAAGGACGATGAGCTTCGCATGGTGCGAATCGCGTGCGCATTCCTGTTCTCGCCGGATCATGCCAAAGATGATGCTTTCCTAAAGAACCTGGAACTTCCATTGGTCACCCAGGCCTTCCGGGAGAAGGCCAAGCGCTATCATCCCGATCTTCACCGGCACGAACCGAAGGAAATCATTGAACGGCGCAAGGAGCGGTTTGTCAAGATCAAGGCCTCTTACGATACCCTGAGAACTTACTTTCCCCAAGAAAATACCAACGAGCACCCCCACGAGGCTCCCTTCAAGCGAAGGATCATAGCGGTTGGAGGAGCCAAGGGTGGTATAGGCAAAAGTATCTTCGCCGCCAATCTGGGGGTCTTCCTGTCATCTGCGGGACATCGCACGGTACTCGTGGATCTTGACCTTGGAGGCGCCAACCTCCACCTGTACCTCGGCAACACCCAACTTCCCTCATGCATCAACGACTACCTCCACAAGCGCATTCATCGGCTCGAAGACGCCATGATATCCACCAAGTACGGCCCCAAGCTCATCGGTGGAGACAGCTCTCAATTCGGCGCCGCCAACATCACCTTCGTCGCCAAGATGAAGCTCCTGCGGTCTATCAAGCAGATAGACGCGGATTTCGTTATCCTGGACCTCGGTGGCGACACATCCCACAACATCGTGGATTTCTTTCTGGCTGCCGACGTGGGGATCGTCATGGGCACATGCGATCCGGCCGCCTACCTGGAGGCCTACAACTTCATCAAGATCGCACTCTACCGTAAGCTGAACAGACTGTATGGCGAGGAGTCAGACCTTCGCCTGGAAAAGGACCCCGAACTTGCCGGGCTCATAGGCCTCCTCACATCCAATGGTACCGGCGAAAGAATTGCCAACATCCACGAACTGCGCAACAGGGTGAGGGAGCAGCAGCCCAGAAATCTATTTCTCATCAATCAGGTGATGCGATCCTTCAAGCCCAGACTAGTCCTTAACATGGTGGAAGACGGGTGCGGCACCGAACCGGTCGTGTGGAGAATTCAAGAGGTTGCAGAAAAGATGCTTTGTACCGAGGTGAAGTTCGCTGGTTCCCTTCCCTATGAAAAAGACATCAAACGCAGTGCGCGGGACCTCATCCCGGTCTTTGCGAGATCCCCCCACGGCGGCTATACGGCTAGCTTGAGCAGGATTGTTGGCAACCTGGGGCTGGGGATATGACGTCATATCCGCAGTTCCGCGCGGATCTAGCGCCATGAGCGCGGGGCATTCCGTTCGAGGCCCGGCCTCTTGTGGACGCCACGACGGGGACAAGGCCCTGAGCCCTTAGATAAGGGGTGGGAGGATGGAGCCTGCCCCAGGATCACTCGGGTCAATGCCCGGCCGGTCGACCGTGGTCCAAGCCTTCTTTGTGGGTGGCTCACGGGGAGGGAAACATAAGAATCTGCTGGTAGTGGCCGGCTTTGATCCCCGACATGTGGCGGACCACGTCGGAGGTGCTGAGGAGTCCGATCGGGCGTTTGGGACCGGCATGGGGGTCCACGATGATCAGGTGCTCGATCTTGCGGCGTTTCATGAGATCGATCGCCTCCGTCAGGGACCACTGCGGGTCCACTTCTCTCCGGTAGGGCTGCATGATGTCCTCGGCACTCAAACTCTCCAGGTCGCCACCATACTGACGGATGACCTCCATCAGGGAAACAAGCCCCCAAACCTCTCCACTCGCATGAGTCACCACTATGGCATAGGTCCCATTGGTCTTCATGAGCCTTGCCACCTCCCTGACCGTGTCATCGGGTCTGCACGACACGACGCTCCTTTGCATGATGTCACAGATCCTCGTCATGCCGCTTCCCCCTCCACGGCCATGTGATCAACGATGTCCCTGGCGCACAGCAACCCAAGGATTGCCCGGCTTCCCGGCCTGTCAGGGACAACGATGAGGTGCTCGATCTTCGTTCGGTTCATCAGGTCGATGGCCTCTCGGAGGTCACAGGAAGGGCTGATGGTCACCGTATGGGGCAGGAGAATCTCCCGCGCAACGACAGCGTCCAGATTCTGTCCGTAGGCTTTCAGGATGCTTCTCGCAGAGATGATGCCCTTGACCTCATGCTTGCCGTTGATGACCACACAGTAGCGGATGTCATTCACAACCATGATCTGAGCCACTTCCCGCACCGTTGCATCCTCAAGGCACGTGACCGCTCCCCTCCGCATGAAATGCATGACCTTGTTCTTCATGCCGGATTCCTCACCATCGCATTCCCCCTCAAGACCGTCGGTATTGTCCGCCTCTTCCTTTTTGCGACACACTTCAGAACAGAACCGCAATGATTCGTCAAGGGCTTTTCAGAATAGTTGAAGAGGGATCAACGAGGCGAGAAGAACCAAAGGCGCACTCAACTGCTGCAGGGCCAAATGGCGGTGATCGTCGTTCCTTTCCCGGGAAAGCTGTGCAGGGTGAACGCGCCACCGGAGAGTTCCGTGCGCTCCTTCATTCCCGTGAGTCCCAATCCCCGTTCTTGTGGGTGCATTCCAAGGACGGCATCGGGGTCAAACCCCGTCCCGCTATCCTCGATGCTAAGCTGGAGCCGGTCTCCGGTCTTCAGCAGGGAGAGACCGGCCGACTCTGCACCGCTGTACTTTGCAATATTGTTCATGGCTTCCTGAATCACCCTGAAAATCACAATCTTCAACTCCTCGGGAACATCTTCCTCCCGAATTCCAATGCGCGATTCCACACGGATCATGGGGTAGGTGATCTGGAACTCCCTGCAGAACCACCCGATAGTGGCCACAATGCCGAGGTCGTCCAGCATGGACGGCCTCAGCCCAGTGTAAATCCTCCTGGCCTCTTGCATGGCATTTTGTATCATCGGAACGAGTGTTTCCAAGGATGACACGATCTCAAAGGCTTCCTCAGTCTCGGCTGACTTGAGTGTCGTCTCCACAAAGAACTTCACGGCCGCCAAGGATTGCCCGATGCTGTCGTGGAGTTCCCGTGCAATCCTTTTCCTTTCCTCCTCATGCGCGGTGAGAAGACGTGAGGAAAGGAAACGCAGCTGATTCTCCGACCGATGGATGGCATCTTCCGCTTTCTTGCGCTCCGTGATGTCCCTGATGGATTGGATTGCCCCGATCATCTGGCCGGTGCCATCGAAAAGGGGGGAGGCCGTGCCCCACAGATAAGCGCCCTTTCCCCCATACGCCTTGGGAACAAAGACCTCCCCGAAAATGGTGTTCCCCTTGCGCTCCACGAAATCGTAGGCATTTTCGAAGTCTGGGTTGTCTTCCACCACGAGGTCGATAAGGATGGGCCTTTTGTCTCCATAAAACGGTACGGCATGCGCGTAATTGCCCCTGCCGAGGATATCCGCCTTCTTCAGACCCGTCATTTCTTCGATGGCCCGGTTCCAGGCAATGACCTTCCTATCCTTGTTGATGACAAACGTGGCATCAGGGAGGAACTCGATGATGTCCTGGAGTTGCTGGTGGGCCTCCTGCAATGCCAGTTCAGCCTTTTTCCGCTCAGTGATATCCCTGCCCACCGCCTGGATGTCGACCAAATTGCCCTCTTCATCCAGGATTGCACGATCAGTCCACTGCTGCCACCGTATCTCTCCATCGGATGTCAGGACCTCGTGTTCAATGGATGCCACCGGATTGTGCACCCCAAGGGAGGCTATGTGTTCCTTGAGGGTTTTCCGACTCTCCTCATCGGGAACATGATGCCAGAACATATGCCCGATGAGCTCCTCCCGGGTCTCTCCGAAGTACCGACAGTAGGCCTCGTTGACAAAGGTGAGAACCCCCTCCCTGGTGAAACGTGACACCAGTTCGGTCTGCGCCTCCACAATAGCCCTGTAGCGGGCTTCGCTCCGTCTGAGTGCAGCCTCCGCCTCCATGCGGTCCTCCACATCCTCGGCAATGCAAAGCCCGCCAAGAAAACATCCGCTTTCAGAGTCTATCCTGCTGAAGAAGCATCGCATGAAAGTCAGTTTTCCCCCGGTGGTGGACCGATAAGGGCCCTCAAAGTAGCCGACCTCTCCAGAAAGGCTCTTGAGAACTGCGAATTTCAGAGCTGGGTCCCTAAGGGAAGCGAGCATGTCGAAACCGATGAGGGAGGCCCTGTCTGTTCCAAGAAGCTCGAGGAACTTCTGGTTACAGTCGACGACAACGCCCTTTTGGTCAAAATGCATGACACCGAATGGAGAGTGGTTGAAGATGAGCCGATACCGCTCCTCACTCTCTCTCAGCCTGTCCTCCATTTCCTTGCGCTTCCCAATGGGGACAACGATCCCGCGCATTCCCGCCGGCATGCCTCCCCGCATGATCCGCGATGCATGGAGGATGACGGGAAATGTCGATCCATCTTTGCACAGAGCAGTACACTCCGTCTCAGCCTGGTCATGTCCCTCAAGACATTCTCTTACGGCGTGTTGGACACGGTCCCAGTCCCCCGACACAAAAAGCCGGGCCGCATCCAGGCCGTGCATCAGCTCCTCAGTCGAATACCCGAACAGTTCAGAACTGCGCCGGTTGACGAAGCTGAAGCGTCCCTCCAGGTCTGTTTCAAAAACGGGCTGAGGAAGTTGGTCCGCGAATTCATGGTAACGATCAGTGATCTTGTCCAGCCTTTCCCGGGTTCGGCTGTTCTGAATCGCCGCCCCGATGATGCCTGCCGCTGTTCGAATGGCCTCCACTTCCGCATGGGACCATTTCCTCTCTCGAGAACACTCGTCGAAGCCTATGAACCCCCACCAGTCTTCATCCACGAAAACCGGAGCCGCCAGGATGGACTTGGTCCCCTGCGGGAGAAGGATTCGCTGTTCCGTTTCCGGAAATGTGCTGACCAAGCCGTCGATCACTTCTCCCCGACGCATCCGATCAGCCCAACGTTCCATCCCACCCCCAACCCACGGGAAAGCCACCTGCCCGGGTTGATCCATTTGGCCTGAATTCCCGTCGGCGACCCACTCATGGCGATGGATGGCACAATGCACTCCATTCGGTTCCATGTGGTTCTCGAAAATGGAAACGCGGCTGACTCCAGAGGCCTTGCCGAGTTTGGCCAGCATAAGATCGAGGCTCTTTGGCTGACCGCTGTTCACCAGGAACCGTTCCGCAGCAAACGCCACGGCATCCAGTATCGCGTCACGGCGGCTCAGTTGCGCCTCGACATCCTTCTGACCGGTGATATCAATCATTACCCCCTCGAGATAGAGGGGCTTGCCTGCGGGATCTCGGACCACAAGAGCTTCGTCGCGGAGCCACACAACAGACCCGTCCTTCTTGATCATTCGGTATTCCGAGGAAAAGTGGGTCGATGACGCTATGGAGCGGGAAACCTCGGCGAGGACCCGGTCCCGGTCCTCTGGATGAAGGTTCTTTCTCCAGATGTCGGGATCTCTCCGGTACTCCTCAAGAGAATAACCCAAGATCTTTTTCACCTGTGGGCTGACAAAGAGAGTGGTGGAGAATTCATCGACGGCACTGGTGTAGATGATGGCGGGGATTTGCTCCACGAGGTTACGGTAGTTGACCGTTTCACCTCCGGGTATCTTCTCCTCAATCCCGCCGCGGATGCGCTCTTCCAGTCTGCTGGCTCTCTTACGCAATTCAACCAGTTCATTGACCATCTGAACCTGGGAGGGGGAGGAGGCTTCTTCCTTGGGCATGGCGGGTCTCATTCATGTCTGCTCGGAACGACGCCCAATGCTGTGTCTCGTACTTTGGTCGGCACAATATCCTCATGGACCAATCGGCGACCAGAATCCCCAGCAGCTCTCATTCAATTCCGATAATGGATTCCACGCTTCTGACGAATTCTTCGTCAAAAAACCCCAACCGCCGTATGGCCTCAGGGGTGAAGAGGGCAAAGATCCCGTTGGAGGTGGTAGTGATCTCTCCCTGACCATTGGTTATCGTCCCTTCGACCATGACCTCGCGGTCGTTTCTCACATCCACGATGCTCGCTTCGGCAGTCAGTGGTTCGAGCACCCTGACCGGTTTAAGGAACCGCACCTCCATGGCCTTCGTGAGGGTGATCCTCTTGAGCGAGTGCATTGCACACCACCCCATGGTTTCATCCAGAATCGTGGAAAGGATACCTCCATGCGCCAGGTTATGCCATCCGCAAAGGTGACCGGGAATGGTCAGCCACGAGAAAACCTTCGCCCCATCCGTATGAAACTCCATCGCGAGCCCCGAGGAATTCAGCGGGCTGCACCCGAAGCAGTAATGATTCTCGCGGTTTGGCAACAGTCTGAGGTGTTCCTTGTTCATGGTCCAGCCAAATTCCTTCCTCTGTCCCCCAAGCACACCCATAGCCTTGACCCACCCAGCCGCTCGCGACGAACCGCGCTCAGGGGATATCAAGGCTGGTGCGATCACCGCATCAGGTTTCATTCCGGCCAAAGGCGGGAACGAAACCTGATCAAGCTTCCACTGCTCATCGCCCCTTCACGGATGAAGATATTGACTCGGACTTCGTCGACACGCCATCAGATGTCCTTCTCTGCCTCAGTGGGCGGCGCCATATTGCTGCCCTGGTCCTCCGAGGGAGTCTTTTCACCCGGAGGAACGGATGGGTCCAGTTCTTGGAGTTTCAGAAACAGCCGGTATCGATCACGGCTGGAAAGGGCGATGTTGGACAGTGCACCGACAACGAGCGCCTTCGCCTCGGTCTTGAGACTCTGTTCCTCGTAAATTTCAGCGAGAAGCAGGATTGCCTCGGTATTGGTGGCTTCCCTCCCAATGGCATCCCGTAGAATCCGAATGGCTTCATCTGTCTTTCCGCCTTTGCGCTCGAAAAACGCCAGCGTGTATGCGTACTTGCCATCTCCTGGATCGAGTTCGTGCGCTTTCCGGCACCACTGAACCGCTTCCTCCAAACGATCCTTCGCCAGAAGCACACACAGGTTGCAGGCGGCTTCAGCCATTTGGGGATCGGCCCTGAGTGTAGCGCGCAGGTGCTTTTCCGCTTGGGGCATGTCCCCTTGGTCGGCCCTCAGCAGAGCCATGTGAAAGTTGACCGCCGGACTGTTGGGCTCAATCTCAAGGGCCTTTTGCAGCAACTCCTCCGCCCGCACCATGTCAGCGAGACGCGCGGCGGCAATGGATGCATTCAGGTAAGGGAGAATTCGCCGGGGGTCCAGCCTAACCGCCGTGTCGTAGGCCACCAAAGCCGCCGACAGATGTCCACGGTTGAGAAGGTAATTCCCCATGTTGTAATGGGATTCCCAATCGTCCGGGTGGATCTTCAGGGACGCCATGAATTCGGCGGTGGCTCTTTCCAGAGCCTGGAAATCCTCCTCGCTCAACATGGTGCGCGGATACCCTGAGAGGGCCATGGCAGCCCGAATGCGAACCACCCTGTACTCATCTTCCGTGGCGGCGAGGAGTTCCTTCAGAGCCTCGGGACCGAAGTTCCCTGCGAGTCCCTGGGCCGCGCTCGCCCGAATGAGAGGGGATTCGTCCTTCAGAGCGCCCAGCAGGGCCGGCCATTTCCGCTCATCCTCACACAGGGTCAGCAGCCGTATGAGAGATGCAGCCGTGACCTCATCACGTTCCTTTCCCGCAATAAACTGAAGCATTTCGTCCAGCCGTGACCAGTCTTTCTTTCGAGCCTCCTCGATGAGCCGAGCCCTTTGCAGTGTGGATGCCTGGTAATCGCGTGTCTGGCGTTTGCGCACCCATTCGTCGGCCCACTGAACCCCTTTGTCATGATGGCAGAGATTGCATGCGTTGGGAGATTCAAAGGCCAGCGTGGCGGCCGGGGTGGGCGGAAGCATCGAGTGATCGCTCCTCCACACCGAACCCACCCGGGTCTTGGGCATGTGGCAGGCAATGCAGCGGTTTCCCTCGCTCCCCTCCGGATGGTTCGTATGACTCCTGGCATTCTGCACGCGATCTTCATGGCAGGGTCTGCATGTATCGTTGACCCTCTCGTTGCC
This sequence comes from uncultured Syntrophobacteraceae bacterium, assembly GCA_964623165.1. Taxonomy (GTDB): domain Bacteria; phylum Desulfobacterota; class Syntrophobacteria; order Syntrophobacterales; family Syntrophobacteraceae; genus JAAYUJ01. Next base: position 16,079 of record CAZURN010000026.1, read on the forward strand.
CTCAAAACGGAACTGCCCGCCCGGCTCATGGCAGTGGAGACAGTCCAGCTTGCCCGATTTCGCACACGGGTTCATGAGCCAGCGGACGTAGGTATGGTTCTGACCCCGGTCTCTACCATCGGGATGGAAGTCTGGATCTTCAAGAAGAACCAGATCATAATGATCCAGAAAGCGGTCTCCCGATTGGAAGGAATTGGTGAGTGAGCGAATCTTTCCATGGCATGGGGCACACGCTTCGTTCTTCTGCTGAGAACTCAGGAACTTCCAACTGATCAGCTTCAGTTCTTGAGGAACGTCACCCTTCGGGATCTCCTTCATCGCCCTGGCATGCTCTTCCACAGGACCATGGCAGGCCGCACACCGAATTCCAGGCTCTGACCATGTGTTGTGGTAGGTTTCCTTTTCAGCGTCGTAATTGGTGGAAAACTGAAGCACATGGCAATGAAAGCAGGCCGTGTTGAATGTGAGAACCGGGTCCTTCCAGTTTTGCGGGTCACTACCCCGCTCAACAAAATGCCGCACTGCGCTCGTCGGGGCATCCAGCCAGATCCTCTTGCCCACGTCATAGGCGAGGGGCAAGACCTGTAGGCGTCCCCTGTCCAGTGTCGTGAGCAGGAAGGAAACGTTCTTCCCTCCCATAATATGGTCGACCTTGTATTTCTTCTCCGATTTCCCTGTCCGCTCCACGACCCAGCCCCCTTCCGATCCGAGCTCCAGGGTGTACCGGAACTCCCCGATGGCGACCGGCTCCGGCAACTGCGCAAATGCGTTCTGAGCAATCTTCCTCGTGAACGGCTGAACCGTCAATCCGTGGCGAGACGTAGACCAGGATTCATAGTACTTGGCGTGGCAACCCATGCACGGCGAAAGCTCCCCCTGGAGAGTCCCGTCTCTTGAACCGGCGGAGGCAGCGTGCCTGCCTTTTCTGGCACACACCGCCTCCATCGGGACCAAGAGGGAACCGATACTCAGCATCAGCAGGAAGAAAACCAGCGCTAAGGTCCAGCGAAGTTCACGACTGGCCATAAATACCCCATACATGGGCGTGAAACGAGGGTGCTTCGGACGATTCTCATTTGAGGGGCCGGAATCAGAGGCATTGCTTCGGGCGTCCCGGAAGGGCGCGGGGCAAAAGAAGTTTCTGACAGTCAGCCTCGCTATTCCTATACTCCATTATTCGTGTTCTTCTCAAGGCTTCTTTGATTCTCTGCCTCGAACTGAAAGGCCCTTCTCATCCTCATCGATCTCGTCTGCACTTCTCAGGCTCGAGCGAGTGAAGCCTTCGTCAAGAGCGTCGTTGAATTTGACAACTGCCATCTCATCTGATTTAAGGAGGTCTTGGCTTCACAACGAGAGGAACACCGTCGCCGTCGACGCTGTTGAACCATTTGTGCAACCATGAGAGACGGGTAAAGGAGATTCGTGCCTGAAGAGTCATGGGAGTCCAAAATCAGCTACGCCCGACCCGATGACGGGACGCTGCTCATCGCCATTTCAGGCGTCTGGGCCATGACTCACGGACTCCCTCCCACAGACACTTTCCATGGCTCCCTCCAAGGCGATCCGCCCGTTCGTCTTGTGGCTTTCGACACAGACCAGGTGATTCGATGGGACACAAGTCTTCTGATCTTCGTGAAGGAGATCCTTGACCATTGTGCCCAGGCAGGCATCGATGTCAGTACGGATGGACTGCCACAGGGAGCCCGGAGACTTCTCAACCTGGCAGCTGCGGTTCCCGAAAGAGAAGATATCCGGAAGGAGGACAAGGACGACCCATTTCTGGCACGTATTGGGGAGGACGTCCTTCTGGTCGAGAAGTCCCTGTCCGAAACCTTGGCATTCATTGGCGAAGCCTTCGTAGCACTCCTCAGGTTCCTCGTTGGAAAGGCCCGGTTCCGCAGGTCCGACCTGTCCCTTCTCCTTCAGGACTGCGGTGCCAGAGCGCTGCCCATCGTGTCCCTCATCAGCCTCCTTGTTGGGCTCATCCTCGCCTTCGTCGGGGCAATCCAGCTGAGGCTTTTCGGGGCTCAGATCTATGTGGCAGACCTCGTGGGTCTTGGCATGGCCAGGGAGATGGGAGCCATGATGACTGCTGTGATCATGGCTGGACGGACCGGGGCGGCATTTGCCGCTCAACTGGGCACCATGCAGGTGAACGAGGAAATCGATGCATTCAAGACCCTGGGCATATCCCCCATGGAGTACCTCGTCCTCCCGAGGATGATCGCCCTAGTGCTCATGCTTCCCCTCCTCTGCCTCTATGCGAATCTCATGGGCATCATGGGAGGAGCCCTGGTGGGGATCAGCATGCTCGACCTTTCCCTGGCTGAGTATTACCACGAGACCAGAAATGCCGTGCGACTTATCGACTTTGTCGCCGGTCTCATCAAGAGCGGAGTTTTCGGGGTGCTCGTGGCCCTTGCCGGGTGTTACCGAGGGGTGCAGTGCGGGAGGAGCGCATCGGCCGTCGGTGAAGCCGCCACTTCGGCGGTGGTGACGGCGATTGTCCTGATTGTGGTTTCGGACGCACTTCTGACAGTCATCTACGACATTTTGGGTATATAAGGGACCATCAGACCCGTGGATATTGGTTTTGCACCACACATTGAAGTGCGTGACCTCACCATGGCCTACGGGGATTTTGTCATCCAGCGGGACCTCACCTTCACGGTAAACCGGGGGGACATTTTCATCATCATGGGGGGCAGTGGATGTGGCAAGAGCACACTCCTTCGCCATCTCATCGGGCTCAAGAGGCCAGCCAAGGGGGGCGTGAACTATGACGGCGAGAGTTTCTGGGATGCAGACTCCAACGAACGGGAACGGACCATGCGCCGGTTCGGCATTTTGTATCAGAGCGGAGCGCTTTGGAGTTCTTTGACACTGGCAGAAAACATTGCCTTGCCCCTGGGTGAATATACGGAACTCAACAAGCAAGAAATCGAGGAGATTGTCTCTTTTAAACTGGCACTCGTGGGGCTTGCCGGATACGAGGAATTCTACCCCTCGGAGATCAGCGGGGGCATGCGCAAGAGAGCGGGGCTTGCACGGGCGATGGCACTGGATCCTGACATTCTCTTCTTCGACGAGCCTTCCGCCGGATTGGATCCCATCAGTTCGCGCAGGCTGGACGACCTCATCCTGGAACTGCGGGACAGCCTTGGAGCCACCATAGTCGTGGTGACCCACGAACTCGCAAGCATTTTTGCCATTGGAAACAATTCCATTTTTCTCGACCCCGACACCAGGACCATGATCGCCTCTGGCGACCCTCACAGACTCCTCGTCGAGTGCGAGGATCCCAAGGTCAGAACCTTTCTCTCTCGGGGCGAATTCAAGGCCGGAATGCAATGAGCCGATGCCGGGCCATTCGCAGTGCCTTGGCGGGATGGTCCGTCAGTCCATGGGATTCACCCATCACATTTTCTGTAAAGCAGAATCATGAGCAAGCAGGCTAATCTGACAATCATTGGTGCTTTTGTCGTGGGAGCGGTGGGCCTGGTGGTGTTGGGTCTCCTCATTTTCGGGACGGGGAAGTTCTTCAAGGCGACGGCAAAGTATGTCGTCTTTTTCGAGGGATCCGTCAAGGGCCTTAACCCCGGGGCTCCCGTAGATTTCAAGGGAGTCAAAATCGGCACCGTCAAGGACATCAAGGTTTCCTTGAGCAAGAAGGACCTTTCCCTGAAAATACCCGTCGTCATCGAAATCGAGCTGGACCGGCTCAGTGAGAGCCACAAGGCGAACAACCAGGACAAGGCGCTCAGGGAACAAGACGCAAAAACCACCCTCGAGTATCTCATCCAACAGGGCCTGAGGGCACAGCTGGGAATGCAGAGCTTCGTCACCGGGCAACTATACGTGCTGCTGGATCTCTTTCCAGGGAAGCCGGCGAAACTGGTGGGCGGCGAACCGGGCTATCCTGAAATCCCCACGGTCCCCTCAAACTTGGAGCAAATCCTCGAAACCATCCAAAAGCTCCCCCTCGAAGACATCATCAACAAGATGCACACAGCCATGACGGGCATCGCCGAATTCGTCACCTCATCGGAACTCAAGGAGACGGTGTCTTCCCTGAACCAGACTGTCAAGGCCGTGCAGTCCATGGTGCGCAACCTGGACAGCCGCATCGAACCCCTTTCCCTCGACTTGCACGGCGCCCTCAAGGAGATACACAGGTTGGCTGAAGACCTGAATGCTCACCTCAAGCCCTTGACCTCGGGACTCAACGAAACGGTCAAAGAGAGCCAAAAGCTGTTTCGCAGCATCGAAGGACGCGTCCCCGCCGTGACCACAAGCCTGGAGAACACCTTCAAGGCGGCCGAGGGTGCGGCCAAGCAGGCGGAGAAGACGCTCAGTTCGGTGGAGAACATGGTCAACGAGCATGGGGACCTGCCCTATGAACTGGCCAAGACCCTCAAGGAACTGTCGGGGGCAGCGCGCTCCCTCCGTATCGTCGCAGACTATATCGAAAGGCATCCTGAGTCCTTCATCAAGGGAAAGACACAAGGAAAGTAGAATGATCCGACCATCCATTCGTTCCCTGACCTGTATCCTCCTTGCGGTTGTGGCGACGTGCGCGGGAGCATGCTCCACCAGCAAGGAATCCCGATTTTACCTACTCCATCCGACGATGGGTTCACAAAGAGGTTCCGACTCCTTTTCCCTTCGACCCGAAATTTGCGTAGGAATCGGGCCCGTGAAGTTTCCTGACTACCTTGACCGGCCACAGATTGTCACCCGCGCCACACCCGGAAAGCTTGACCTCGCTGAATTCGACCGCTGGGCCGAGCCCCTCTCGGAGAACTTCATCCGGGTGTTGGCAGAAAACATTTCCACGGCCCTTCACACGAACCGGGTTGTCATTCATCCCTGGCCCAGGACGTCACAGCCGGATTGCCATGTAGCGGTAGAAGTCAACCAATTTGAGGGTGTCCCTGGAGGGCGAGCCACGCTGAACGCCAGGTGGACTCTCCATGGAGAACAGGGCAGGAAGATACTGGTGCAGAGGAATTCGGAAATCAGCGAAGCAGTGGATGCGACGTCTTATGAAGCCCTGGTGGCCGCCCAAAGCCGGGCCGTCGCATCCCTCGCAGGGGAAATCGCCACCGCAGTCCGTGAAGCGTTCCCAGCGAACCCTTAACGGCAGCGACGTGATTGGGATGGGGACAAGGGAGGAATGCCTGGAACGCCGGGCAGTTGTTTGCCCAAGGCTTAAATGCCTGCGGCGCCTGGAAGCCACAGGTAGTAAAAGCCGCTCGGCGGTGGAAGGAGATGGTTTGGCACGTTCACCCCGCCCAGGCTGAAGCCTTCCTCTCCAGCCTTGGAGCTTCCAGGGTTGTAGATGTTGTCGTCCGGGTAGTCGGCTCGACGGTAGGCCACTACCTTGGCCTCGCTTGCAAGTTCCGCCAGTTTCTTCGCCCGGGAGACAGCATCCTGCATGTACCCGATTCTGTCGATGAGTCCAAGCTTGAGGGCTTCATCCGCGAGATAGATCCCTGCATCGGCGACTGCCAACAGCGTGCTTGCGTCCATTCTCCGGCGGCTCGCCACCAGGTTTAGGAAGCGCTGGCCCATCTGATCGATGAGTCCCTGAAGGATTCTCTCCTCTTCCTGCGAAGTCTGCCTGAAAGGGGACCCCATGTCTTTGTTCTTGCCTGACTTGTTGACCTCCACGTTGACCCCGACCTTGCCCATGAGCCCCTCAACCTTGGGTCTCACGAAGATGACCCCAATGGATCCCGTGATGGTCGTGGGGTGGGCCATGATCTCGTCCGCGCTGAGCGCCACATAGTATCCTCCCGATGCGGCCACATCCATCAGCATCGCCATGATCTTGTGGCCGGTTCTGTTCCTGTGCTCCATGATCTCATGGTACAAAGCATCACTGGCAGTGATGGACCCCCCGGGAGAGTCTATTTTGAGGATGACCGCCTTGACCTGGTCATCTTCCTCAGCCATTTTGAGCTGGGCGGTCACATCCTGGAGCATATTCAGCCTGGAATGGAATGGCGCGCCTTTGGGCGTGTCGGAGATGAATCCCTGGATACCGATGACCGCCACCTTTCCTCTTCCCTCCCCTTCCAGAACAGATTCCTTCAGAGGCTCCGTTCCCGGGTCCGGGAAAAGGGTGATTCTGGGTTTGATGCATCCCGAAAGCCCCAGCAGGCAAATGATCACGAAGATGATAGGCAATCGTGGATGGCAGCGCTGGACCAAGGATTCCATTTTCCCTTCGGACCCTCCTTAGCGACACAATTTGCGTCCTTTTTTTTTAATACTCATCCGCTCGAAGTTCAGCAAACGCTTTTTCAATCACGCATCCGCCACTGGACAACTGCTCCTGGAATTAGTAAAACGTTACTGATGGCCAGTTCCCGCCACTTTTCTCCTTGAGGGCAAGCAGCAGCGATCAATTTGTTGGGCATGGAGTAAACGTTTGACAACACAGATTTCAATGGTCCAGGAAAGAGACAGACTCGGGCCTGCCCCTGAAATCCCATTTGTCAGTGTCGTCATCCCCGCCTTTGACGAAGCGGACGCCATCGGCATGGTCCTCGATGAGGTGCAAGCTGCCCTCGAGAGCATTGAAGCACCCCACGAAATCATTGTGGTCGATGACGGTTCTACCGACGGCACAGGCGCCATTGTGAATGGGAGGGACGGGATCGTTTTAATCCGACACGAAGAGAACAAGGGCTACGGGGCATCCCTCAAGACCGGCATCCGAAGGGCGAAGGGAGATATCATCGTCATAACCGACGCTGACGCTTCCTACCCCAACGGGGAAATCCCCCAACTCATCAGGGCCATGGACAACTGTGACATGGTGGTGGGTTCCAGAAATGGTCAGAGCGTCCAGATTCCACTCATGCGCCAACTGCCCAAATGGGTGTTGGGCAAACTGGCGAACATCCTGTGCGGACGCAAGATCCCCGACTTGAATTCAGGACTTCGAGCCTTCAGAAAGCTGGCGTACCTCCCGTTCACCGGGATCATCTCCGACGGGTTTTCCTTCACCACCACTCTCACCGTCGCGCTCATGTGCAACGACTTTAGGGTTGAGTTCCTCCCCGTCAACTACTACAAGCGGAAAGGCAAGTCCAAGATAAGGCCTTTTCGTGACACTTTGAATTTCCTCATCCTCATCGTGCGCCTCGCAGCCTATTTCAATCCATTGAAGATCTTCATCCCCCCCGCCTTGGTCATCCTGAGTGCGGGGATTCTCCTCGGGATATTCCAGTTGGTCAGTTCCCACCTGGCTGGCATCGGGGAAGTTCCAGTGCTGCTCATTCTCGGGGGCATCCAGATCCTGTTCATGGGACTCCTGGCAGACCTCATTTCCAGGCGGCCTTCCAAGTGATCCCTCAAAACACAGAAAGACTCAAGACCTTCCTGTTCGTCACCGTGCTGACCATGGCTGGCATCCTTGTCCACGGGTACCACCCCGGGGCGGAAGACGATGCCATTTATCTGCCCGCCATAAAGAGAAACCTGGACCCATCCCTTTTTCCGACGGACGCTCTCTTCTTTCTGGAGCAGACCCGTCTCACGCTCTTCGATGAACTGATCGCCCTCTTCGTGCGCACAACTCGCCTGCCCTTGGACGTGGCAGCATTCCTGCTTCACGTTCTCTCCATCTTCCTCGTCTTGCTGGCATGCCTTCAGATCAGCCGACGGTGCTTTCTCAAGGAAGAGGCCCGCAGGGCCGCAGTGATGACCGTCACCGCTCTTCTGACCCTGCCTGTCTCTGGAACTGCACTTCTCATCATGGACTACCACCTCCACCCCCGATCCATCGCCACTGCGGCAATCCTCTTCGCCGTCGTCGCCGTGCTGGACAAGCGCCACTCGATCGCCAGCCTGCTCATGGTCCTGGCTGCGGTCATCCATCCCCTGATGGCAACGTTCGGTGCCATATTCTGCCTGTTTCTCGGCTGGAGGCCCCGCCGAGAGCCAGAAACACTTGCCCCTGGAGTTCTCTCCGCGGCTCTGGCGGTCGACGTCGACTCGGCGATCTGGGAGGAGATCCGTCAAAACCGCAGACACCACTACTTGGTCCAGTGGACCTGGTACGAGTGGCTGGGAATCGTCGCCCCCTTGGTGCTCCTCTTTTCCATGAGCACAGTTCCCCTCAAGGGCACCACACCGGCACTCGCCCATTTGAGCCGACGCGTTGCTCTTTTCGGCCTATCCTTTCTTGCCGTTGCCCTTGTCACAACGCTCCCGACCGAGCTTTCGAGACTTGGTCCCTACCAACCCATGCGCAGCCTTCACCTGGTTTACTTGATCTTCTTCATGCTCATCGGAGGACTTATGGGCCAGTTCGTGCTCAAGCGCCGCTTTGTGCGATGGGTCCTTTTCTTAGCACCCCTTTGCCTGGTGATGACCCTGGCCCAGCGCAATTCTTTCTCTTCCACCGAGCACATCGTGTGGCCCGGAACATCAAGCCGGAACCACTGGGTCCAGGCCTTTGAGTGGGTGCGGCTCAATACTCCCCGGGACGCCTTGTTCGCTCTCGACCCTCATCACATGAGGTTCAGAGGGCAGGACTTCCACGGCTTCAGGGCCATCGCTGAGAGGAGCATGCTCGCAGACCTCGTCAAGGATCCTGGGGTAGTGGCCGAATCCTTCGCCCTCCAAGCGGTCAAGAACAACTGGGACAAGGCACCTCCCAGGATCGCCGAAGATTGGTACCGACAAACCAGGGCATTGCAAGGATTCGAGAATTTCGGTCTGGATGATTTTCGAAGGCTTGGGAATGAGTTCGGCGTGACCTGGGTGATGGTTCAGGGCAGGAACATCGAGGGGCTGACCTGCCCTTACCGGAATGACGCCGTTGCCGTGTGCCGTCTTGATGAGTAGCATCTCGGGGTTAAGGTGCTCAGAGCGGCTGAACTGATGCCTGCCCCTTGTGACACCCCACGTGGCAGGACCAAGTCCGTCATAGACTAATGAAAGCCCTGTCATGGGCTCTCGTAGCGGCGATAGTCCGCATTCCTCCTGTGGAACTCTTCCACCGCGCGCACCAGATCCTGGTGATCCAGATGCTTCCTGTCTTTGAGCAACCCTTCCAGGACTGCCTCCCTCACCACCAGGCGAAGGTCTGACCCAGTGTACCCTTCCGTGACTTGGGCAAGCTCCACGGTGTCCACCTCCGCATCCATCTTTTGCAGGATCTTCTCCAGGATCCTGCGCCGCATCTCCACATCGGGCACCACAAAATTCATGACCTTGTCGAACCGCCTCCAGGCCGCATAGTCCA